>CAZEXG010000001.1:0-58491 GCA_964516665.1 uncultured Gammaproteobacteria bacterium
CCAGTTTTGTAAACTGGGCGTCGCGAGTCCGAATCTCGCCTCAGGCTCATTTAATCTTTTTTAGTATTTCTAAACCCAAATAAGCGCACCTCTTTCTGCTCGAGGTCAACTCCACTCCCATTTTCTTTTCAATTTCATGACCGCTCATCTTCTGTACCTCGCTCAATTTTTTACCTTTAACCATTCCCAATAAAATATCTGCCGCCGCCATTGAAATGGCACAACCGCCACCTTCAAACTTTGCTTCTTCGATAATTCCTTTTTTAATTTTTACGCCTATCTTCAATCTATCACCGCACAAAGAATTCTTATCTTCTATCTCTAATCCACCATCAACTTTACCCATATTCTCCGGATTTTTATAATGTTCTAAAATTATTTCTCGATACAAATCGTCTTCCATTTTCATCCCTCTTTAAATATATCTAATGCATAATTTATTGCTTCTATTAATTTATCAACATCTTCCTTTTCATTATAAAGTCCAAGACTGATTCGACTTGTTCCTTCTTCTAAATCAAATTTATGATGTAATGGCATGGTACAGTGATGACCGGATCTGACACAAACATTAAACTTTCTTCCCAAAATATCACCCAAATCATGGCTTCCCGGCACATATTTCCCCACTAACGATACGGAAATCACCCCTTTTCGTTCATCTTCTGGTCCAAAAATCCTTACTTCCGGAATTTTTTTTAACTTTTCTAAGGCATATTTCGTCAATTCTTCTTCCTTTCCTTCGATTGCTTCCCATCCAATACTATTAATAAAATCTACTACCGCCCCCAAAGCAATCGCTTCTGCCACTGCTGGTGTTCCCGCTTCATAAGCTTCCGGACCTGAAGTATAAGTACTGCCTTCCTTTTTTACCTCTTTGATCATCCCGCCTCCAAACACCGACGGTCTCATCTCCAATTGTCTTTCATTTTTTACCCACAACACTCCCACTCCTGTTGGTCCATACATTTTGTGTCCTGAAAAAACATAAAAATCCGCACCCAAATTCATCACATCGACTGGCATGTGTGCCACCGCTTGCGCCCCATCAACTAATACTACAATTTTTGGATTTATTCTCTTTGCTTCTTTAATTATTTCTTTAATTGGGTTAACTGTTCCTAATACATTACTTACCTGTGTTAAGGCTAAAATTTTACTTTTTGAGGTAATTATTTTTTCTAAATTTTCCCATTCCAACTTATAATCCTCACCCACCTCAAGATACTTTAAAACCGCCTTTTTTCTTTTGGCCAATTCCTGCCACGGCACCATATTCGAATGGTGCTCCATTTCCGTCACCACTATCTCTTCACCCTCAAAAATATTTTCCTCACCCCACGATCTCGCCACTAAATTAATTCCGGCCGTGGCACCACTAGTAAAAATTATTTCCGATTCTTGCGCCGCTCCGATAAATTTTGCCACTTTTTTCCTCGCCTCCTCATATTCTTCGGTCGCCTTTTCTGAAATCGGATACAAAGCACGATTAATATTGCCACTAAATTCAGTGTAATATTCCATCATTTTATCTAAAACTATTTCTGCTTTTAAAGTTGTTGCTCCACTATCCAAATACACTAAATCGGGGTTTTTCTTAAAAATCGGAAAATATTTTTTATAATTTTTTACTGTCATTTTTCTAAAAATGCTTTGATAATTAATTTTATGGCTTCCTCTCTTTTTAATCCTCGGGACATCAAATAAAACAATTGCTCCTCATCAATTCTGCCAATTGCCACCGCGTGCGAAGCTTTTACTTCATTTGATTCAATTTCTAGTTCCGGCATTGCCGTCGCCATTGAATTTTCTCCTATCAGCAATACCGCCTGTCGCAAAAATGCCTCCACTTCAGATAGACCTTTATCAATTTTTATCATCCCTTTCAAACTCAATTTGCCTCCCGGCATTACCACTGCCTTAATTAAAGTGTTTCCTTGTGTCTGAGATTCTTTGAATTCCATTACTGTTTCCACCTCAACTTCCTGATCTTTTTTTATTACCAAAAATTTTTTGATCTCTTTACTCTCTCCTCTTTTGTCTAAGACATCAAAATATTTCATCCGATACTCCCTTCCATTTGTAAACCAATTAAACGATTAAGTTCAATACTATATTCCATTGGCAATTCTTTAACGATTGGTTCAATAAAACCATTTACTATCATTGTTTCCGCTTCGTGTTCCTCAAAACCTCTCGACATCAAATAAAATAATTGCTCCTCGCCAATCTTACTTACCGTTGCCTCGTGTTCTAAACTCGTCTCTGTTTCAAATATTTTATTTGTTGGGTATGTGTCCGATCTCGATTCATTATCCAAAATCAAAGCATCACAAAGTACCTTAGAACGGGCATTTTTTGCCCCTTTGTTCATTTGAATTAAGCCCCGGTAACTGCTTCTTCCCCCCCTTAAACTGATCGATTTAGAAATGATTCTACTGGTCGTGTTTTTAGCCAAATGGATACATTTTCCTCCAGCATCCTGATCTTGTCCTTTTCCTGCCACCGCCACTGACAAAATTTCTCCATGTGCCCCTTCTCCCGCTAAAATCACACTCGGATATTTCATTGTTGTTTTGCTTCCCAAATTTCCGTCTACCCATTCCATTACTCCCTTTTCCTCGACCCAGGCTCTTTTTGTGACCAAATTATAAACATTTGTTGACCAATTTTGGATTGTGGTATAACGACATCTTGCTCCTTTCCCTACCCAAATTTCCACCACCGCTGTGTGTAATGAGTCAGTTTTGTAAATTGGTGCAGTGCAACCTTCCACATAATGGACGAATGCCCCTTCATCTACCAAAATCAGTGTTCTTTCAAATTGTCCCATATTTTGGGTATTAATTCTAAAATAAGCCTGTAAGGGTAAATCTACCTTTACCCCTTTTGGCACATAGATAAAGGATCCTCCCGACCATACCGCACTATTCAAAGCTGCAAATTTATTGTCTCCCATTGGCACAATTTTGCCAAAATGCGACCAAACCAACTCCGGATATTTGGCCAACGCTTCATCCATTCCGCAAAAAATAATCCCCTTATCTCTTAATTTTTTTAACAAAGATCCATAAATTACCTCTGATTCATACTGGGCTTTTACCCCTCCTAAATATTCTTTTTCTGCCTGAGGAATACCCAACTTATCATAAGTCTCTTTTATTTCTTTCGGCACTTCTTCCCACTTTTTTTTCTCGCCTTTACTTGCCTTTACATAGTAAAAAATATTATCAAAATCTATTTTTGACAAATCGGCTCCCCAGGTTGGCATTACTTTATCTTGAAAAATCTTATATGCTGCCAATCTAAAATTCGTCATTCTTTCCTCTTCCCCTTTCATCCTCGAAATAGTTCTCACAATTTCCTCATTCAAGCCTCTTTTGGCCTTATACACGTAATTTTCAGGACTGGAAAAACCATATCTATAAGGTTCTTTCTCCCATTTTTGTTTTTTGTTTTCTACTTTTATCGGGGCAAAACGACTCATTTTTTCTCTTCAAAACCTTTATCTTCAATTTTCCTTACCAGTTCCATTCCCCCTTTTTCTTTTACTTTTCCTTTTTCCATTATGATTACCTGATCAGCCTTTAGATAATTTAAAATCCGGCTGTAATGAGTAATCACCAGCACTCCCACATTATTTTCTTTCACCATTTTCTTCACTCTCAACGCAATTGTTTTTAAAGCATCTACATCTAAACCCGAATCAATTTCGTCTAAAATGATATATTTTGGCCTGGAAAGTACCATTTGCAACACTTCCATCTTTTTTCTTTCTCCACCTGAAAAACCATCATTCAGCCCTCTTTCCAACAAATCTTTTTTTAACTGTAATTTATCCGCTTCTTCATCCAACCATTCCCGAAACTCCATTAAGTCCATTCTTTTTTCTCCGGCAAATTTTTTATAAATCTGCCACAAAAAACTTTTTACTCCTAAGCCGGGAATCGCCACCGGCGCCTGATTAGCTAAAAATAGACCGCTCATTGCCCTCTCATTTGGACTTAATTCATTAATTTCTTCCTTATCCAAGGTGATTTTTCCCTCATCCAAAATATATTTTGGATGTCCAGCCAAAGTGTAAGCCAAACTTGATTTACCGCTTCCATTAGGACCCATCAAGGCCACCACTTCTCCACCTTTTATCTCCAAATCAACATCCGTTAAAATCGCTTTACCTTCAACCGAAACCTTTATTTTTTTGCTTTGCAACATACTCGTACTATTTTAGTAGGAGTAAAGCTAAAACACAATAGCCAATTATCCTATAATCACTCTCTCTTTAAAAAATCTGGAATTCCTGCCACGATTCTTCTTTTTGGCACTCCATATATCAAACAATTCACCATTGCTTCCGCTATCTCCTTTTCACTCATGTCGTCAAAAATTAAGCGAAATCTCTCCCCTGTCTTTGAATCAAAAATTTCTACACTCGGTCCTTTTACTGTCTCATCTCCTATATTCGCATTATAACAATTTCTTTAAACAAAAATGAGCCCGGAATGAAACTTGAATTCATGACCTTCCCCTTACCAAGGGGATGCTCTACCAACTGAGCTATCCGGGCATTACGGATATATTTTACACTATCAGAGCGGAGGGTACAGGGGTCGAACCTGTTAGCCCTTGCGGACACTAGTTTTCAAGACTAGCGCATTACCGTCCTGCCCACCCTCCTTGATACATTCTGATTATACCAACAAAATGTTATCCTTAATTACCTATGAACATCCAAATCACTGGTGATAACTTTGAACTGTCCGAAAATACTAAAAAGCTCGTTGACGAAAAGATAGGCCAAAAATTAGAAAAACTCCTCTCTACTTTTGCCCCGGAAATGAAAACAGCTGATCTTCGCATCGAAAAAGACAAACTCGACAACTTTCACCTTCATTTTGCCATGAATCTTCCCGGCAAGGAACAAATTTTCTCCGAAACCACCCATAAATTTCTCGAAGCCGCTCTAATCGATCTCGAAGAACAAGTTGAAAGACAAATCAATAAATACCGTCTCCATTGATAATTTTCGCTTAATCCACTACAATACAGCCTATGGCAAAAGCAAAAAAATCACCTCGTATTTTAATCGCCCTCTGTTGCTCAGTTTGTGGCGCTCAAAATTACCTGACCGAAAAAAATAAAACTAATACTCCGGATAAACTTAAGTTCAATAAATACTGCCGTTGGTGCAAAAAGAATACCGAACACAAAGAAAGTACCAAGCTCAAATAACTTGGGCTTTGGAAAACATCTACATTTCCCCGCTTGAACTCTGCAATCTCAAGTGCCAGTATTGCTATACCCATAAAACAAAAAATATCCTATCTAACAGGCAAATTTTGTCATTCATCCGCCGATATCAAAAGCACGTTAAATTAAAATCTATTATTTTTTGCGGCGGTGAAGTTTTCACCCTCAAAAATTTTCCTCGTCTAGTTAACAAACTCATTTCCCAGGGCATTTTTATTTCTATCATCACTAACGGCACCATTGATGTTCTTAAAAAAATTAAAGATCCACGTAACTGTCAACTCATTGTCTCCTTCGACGGCCCGGAAAAAATTCACGACCAAAACCGTGGTCAAGGTAATTTCGCTAAATCGAAAAAATTTGTTGACCACGCTCTAAAACTAGCTTTTCCTGTCGAAATTTTTTATTTAGTCACCAAGGATTCCTACCCTCACATAGATTCCCTGCCTACCCTTTTTCCCCAAAACATTCATTTTACCTATCTCACCGACCGTCTTGGCTCTCTAAATTTTGATCAAATTAAAAACATTCGGGAAAATTATTCTGTTTTCCCTCCCAAAAATTTCCACTGCTCCCAACTTTCTCTTGAATCCGACGGTCAATTTTACCCCTGCTGCGAGTCTCAAAAGTCCTTCGCCTCCCTTCACGATCCTGTCTCTAAAATAGTATCTCGCTATCTCGCCCTCTATTCTGCCAATCCCACTTGTCCCGACCCCGATTATTTTTGTGATTTAAAAAAATGACACAATCTGATCTATTAAAATCTATTCGCCAATATTTCTGGAATCTAAATTTCACTGAAGTTGAAACTCCCTATCTTAATTCTTCCCTCCCTTTAGAACCCAATCTTTACACTTTTAAAACTACTTGGACTCATCGTCATCAGGATTTTTATCTTCCTTGCTCCCCCGAGTTTTCTCTCAAAAAATTTTTAGCCGAAAATAAACAAAATTGTTTTGCCATCTCCCATTGTTTTCGCGATCTTGAAAATGAAGGTCCGGATCATACACCTGAATTTCTAATGCTCGAATGGTACGAAATTGGTAAAAACTATCGGGACCTGATACTCTCGACCCAAAACTTTATTAATAATTTTTTAGATATCGAATTTACTGAATATACCCTCCCTTTAAATCTTCCCGACAACGAAGCGGATTTCAACCAATTTTTTCTCAATGAAATTGAACCTAATTTACCCAAAAATAAGGCTGTTTTCGTCACCGGTTATCCGACTTTTCTCTCCCCCCTAGCTAAAGCTGGTGAACGTTTTGAACTTTATCTAAACGGTACTGAAATTGCCAACGCCTGCACTGAAAACACCGACTCGGACTCTATTGTTAAAGCCTTTGAAAGCGAAAAACAATTTCGTCTTCAAAATAATCTCCCTCTTCACCCCTTCAACGTAACTTTTGCTGCAAATTCTGCTAAACTAGAATTAAGTTCAGGTATTGGACTTGGCATTGACCGTTTATTGAAAATAATTAATCAAAATGACCGTATCAGATAGAGGCGAGTTACCTTCAAGGCATCCCAAAAAAAAATCAACCTATCACATCATAAAACAATTCCAAATCGCCAACAAAGAAAAAGAATATGCTGTCAACCATGACGAACTTACCGGCCTATATAACCAAAGATTTTGGCTAACCGAAGTTGATCGTCTCACTAATAGTCGAAATCGTTTTACCGTCGCCGTCGTTGATCTTGACGGTTTCAAACAAGTCAACGACTCAGAAGGACATTCTGCTGGTAATCAAACTTTGGTCAACACAGCCGAATTTCTTAAATCCGCTTTTCGTGGTAGCGACATCATTGCCAGAACCGGCGGCGATGAGTTTGCAATTCTATTGGAACTATCCCCTGAAATCGACCAAGAAGAATTACTAAATACTATTAGCCATCGCTTGAGTGCTGGTCAACAAGCACTAAATTTCTCTTATGGAATTTCCCAATGTAGTAGTGGTGAGGGACTTAAACAGTGTATTGAAGAATCAGATCAACTTATGTACGACAATAAAAAACAAAGAAAAAAAGTAGAAACTAGTATAGAATATACTTGATATGGCTAAAGACATTAAAAATACTCTCAAAACTCCTCAAAGCACCAAACCTTTTTCGGAAAGAGTTCCTTTTAAAAATCCTTTTTTTCAACAAAAATCACTCATCCCCAAGGGTGGAAAATCTTTCAACACTTCTTTTCGAAATCAAAATCGCGGTAGCGGCGGCAAATAATCAATCCCTAATTATTTCGAATATTGCAGTACTTCATCAAATTTATATTCGATTTTTATCCCCGCTTTCTTCAACATTTCTTCAGATTCCAAACCGGCATGGTACTTCCTTTCGCAGTAAATTCTTTTTATGCCACAGTTTATTAGTAGCATGGCACAGGTTCGACACGGTGTCATTCTAATATAAATTGTTGCCCCTTCAATTGAAATTCCCTTCTTTGCTGCCTGGCAGATCGCATTTTGCTCCGCATGCACCGTTCGCATACAATGTTCGCTTTTTGTTCCATCTTCATCAATTACCGTTTTCATCAAATGTCCCACCTCGTCACAATGAGCTATACCTGAAGGCGATCCGGAATAACCTGTCGCCAAAATTTGTTTATCTTTCACAATTACGCAAGCAGTTCTACCCCTATCACAGGTTGATCTTTTTCCCACCACATCCATAATTTCTAAAAAATAATCGTCCCAACTCGGTCGGACATATTTGTTATCTGTCATTATTTTGAATAATTTTTAATATTTTTTCTATTTGTTTTTCCAATTCTTCTATTTTTCCGTCATTTTTAACCACAAAATCTGCCAACTGCCGGCAAGCGTTTAAATTCTGTTTATTCGGATCATCTGATTCACTTTCCTTCTTCTCCTGCACCGCAAATTCCTCAAAACTTACATTGTCCTTTTCACTGCCTCTTGTCGAAATTCTTTCATACCTTGTTCTCTGATCCGCATCTACTGCCAGCAATATTCCTCCAACTTTTTTTAATTTATTTACCTCTCCGACAGTCCTAATACTTTCCACTATTGTATTCTCTTTACTCCCTCCAGCCCTTCTCAACAATTCTTCCACAATATAGCCTGACCCATATCTTGCTCTTAAATCATTTGCCACCACAATCATACTATCCCTATTTACCGGCATATTTCTTTTCACAATCTCTTCTGTTATTAGTCCACTAGCACTAAAATGTTCAAAATTTTTTTGCTTTTTCAAATATTCAACTATCGTTCCTTTACCCGCTCCATTCGTTCCAGTAATTCCTATAATTATCCTTTCCATTTTCTTAATATAGCATTTATCCTCTAATAAAATCTTTCATCTCTTTTACTCTTCCCAGCCCGGCAATAATTCCCCCAATATGTTCCATTCGGCTTAATTCCACCCTTTTCATCCCTTCTACCACACAACAACTCTCGGGCACAAACTGATCCCTCTCCGCCACGAATACCATCATTTCTTCCCAATCTTTAGGCGTAAAATTATTATAAATTTCAGTTAATTTATTTATTGCTTCCTCAAAAGCTGGTGCCGTCTCCCTTAAATTATCCAATTTTTCTTTTTCCCTTTTATTTAAAGCAATTTCCGCCCGACTCCAGCCGCATAAAGAAATTATCTTTGGAATTTTTTCCTTCCCGTATTTATTTCTCGCGATCAATGCTGCTACCATACCGGCGCTGATTGCCAATAAATAAACTTCTTTTCTTTTCTCTATTTCCGGAAACAAAATCTTCTCTATTTCTTTAAAACTTTTCTCCTTCTTCCATTTCAAATCAAACACCTCTGTCCGCATTCCCAAAGCTTCTTCTACCTTTTTAGCTGCTATTACCAACATTTCCGACACAATTTCATCGTGTAGGCCAGTCAAAATCAATATTTCTTTCTCCATCTTGGCAGGCCCGCCATGAGTCGAACATGGAAAAAAGGTTTTGGAGACCTTCGTGATACCATTTCACCACGGGCCTAAGTGAAAGTGGACCCAAGGGGACTCGAACCCCTGACCTTCCCCATGCCATGGGGACGCGCTACCAACTACGCTATGGGCCCTTGCGAAGATACCCGTTATTTTAACAGATATTTCAAAAATTTTTCTGTTACTATTTATTTACTATGCCTAAAAGCAAAGTCACTAAAGCCGTTATTGCCGCTGCCGGCCGCGGCACCCGTTTCCTCCCCACCGTTAAAGCCTATGCCAAAGAACTGGTTCCTATTATCAATAAACCCAATATTCAATGTCTAGTCGAAGAGGCCATTGCTGCCGGTATCACCGACATATGCATTGTTCATCGCCACGGTGAAAAAAGCATTCGCCGTTATTTTAAACCCGATATTGATTGGGAAAAATATCTAGAATCGGTCAATAAAAGCGATATGCTCGACTCCCTTAAACAAATTAATAAAAAATTAAAATCTTTCAAATTCGTCCCTCAACACCTCCATCTTCCCTACGGTAACGCCTCTCCCCTTTTGGCCGCCAAATCATTCATTGGTAACGACCCTTTTGTTTATATGTTTGGCGACGATTTAATTGTCGAAAAAGACACTGGTCGTTATCTTCGAAAGATGATCACCACCTTCGATAAATATTCTCCCGCCATTGTTGATTCCGTTAAAGATGTTGGTCCAAACGAAATCGTTCGTTATGGCTCCGCAAAGTACATTGAAGACCCTAAATATCCCAATCGTATCTCCGGAATGTACGAAAAATTACCAGCTGACCAAGCCCCATCTTTTTTTGGTCAAGGCGGTCGTTTTGTCGTCGATGCCGCCAAGCTTTGGCCGGTATTAACTAAACAAGGTCTTGGTAAAGCCAATGAACTTTGGTTCGCTGACGCCGTCAATACTCTTGCCGCTCAAGATGTTGTACTCACCGAAGCTACCGACCAGGAATCAGATTGGATCACCACTGGCGATCCCCTCCGTTGGCTCAAGGCCAACATCACCGTCGCCCTTAATGACAACACTATTGGTCCAGATTTAAAAGAATTCCTTAAGAATTTTTAACCACCATATTTTCCGGATTTATTCCTACTTTCTTTTTTAATTATACTATCCTATAACTTGACATTATTACACATTAATGATACACTTCATTACAATTGATTGTTGATTGTTATAGTCAACTTTCAATGCTTTAACAAATCGAAGTTTTTACTTCCCCTTGATAATCATCAGGGGAGAGATTCTCGGGGTAGGGTGGCTCCTCGTCATACTTACTCCGTTTCTCCCTTGGTGATTATTTCACCAAACTACCAGCGGCTGCTCAGACACCGCGTTTGAGATAGCTTAAAGTAGAGTACTTTAACAATCTCTTTCTTCAATCTTTCCTAAAAAATTCCCTAATCTTTATAACTCAAGTAGGACCCTGGGTATTAACCCTAATATCTAGAGCCCTACTTGAATTTATATTGAAAGGAGAAATAAGTTCGACGACTTAGGAGCTAATCCTAAGTAGCAGACTGTTGGAGCAAATACGAGAGTATTTGCCAAGCAGTAAGTGTTTTTATCTTTGCGGGATGCCCCGAAAAGGAGGCTTTCCTATGACCCGCAAAAATCAAACGATTGCCTCATTGGCATTTCAAGAACGCCGCGCAAAACGCCGCGTCCTTGCCAATCAGGACCACCCTAAGGAGGGAACAGTGAACACATTTTGGCGTTCGATTGTAATCGTCGGCATCATCTGCCTGACGGTTCTGTGTCTCGCCGGATGTTTTTTAACCGGCTTTGGCGGTTGGCTTGCCTCCCGCCCGGTCGAAACCAACGTCGCCCCGACCAACACCCCGGTCAGCCAAACGGCTGTCCCGGAAGTCGTCGCGACCGCAATCCCTATGCCCGTGTCTTGTACAACCCCTTCGATCAAAGCTGGCTTAAACGCTGCTGAGACCGAGTTCGGGGAGTACCTGGACACCAACCTCGGAGAGAGGATGACTTTCACTTCCCGGCGCCCTCTGGTACCGGACAAGAAGTGGAACGATCCCCTCACTCCTGAGGAGCTCAAAACCGTCGAGGAAACCTGGCAATTCATGCAGGTCTGCATTCCCGACGGAACCACAGGCGTGATTTTTGCCGGTGGCTTTGAGCAGGGCGTCAATCGCTACGAAACGGGTGCTTTGCTGTCTCTGACTCCTGGACTCTATGAGTTCAAGATGAGGAACGGTGAAGTCACGATCTGGTATCCCGGACAGGAAACCTTCGTCTCGAAGGACCTCGAAAGGATAGTTCTCCAGATCCGGACGGGTAATTTCGACATCAAGTCGCCGCTGGCCTTCCTTGCCGCGACTGCTGATCTCTTCGCCAAGGTCCCCCAGGATCTTGTCAAAGAGCGCAATGTCCAAATTGCCCCCGCCCCGGACCCCGTGGTTCAGTAGCGATTCACCTGCAGGTGTCCCCGCAAGGGGACACCTGCACACAGGGGAAACAGGAAAGAAAGGAGAAAGAGATTGGCATTTATCGATGAATGTCGATACTGATGAGTCCAAAAGGACGAAATGCTATGACCAACTTTAAAATTAAAAAACCATTATTGACCATCTACATGCCGGTCTTTAATGCCGCCCCTTATTTAGCCCAGTCTATCGAGTCCATTCTCAATCAAAGTCTCAAAAATTTTGAATTTATTATCATTGATGACGCCTCTACTGACGATTCCTGGAAAATAATTAAGTCATATGCTCGTCGTGATTCCCGACTTCGTATTTATCGTAATCGCCTTAATTTAGGTGTTTCCATCACTTCAAATATTGCCATTTCCCTCGCTCGCTGCAAATATCTCGCCCGCATGGACGCCGACGATATTTCCACTTCCGATCGTCTTGAAAAACAATATAAATATTTAAAATCACATCGCAATACTGTTGTTGTTGGTGCTCAATGTACCATCATTGACCAAAACGATCGTATCATCGCCTTCAAAAAATTTCCTACTGCCACCAAAGACATTAATGACATGCTTTTTTGGGCCGTCCCCATTCAACAGGGCTATATGATGATCAATCGTTCTCTTTTACCAAAAAATTTCCCCTGGTACTCTGCCTCTAAAAGCAGTGCCGAAGAAGTTGATCTTTATTTCAATCTCTCTCAATTTGGCCTTTTCGCCAATTTAGCCGATAATTTGTATTTTTATCGACAAATAAATAATTCTCTTTCCCACCTTAATCCTAAAAAAACTTTTTATTTAACTCTTCAGTCTCGTCTTATCGCTATTAAAAAGGGCTTCCAACCTTCTTTAAGAGCTATTATCATAAACTTAGCCCAAATTTTTGTTGTCTCAGTTCTCCCCTCTTACCTTATCTATAATCTCTGGTATTTCATTCGTGGTATTAATAGCAACAATACCCAAGTTGGGACTTTTGCCCAAAGCAAAGTATAATTAATTTATGTTTCTTTGCTCTTGGGTTAAACGCCACCTTGCAGTCTCTACTCTTTTTTTAATTCTTCTTTCTCTTTGTCTGGCTAATTTCACCCCCGGCACCTATCTCACTGGTTGGGACAATTTAATGCCGGAATTAAACATTTGGTTAAATTTAAAACGTTCTCTCTTTGCTCTTTGGCAGGAATACCAGGGTCTTGGTCTTGTTGGCGGTATGGCTCATGCCGCCGATTTAATTCGCCAACTAATAATTCTGCCTTTTACCCTTTTCTTACCCACTAACCTTATTCGCTATCTTTGGCATTTTGCCATGCTATTTTTAGGCACTTTTGGTATCTTCTATCTCCTTCGAAAAAACAAATTTTCTTCTCTGATTTCTTTTACTTCCGCCCTCTTTTATTTACTAAATTTCGGTTCCATCCAATATTTTTGGGTTCCTCTCGAATCCTTCTCCACTTTTTGGGGCTTTTTCCCCTGGCTAATTTATTTTCTTATAAATTATCTTCTCTCCCCCACCAAAAATAATTTAAAAAAACTTCTTCTCATTAATCTATTAGCCACCACCTCTTTCTACGTCCAAACCATTTTTATTGTTTATCTTATTTGCATTTTTCTAGTTTTAATTTCGAATCTTTTATTTCATTCTCGAGCCAATAAACTAAAAAATTCAATAAAAATTATATTTTTATTTTTTTTAATCAACTCTTTTTGGCTTTTTCCCCAAATTTATTTTCTAAAAAACAATCTTCAAAATCCTGTTGCCGGCATTGGCAATTACATGAGTAACGAAGAAACCTTTGCCCGCAATCAGGCTCGGGGAAATCTTTCCGATTTTCTTCTTCTCCGCGGCTACTATTTCGATTTTTCCAGTAACGGCCGCCCCTTAATGTCCCCCTGGCTTAATCATTTTTCCAATCAATATTTCCTCATCTGTGGCTATTTCCTCTCTGCCTTTATTATCCTGGGTCTAATATATCTTCTCTCCCGTCCCAAAAAATTAAATTTGCTCTCTACCTCTCTTATTTTTTTCTTTCTGCTTTCTTGTCTCGCCCTACTTTCCAACCTTCCGCCCTTCAAAGAACTCAATTCCCTTATCCGTTCCCTACCTCTTTTGAATCAAATTTTCCGCTCTCCCTGGACCAAGTTTTTAGTTCCCGCCGCTTTTACTTTTTCTCTTCTTCTCGCCTACGCTCTCCAATTTCTTAGCAATTTTCTCCGTCAAATAAAATATTCTAAATATATTTTTAACTTACCCTATCTTCTGGTTTTATTTTTCTTAATTGCCTTTTCTTCCCCTACTTTTACCGGCAACTATATTTCCACCAATGTCCGCCAAAAAATTCCCAACGAATATTTTGAAATTTTTAATTTTCTTAAAACTCAAAATCACACCGGTCGTATCGCTAATCTACCCCAAGGCTCCTTCTGGGGTTGGACCAACTACAAATGGGGTCTTTCCGGCTCCGGTTTCCTTTGGTATGCCCTGGAAAACCCCATTCTCGATCGCGCTTTTGACGCCTGGAATCTTAAAAACGAACAATATTATTGGGAATTGAGCACTGCTCTTCAAAGTAAAGATTCTCTTCTTTTAGAAAATGTCTTTTCCAAATATTCTGTCGAATATGTCCTTTTTGATAACAATATATATTTTCCTGACGACAAAATTTATGCCAAACTTTCTCATCCAACCAAAGAACTTTTGGACTCTATTCCTTCCCTTAAACTAATCAAAAGTACTCAAAATATATCCCTATATCAGACTAAATACCCCACTCAAATATATCAAACATCATCATTGTCTTCCACTTCTCCTTTTAACTTTGCTCTTGTTGATCAAAACTATCAACACTTTGGCGACTACCTCAGCACCTCAAATTCGACTCAAACTTTTACCAATCTTTTTACTAATCGTCTCCAATCCGAACTCTCTTTTGACCCTCAAAAATTTATTTCCCAGTCTGACCCTCTTGCCAATCAAGACCAAACTCATTCCGACCTTTCTCAACCAATTTTCGCCTACAATTTTCCTCACGCTTCTTTGTCTCAAAGCTACTTAGTCAAAATCAACTCTCGCCACCTTTCCGGTCTACCTCTTAAAATCAGTGCCGTCTCAACCAATTCTCAGAACAAATATTTCGATACTCTTCTCCCTTCCACCCCCTCTTCTACCTCTTGTTTTTTTATTCCTGCCCGCCAGTCAGACAATTTCGACTCCGGACTTAATTTTATTTTTAATAACACTTTTTTCACTCTTCCCAATCAAAATTATATTGATTCTATTACTCTTTACCCTGTTAATACTAAACTTCCCTCCTCCTCTCCCACCCTTTCTCGTCAATATCTTCCTTCAAAATCAAATATTTTCTATTACCAAACAAAAATAAACTCTCCTTCCTCTTATCTACTCCTCCCTCAATCCTATGATCAAGCTTGGACAGCTTTTAATTTCGATAATTTCAAAATAAAATTTTTGACTCATCATCAAACCAATAACTGGGCCAATGCTTGGGATATCCAAAATATTTCCCACAAAAACATTTACATTCTCTTTTGGCCCCAACTGTTAGAATTCATAGGTTTTGGCCTATTAATTGCCGTCATTTTTTCGATCTTTCGTCACCGCTAATTCATCCGGTACACTTCATCATGGGTCCCAATATCCACAAAATAGGCCTCGTTATTTTTGATAAAATATATCATCCTCACCCCCATTCCAATCGATAAACTCCAATAATCTTTTAATTTTCCTTTAAGCTTGTGTATTCTCAAAGAGGGATGTTTTTCATTATTTTCAAACAAAGTCAATTGCTTCTCAATTCGATCAAAAATATCTATATTTCCCCTTCCTAGTTTAAACATCTTCCTTTGAACAAAATCAGATGTATGATATTTCACTCTTTCAGTTTAGCACGCAACTTGTCAAAATATTTTTTTGTATTTTCCACTTTTATAAATTTTCCCTTCCCGCTCTTAGCCTCCCTAATATTTTTCCAAGTCTCTGTAGAAAAATCTAAATCTTCACTTTCCTCTAAATCCTTTACAAAAAGGTACTTAGCAAAACCAGCCAAAGTCAAGCCATATTTACTAGCTCTTTTTTCAATCATTTTCTTCAAATTAATTGATAGATTTATTTTTATCTGACTTTGTTTTGCTTCCATAGCCAATTATAGTCCCTATTTCAGTACTTTTCCAGTACCCATTTTATTTCAAAATTATTTTTGCTATCTTTTTTCCCACTTCCTCAAATTCCTTTTCCTTCCATCCCCTTGTTGTCATCGCCGGCGTCCCGATTCTAATTCCCGATGGCTTAAATGGCCCAGCTTCATCATGCGGAATTGTATTAGCATTAACAATAATCCCGTTTTCTTCCAATTTTACGGCTATTTCTTTTCCCCGTTCAAAACCACAATCAACCACCATTAAATGATTTTCCGTCCCAAAAACTTTTAATCCCTCTCTTTTCAAGCTCTCAGCCAACACTTTAGTATTCTTAACTACTTGCTCTGCATATTTTTTAAATTCTGAACTTTCTGCTTCCTCAAAAGCCACTACCATGGCCGCAATATTATTCACATGTGGTCCACCCTGTAATCCTGGAAATACTGCCTTGTCTATTTTTTTATTTAATTCCGGATCCTTATTTAATCCCAGTTTTGTTACCCCAATAATTGCCCCTCTCGGCCCTCTAAGACTCTTATGTGTTGTTGATGTAATAACATGGACATAATCCACCGGACTCGGGTGCACCCCGCCCACTACCAATCCAGCAATATGGGAAATATCTGCCACCAACCACGCCCCCACACTCTCGGCAATTTTGCCAAACTTCTCCCAATCAATTATCCATGGGTATGCCGTTGTCCCCGCAAATATTAATTTTGGTTTTTCTTCCTTTACTAATTCTGCTAATTTTTCATAATCAATCCGTCCCTCCTCGTCCACATCATACTGAGCAGAGTCGAAGTACTTTCCCGAAAAAGTAATTTTCGGATGACCATGGGTTAAATGTCCTCCGGCCGATAATTTCATTCCACAAATCTTTTCACCTGGCTCCACCAAGGCCATCAACACCGCACTGTTGGCCGGACTGCCAGAATAAGGTTGAACATTAATGTGTTCCACTCCAAACAATTTCCTGCCTCTTTCCATCGCTAAATTTTCTATTTCATCCACAATTTTATTGCCCTGATAATATCTTTTTCCCGGATATCCCTCGGCATACTTATTAGTTAATACCGATCCTAAAGCCTTTTTAACATTCTCCGATACAAAATTTTCACTCGGAATTAACCTAATTGTTTCCGCCTGATATTTTTCTTCCTCTAAAATCAAGTCAAAGATTTTATCCATGTTGTAGTATTCTACCTCGGGACTCGGCATCATTTCCAAGATGTTGTGGCACCTCTTTTATTTTCCAAATACATTCACTGGCAAAACGGCACTCCGGCATCTGACACAAAGCTTTTGGATCCGCCTTGTCCCCTTCAAAACATCCAGCTCTTTTTATCTCTTTTTTTTCCATATACTTTTATACAATATTTCTTCTTTTAATTTCCACTTCTATTAATTTCACACTTTCATCAATTTCCCTCCCTAACTCTCCGTATTTGGCCGTCACCATCTTCCATCCATATCTTTTAGCCAAATCCAGGTGTATTCTCCTGCCTCTTTGCCAACCTTCATCACCTATTGCTTCGTGCTTGTGGTTAACCTCAATTCCATTTTTAAACCTTTCTCCATCTAACAAAATACTTAAGTCGGGCTCTAATTGCCCATTATTTATCTCTTCCATTTCTTCAATTGTTGCCCCGGATATTATTCCCCAAGCCTTTCCAGTTCCGTGGTAATCCTCCAACACCGCAATTCTTCCCTGACTCATTCTTATTAACTCCGGCTCAAAATCAAGCCGATTTTGGGCAAATATTCTCTGTGCCTCCATCGCCGTCAATCCCTCAGGATTTCCTTCTCGCAAATAAGCATTTATTTTCCGTCCACTCGGAATATCATAAATTGGATATTTCAAACAAAAGGCTCTATCCCCCAATTTTTCTACCATACCAGCCACCACCGCACTCTTGCCAATATTATTCATCCCGTACACCGCCACAATCAACCCCTTCTCACTCATTTTTTTCATCTAAAAAACTTAAATCATTTCTAATCCCTGGCTTAAACCGATGCCCTTCTCTTTTTCTCAGCTCCGCCCCTTCAATCGCCTTCCATAAACCACAACTTTTATCACCCTCCCAACAAATTCCTTCTCTTTTACATGATGGACCAATATTACCAAATAAGGCAGGTGCTTCTTTTCTCACTAATTTTGCCATGCCAATGGCCATATTTCTTATTTCTCCTTGAGCTCGTCTACATAATCTTTCTGTAAAAAAAGGTCCAGCCAATTCTCTCGCATTCATAGTAAATACTAATTTACATTCGGTATCCAAGCCCAACCTCCCTCTGGCATCCTCTGCTTTTATCCCCAACTGTAACAATTTTCGATAAATTTCCTCTGCCTGATTCGCGCTCTCCATATAAAGTTTTAGTGCTTCCGGGTTTCTTCTAACCGCCTCTGGGACAATTATTTGCAGTTCCTCTCTAGACAAATCTACATATCTCATCGATTCCATCGAATAGCTAGCCAATCGGTGACGAGTTAATTGTTGAGCCGCTGCTCGGGAAATTCCTTCCACCGCAAAGGTAAAACCAGCATGCTCCGTCGTTGATGTATGTCCCACGGATTCAACCATCTCAATCAACTCTCTTTTTTTTTGAGGAGAAATTTTCTCCATCAAACCCACCGCTGACAAATTACTGTAACATCTCCTAATTGCCACCCCAACTATCTGTTCCGGATCTGTAGTTGCTCCAAGAAGGTAAACATTCATTATCGCCTCTTTTGCCATTTATCCATTTTTACTCCCCCAACAAATCCCCAACAATCATCTTATCTGTATCAAATTTTCTTTCTGCGGTTAATTTTCAGAAATGACTCTTATTTCAATTCAAACACTACCGTCAAATTCTTATAAACAGTGCTGCTTCCCGCTTCACTTACCGCTCCGCCACCCATACCGGAATCAGCTCTCATACTATACACCGGATAATTTACTGAAGTTCCGCTATCATTAACGCTCAAAACTTCACCCAACTTTCTTCCCGAAGCTTTGGCAATACTTTCCGCTTTTTCTTTGGCATCCTTTATTGCCGCATCATATAAACCTTTCTCCACCTGATTAGTATCATCCATTCTAAAATTGGGACCGTAGACATTATTTGCCCCACTCTTTGCTAATAAATCTGCAAATTGATTCGCTTTATCTACTTCCCTTAACGTCACTTCAATCGTATTATTTACCTGCCATTGTCCTGGATTCATTCCCCCTTTTGGTTCCTGATAATAACTCATATTTTGTGTTTTTATGTCCGTTTCAGCAATTCCAAAATCCTTCACTGATTTAACCAGTTCACCCATCTTACTATTCATCTCCTCAATCGCCTTATTTTTATCCATATTCTGCGCCATTACCCCTGCTGAAAAAGACGCCACCTGATTCTTTTCCTGGCTCCTTGCCTCACCATTGACCGTTACAGTCTCTGCTGGCTGCCAGCTAATCTTTCCCCAATTTACCCTGTTCCAGGGTACTATCCAAACTAAAGCTAAAACCAAGACTATGGTACTGATTATTTTTTTCATTAATTAATTATAGAGTATAATTAATTATGTTTACCATCCCCATAATTGTCTTAATTCTCTTTCTCCTGCTTAAATCAATTGTTATTGTTAATCAATACGAACGCGGTATCATCCTAACTTTAGGCACTTATTCTTATACTCTCGGACCTGGTCTCCGTTTGGTTATTCCTCTTATTCAACGAGTCATCAAAGTCGATATTCGTATCAATACTCTTGACATTCCCAAACAAGAAATTATTACCAAAGACAATGTGGCTGTTTCCATCAATGCCGTCGTTTATTTTCAAGTCACCAAGCCTGAAGATGCTATCCTCAAAGTTCGCGACTTTACCTATGCCGTTTCCCAATATGCCCAAACCGCCCTTCGCGATGTCATTGGCGGCATTGATCTCGATTCCCTTCTTTCCGATCGCCAAAAAATCAGTGACGAAATCAAAACTATTGTCGACCAGGAGACTGCTGAATGGGGTCTCGATGTTACCTCTATTAAACTTCAAGATGTAGCTGTTCCCGACAACATGAAACGGGTCATGGCTAAACAGGCCGAAGCCGAAAGAGAGCGGCGGGCAACCATTATTCGCGCTGATGGAGAATTAACCGCTTCTGAAAATTTACAAAAGGCCATGGAAAAACTCAGTGCCAGTGGTGCCATTAGTCTCCGTTCTTTACAAACCATTGAAAACGCCACCAACGGTCCCAACAACACCGTTATCTTTGGCATTCCCTTAGACATACTAGACGGTTTAAAAAATCTCTCTAAGTCAAAATAATATATCAAAAGATATCATTGTATAGATCTGAAGCTATCAAAAGATATCGATTGATCTTTTATCTTGGCCTCTACTATTGCTCCTATTACTTCTCCCCCTTCTGTTTTTCTGGCTAGAAAAATATGAGCGTATTCTAAAGTCTCCCCTCTATTTTCAATATCGATTTTATTAATTTCCACCCCGTCAACACATTGTTTTTCATATTCACCCATCCATTTTTCTCCCGCCTCACTCTCGCCTCGCAGCTGTCTTCCTTCAAGATACCATTCTCCCGCCATTTTACTCCATAAATCCTGCCAGGACAATGAATTATCACCTCTTTCTTCACCTATTGATTTCACTGTCGCCATTATTTTTAAAATCTCTTCATCTACTCTTTTTTTGCCAAATTCATTACCTACTTCCATTGTCTAATTTTACCTCATTTTTTGTCACATATCGGACATTTATCTCCTGAATACCAGCAACCGCACTTTTTACAATAATTTAACCCTTCTGTGTTCCCTACCAGAAATCTAATTCCCTCAACTCCCCTCATCGCTATTGTCCCAATTCCTCTGCCTATTTCTTGGCTCAGCCAGGATCCGCCATGATCCCCCGCCACATTCAATCTATACCCCATTCTTGCCATTTCCTTTTCAAATAAGACATTATTTCCTCTCATTTTTACTTTTATCTCCTCCACTTTATCCGCAATCCTCCTCATGTTTTTATCCACCCGACCACTTTCAATTTCGTCCCAAATTACCATAAATTCTGGCATCAATTCCCGACATTTGTCAATCCATTTTTGCCCTTCATTGACCTTATAACCTATTGGTTGCCTTCTTAATGATTCGACTCCTACTATTGGATCCATTGATACCCCCTCAAACTCAAGTAATCTTTCTCCTAGCTCTATTGATTTATTTTCGTCAAGTAATAATGGTACCGCCCAGGAATCAAAACTCATTGCCTCTCCGTCAGGCAAAATAATATTTAGCCTTCCCTCCTCGTATATTTCACTTTTTGGACTTACCCAAACAATTAAATTAAACCCATCTCTAGCCAACTCAAAACAATTTTGGGTTGCTTCCTTCTCCGCCTCTGCATGTTTGTTATAGCTCCAATTATCCTTCTCTATTCTATTTTTACAGTATTTTTCCGCGTGAACAATCCTTTCACTCACTTTTACTCCATTTCTTTCTTCCTGATACACCCGAGCTATCACTTCAGCACCAGTCTTCCGAATATCAAAATATGCTTTAAAAGATTCTTTATTATTCATGCTCGTGAATTAGGCTCGGGCTATTACCGTAGCGGCACTGCGAGGGAATCCCACCCTACTTCTGTTGTAAATTTTATCTTTCTGCTTTTAATGCCAATAAATAAATAAAATCAGACAACCTGTTTAAATAAATCACACTATTTTTATCAAAAACTTTTGCTGCCACTACTTTTCTTTCCGCCCGCCTCGCTATCGTCCTCGCCCAGTTTAATTTTAAAGCCTTTTCCTTTTTAAAAATTACAAATTTATTCCCCACCACCACTTCCTCTTCTAAATTAATTATTTCCTCCTCTAATTCTTTTATTCTCTCCCCCATCTCTTTTCTTCCCATAATTTCATAAATATCATTCTGTGATTTTTCTAACCCAACTAATCCAAGCACTGCCTGCAACTCGTCCAAAGTCCCCACTGCCTCTAATATTTTTCCACCTTTACTCACCCTCTTTTCAAAGTAATTACTTCTCCCCCCATCCCCTTTTTTAGTTGTTATCGACATCTTAGCTGCATTTAGAATAACCACAAAACGCATTAGAACATTTAAAACAACCTTCTTCGGCATAAAGTGGACTACCGCAATCTGGACAGGACGCAAATTTACTCTCACTGTCGGCTAATTTAGTCCTTATTTCCGACAATATTTGCTGTTTTATTTCCGTTTTGACTTCCGGCATTTCGATTTTGTTCTTCTCTCCTTCAAACAACTCTAGTTGTTCTCCTTTAGCAATTTCCAATAAAGACTTCCCCACCGCATCGAACATCGACAATACCGTTCTGTCTCCGAAACCCACTCTCTGACCACAGGAAATTCCTACCATTTCTTCCGCTACCTCATCCAAACCTGCTCCATATTTCAATGCCAGTGAAGCCAATCTGCCCGTCACCTCTGCCGACCCGGCCAAATAGCCACCTGATTTTCCCAAAGTGACAAAGACCTCCACCGGACCATCTCCTTCTTCAAAAAATACCGAAGTGTACACTTTACCCACATCACAGGCCTTTCTTAATCTAATTCCTCTGGCTGCCTCTGGTGTTTTCTTCTTTTGTTTTATTTCTTCCACCTTCTTCTCTTCTTTTTCTTCCTTTACTTCCTGTATCACTTCTTTTTCTCTTGATCCGCTTCGGTAAATTGTTATCCCTTTAGTTCCCAAGTAATATGCCAACATATAGGCCTTTCTAACTTCTTCTACCTCTGCTGACTTTGGAAAATTGATCGTCTTACTAACTGCGTTATCCGTATATTTTTGAAAAGCCGCCTGAATTTTAATATGCCATTCAGGTTCAATTTCCAAGGCTGTTATAAACACTTTTTTCAAATCTTCCGGAATTCCCTCCACTCCATCAAGCTTTCCTCCATTCTTGACTATTTTATCCATCAATTCTTCACTATAAATATTTCTTTTCTTCAACTCCTCGACAAAAATTGGATTCATCAAATATAAAGTTTTTCCTTCTATTGTATTTTTTTGATATCCCAAAGAAAATACCGGCTCAATTCCCGAACTGGTATCCGCCAGCATTGATATTGTTCCTGTCGGTGCGATTGTGGTTAAGGCCATGTTTCTGGGTCGATATTCGCTTCCCGCAAATACGCTTTCCTCCCAGGCTGGAAACACTCCCCTTTCTTTAGCTAAATTTACTGTTGCTTCCTTGGCTTTGTCAGACACAAATTTCATCACTTTCTCTGCCCACGCCACTCCTTCTTCTGAATCATATGCCACTCCCAACTTAAACAACATATCCGCAAAACCCATTACCCCCAACCCAATCCTCCTCGTTTTACTCACCATTTCTCTAATTTTTTCTACCGGAAATTCATTTACCTCCACCACATTATCCAAAAAATGTACCGCCTCTTTTATCACTCTTTCCAGCTCCTCCCAATCTAAATCCTTCCCCTTTACAAATTTATTTAAATTAATACTTCCTAAATTACATGCATCATAAGGCAATAATGGCTGTTCTCCGCAGGGATTAGTCGCTTCAATTTTACCCAGCTTTGGTACTGGATTAGAGCTACTCTCGTTCATTCGGTCAATAAATACCAAACCCGGATCACCATACTGCCACGCCAATCTGGTTACCAAATTAAACACTTTATAAGCGTTTAATTTCATCATCGCTTCACCGCTTCTTGGGTTAATTAGCTCGTAACCCTCACCTTCCTTTGTCGCCTTCGCCCATTCATACAATTTTTTCGTTTCTTCTTCAATTTCCCTCAATCTGGCATCCGCATCACGATTTCCTTCAGCAATTCTTATCTTTTCTACTACCTCTTCCGGTATCGAATCATCCTTAACAAAACTTTTATCCTCCTCCACTTTTTTCATAAAGGCGTTTGTTACCGCCAAAGAAATGTTGAAATTTGTTAAAGAGTACTCATCCAATTTCACCACTGCAAATCTCAACACATCCGGATGATCAATCGACAACATCCCCATGTTTGCTCCCCGCCTGACCCCACCTTGTTTGATCTGTGAAGTTACATCGTTATAAGCCTGCATAAAACTCACTGGACCAACTGTTGTTCCTCCACTGCTTTTAATGTAATCGCCATAAGGTCTCAATCTGGAAAAAGAAAAACCGGTGCCACCGCCACTCTTATGAATCTTGGCCATATTACTCATTGTTTCCAAAATAGAATCCATTGAATCTTCTATCGGTAACACAAAACAAGCTGATAACTGCTGTCTTGCTTTTCCGGAATTCACTAAACAAGGAGTATTTGGTAAAAATTTTTGCTCCGCCAGCAATCCATAAAATCTCTTGGCTTCTTCTATTATTTCATCTTCATTTTTTCCAAATCTCTCATCTCCCTTAGCTATCGCCCTGGACACTCTCCAGAAGATATCCTTTACCTTTTCTGTGCTTTCTCCCTCTTCGTTTTTAATTGCATACCTTGTCTCGGCAATATACCTGGCGTTACTAGACACCTCCGGCTCTTTTAATTCTTCTTTAATATTTTTCACTCTTTGATTAATTTCGTCCATTATTTTATTTTTTTATAATTTTTAATTAACTTTTCAAAATCAGTCACTTCCTTAATGTCCATATACACCGTCGCGAAACGAATATAAGCCACCGGATCAGTATCCTTCAGTTTCTCCATTACCATTTTTCCAATCTCTTTGGAAGGAATTTCTACACTTTTCCAATTAAGTAATTTCATCTCGATTTCATCAATCATCTTTGATTTTTGTTCCGGATTTAATTTCCAACAAGCCTTTTCAAAACATTTCTCTAACTTTTCTCGACTATAATCCTCTACTCTACCATCTTTTTTTATAATTTTTATCTCAATATTTTCTACTCTTTCATAAGTTGTAAACCTTTTCTGACACTTGACACATTCCCTTCTCCTTCTGGTCGCCTTTCCGTCCAGAGCGTCCCTTGATTCAAGCACATTTGACTCATCAAAACCACAATAAGGACATAACATAGGATAATTTTTATGAAAAAATAAACTACGCTATCTATAGCGTATGTCTAACATCTTATCCCCCACCTTTAGCGCCAGTCAAGCATTAATAACTGGAACATATACCATCAAATTTCCCCTTTACGGTAATTCTGAGATGAACACTCAATTATCCCGTTTCTTTACCACCAACCGCTCTTTTACCATACCAAGGAATATTTAGCTTTCCTTCAGCTGCCTTCCTAAAAAAATCACTTGAATCAGTACAAATTCCACTCTTCATTGATTCATCTAAATAATAACCTAAAGATGATCCCACAATCTTAGCATCACCAAATAGGCCTTTAATATACTTGAAAGCATCCACACCACTCATCTTTTCCTTACTAAAACCTGATAATAAATAAGCTCTGTATTCTAATTGTTCTATTGTCATTCGAACCCCATTCAGTTTCATGTTTTTAAAATCAATCGCATGAACAAGCTCATGTGCATGAATACTAAGAACTTTTGGATCAACAGATTCCGGATCCCCAAATATCATACTGTCGATCTCTTCACAATAACATCCTGAAGATACCGACGGTTGCTCCTTCATATGTTTGATTACAGGATACAATTCTAAAACCGAATCAGGAACTTCGGCCACCGAAATAATTTTCAGTTCTTCTTCCTCAGCAATCCTGGCTAATTCTTTTTTATACTCAACAGGATTTTCAACCAATAACTCTATAGGAGGAAAACCCAATTCTTTATGATACTTTTCCTTATCATCCATTACTCTCCGCAATAACCGCTCAGGTTCCTCCAATGGAATACCGGTTAAATATTCAGCCAACCTGCTACGATAGTTTTCATACGGAATTTCCAAGCTCTCACCTACTCTGGTCGTGTTTATTTCCAAAGTTGCATCTGCCAACATACCTATTTATACACTAAACCTCTTTAATATCCTACGGATACAACTTCTCAATTTCCAATGGAATTTCTTCAACAGCTCCTCCAATTATCTTTTATTTAATATGAACTACCCGCACCCACGAATATCTCGGACCAGATACCCATTTCGACCATTCTCCCGGCATACAACCATTACCTGCCCTGATTCTAAAATAATATCTGATATTTTTCTTTAAATATCCAATATCGTAATAAAGTGCCCCTGGCGAAATTCCTTGTAAAAATTCCACCCCATATTTATCTTTCGGCGTCTCTCCGTAAGATATATAAAATCTATCTACCGGATTTGGTACTGGCACAAAATAAAGTCTTAAGGTAGTACTGTTCAATCTTCTGATTTGAAAAATTCTTGGTATTGCCACCGGCATTTGACTGTTACATACGGGAGGTCCTGGAGGGCCACTAGTACCGCTCGAAGCAGGAGAAGAAGTAGAAGAAGTCTGACTCGCCACTACTGTTCTACTCACCGCAAAATACGATGCCTTTCTAGTTGAAAAACTACATATTCCCTGGCTGACAACACAGCTCAAATTATCCAAACCATCACTTGTCCAACCACTATTACCGCTTATAGATCTCAAAATATTAAATGTCTGACCATCATATTCTTCCCCCACAAAAATTTCCACATCAATCGATTGGTCAAAATTTAGACCTAGGTTTGGAACTCCCCACTGTAGCACCCCGATAACACTTTGATCACTTCCCACCCCTCCTATCTGGTTTACTCCGACCACACTCAAAGAAATATCCCTCGTATCCCAATTTTCTCCAACTGAACTACTGATCTGAGTATTCCTGCTTAGTGTGACTTTGTTGTTTCCATACTCAAAAACAATTCCTCCTCCCCCTACAACTACCCCCTGACTATCTTCCGGACTCGTTCCTCCCACCAAACTTAGCGTTCCAGCTTCCACCAAGGAAACTACATTCACTGGATTAGTCGGTCCGACATCTATTATTGCCGGAGTCGGCGTCGCCGTTGGTACCGGTGTATTTGTTGGTACCGGCGTATTAGTCGGTACAGGTGTATCGGTTGGCACTGGCGTATTAGTTGGTGTCGGTGTATTAATTGGTGTCGGTGTATTAGTTGGTGTCGGTGTATTAGTTGGTTCCAGTGATGGACAATTTGGGTCACATGTAACTAAATCTATCGAAGCATAAGTCATCGTACAATCATGGGTTCCTGTAGTACAACTACTCTCATAATTACCCAATCCGCTAGTTGCCGCCGGCGATAACAAACTAACCCGATAAGGGTTAACATCCGTACTCTCAGCCTGCTTTTGAATATAATCCGTCATCACCGAATCTACCGATACTGTATTGGTAGACAAAAATATCGAATCCAAACGATGGCTTGGTACCCCCTCCTGGTCCCCCAATAAAACTCCATAAACCGCATCCCCAACAATCAATATCGTCTTATTTTTTATTTTTTGTAAATTATTCAGGTTAACCAGTTCGCTATAGTTAAATAAACCATAACTCGGACTATCGTGAAACGAACCTGGTCCCGCAATAGTTCCCATATTATTCTTCATCGATAGACTGGCCCGAACCGTCGAATGTGTCTTCAATAAGGGAACATTAATCAAATACTTACATTTGTCATCATTCAACAATGGAGTCAACTTTTCTCCAAAAGCCAACTCCTCTCCATATGCCCAAACTCCATACGAAGGATTAAGCTGAACCCCGGAATACACTCCACTAATTACGCTATTAAACGCCGTCGGAAAACTTCTAGTAGCATCAAAGAGCCAAATATCTGCCTGCGACACCCCCACTTCCACAGTCAATTGCCTTATCAGTGCCATTGCTGTTTGCGGCAAAGGGTTAATCGAATTATTAATTTGATTTTGATCTAAAGTATTATTAAAATTCAACTTAACACAAATTTTTTCCCCAGCGCTGTAACCAGTTCCTCCGTTGTGATCCGTAAAAATTTTATTCCATGCTGCCGCGATTGATGATTGACCACTTAACGCCAATATTCCCCGATCTAACATCCCTTCCAAGCCTGTCAAACTAGCTCTGCCATCATAGTTACCCGAAGAATAGGTATAACCAACTCCATTATTTGTTGCCGCTGTGTCGTGAATCCAAACCACTTTAGGATTAACACTTTGTCCTCTTACTGCTTTTGGTATCGCATCCCTCACTGATACTTGATAAATACTTACCATCATTCCCAAAACCAACACCATTGAAGCGAAATAAAATAATTTTCTACCTGAACTTCTGGTAATTTTAAACAGACGACTCACTCCTAAAACCGCTGCCAACCAGCCTAGAAATGCTACCGAATTTACTGCTGCCAATCTTTGACACGGATAATTTATTCTCGACGGCTTCCTCCCTGTCCTTACCACCAGCCAAAATATTGAAGCTAAACCCAAAGCCACTAATCCCCAAACACTCGTTTTCCGTTTTTTGGCACACTCAAAACAGCCACATACTCTCCAATTGTGTCCTCCAATCCCATTTTTTTTCATGCTTATATCATTCTAATACTATTGCATTAGTAATGTAAATATCATCACTCTTTTTTGATACAATCGTCTTATGACCAATTTCAATCCAGAAGGAATCAAACCAGAAAACAAAGCTGAAATTCGAGATCATTTAGCCGACGAACTAGTAGGTTTGTTTGCCTCTCTTTCCTACAATACTCATGACGACACCAAATACATCGAAGGACTTTTGGAATTAGAACAGCTTGATCAAAGAATTCTTGAATTTGGTGATTTAGAGTCAATCATTAAAAAACTCCAAGAAAAAATAGGTTCCATGCTCGGAGAAAGTAAAGATTACACAGCCAAAACCCTCCAAAAATTAGAAGATAATACTGCCACAAGAATTAATCTTGTCCCTCAGGTTGCTCAAAGTGAAGCCGATAAGTTTATGTCTCCCTCAGACCCCAAAATTGCCCTCACTGAATTCAAAGGTAGACACCTACCAGTTGCCATTTCAATAACAAATAAAAACATTGCTGAAGATTTTTATAAAACTGTCCCTGACTTTCGTTCCATAACTGAATCTAATTTAAAAAGAATGGCTGATCATGGTGCTGCTCTAGGTCACGCATTTTCATTACACCAGCGACAGATTGCATCAAGAGCGGCCCAACTCAATCCCTAATTTTCTCCTCCCCCTTCTTAAGGTATAATAGCTTCATGCAGAAAATTATTAGTTTTTTCAAGGAAGTCAGGGCGGAATTTAAACAAATCTCCTGGCCTAAACGTGAATCTATAATTCGGTCGACAATTGTGGTAATATCCATATCTGTCATCGTTTCCCTAATTTTAGGGGGATTTGATTACATTTTTACACAAGCTATCGGTCTTATTGGTTCAAAATAAAATGCCAAACAACTCTATCAAAACCAAACAAAAAGAGTTCCAATTTAAGCTCTCTACTCACGAACCGGGTATTGACGCCGCTTGGTACGTTATCAACACCTACTCCGGTCACGAATACAAAGTTATTGACGCTCTTAAAACCCGTATTAAAACCATGGGCCTTGAAGATTACATTTTCCAGGCTATCGTCCCCATTCAATCTAAAATGGTTATTCGTCGCGGTGCCAAAGTCAAAACCCAAGAAAAAACCTTCCCTGGTTATGTTTTAGTCCAAATGATCGTTACTGATGATTCCTGGATCACCGTTCGCACTACTCAGGGTGTCACCGGCTTCATCGGCATTGGCAACAAGCCCACTCCTATTTCTCAATCCGAAGTTGACAATATTATTAAAACCACTGAAGAGGATAAACCTAAATTTCAGACTCCTTATTCCATTGGTGACGTCGTTAAAATTACTAACGGCCCCTTTGCTGATTTCATCGGTACTATTGATAGTATCGACCAGGAAAAAGGCAAACTTCGTGTCCTTGTTTCCTTCTTTGAACGCGAAACCCCCGTCGAACTCGACTTTTTACAAGTTTCTAAAGAGTTATAAAAATTATGCCTAAAAAAATTAAAACTATCGTTAAACTAGCCATCCAAGCTGGTTCAGCCAACCCAGCTCCTCCAGTTGGTACCGCTCTTGGTCCTCAGGGTATCAAAATCATGGATTTCTGTAACGAATTCAATGAAAAAACCAAAGATATGCGTGGCTCTCTTATTCCTGCCGTTATTACTATCTATGAAGATCGTTCCTTTGATTTCATTATCAAAAAACCTCCGGTTACCGATATGATCAAAAAAGTTACCGGTATTAGCAAGGGTAGTGGCACCACTGGCCGCGAAAAAGTTGGCAAAATCACTCAGGCTCAAATCGAAAAAGTTGCTACTGACAAAATGGATGATTTGAACACCAAAGACCTCGAAGCTGCCAAACGTATGGTTGCCGGTACCGCCCGCTCTATGGGTTTTGAAGTTACCGAATAAATTAAGTACTAATTATTACAATTTAAACTACTCAAAATGAGCAAAACCTCTCAAGAACTAAAAGCCAAAAAGGCTAAAAAACTTGCTGTGGAAGATCTAAGTAAAGTCGAAGATCAAAAGGCTCCAGAAACTGAAAGCGTTGCCGAAACAAGCGCTCCAGTCGAGGAAAGCACAGCATCTGTTACTAAAAAAGCCGCCCGTGTCCGCGGTAAAAAATATCAAGCGGTTAAAAAGAAAGTCGATATTCTTAAATCTTATTCCCTTTCCGAAGCCATTAAACTCGTCAAGGAAACTTCTATTTCCAAATTCGACGGTAAAATTGAAGCCCACCTTACTGTTACCGAAATTGGTAACCTTGGTGAAATTTCTTTCCCTCACCTCGACCTTGGCACTAAGAAAATTGTAGTGCTAAACGATACAATATTGGCCGAAATTAAGGATGGAAAGATAAATTTCGATATCTTAATTGCCACTCCGGTCACCATGCCTAAACTTCTTCCCTTCGCTCGTCTTCTCGGCCCTAAGGGTTTAATGCCAAATCCTAAATCCGGTACCTTAACCGATAAACCAGAAGAAGCTGTTAAGCGTCTCTCCGTAGCTAAAACTATGATCAAAACCGAAAAGAAATCTCCGGCGGTTCATCTTATTGTCGGTAAAGTTTCTCAGGCCAACGAAGAATTAGCTGCCAACATTGGTGAACTCATCAAAGTTGTCAAAGCTCCTAAGATCAAAAAATTAGTCCTTTGCGCCACCATGGGTCCGGCCGTCAAAGTCGCTATCGAAAAATAAATTCTTTTACTGAATTCAAAAACCCCGCTCCGGCGGGGTTTTTTGTTAAACTATTTCAGTGAAAAAAAATCTTAGCCTTCTTTTCCTTTACTATCTCCGTTTTTTTGCCCGTCTTCAACTTCAAAAAATTAAGCTGCTTAATCCCAAACTAAAAATTGTCGGCATTACCGGTTCCGCTGGTAAAACCTCCACCCTCTTGGCAGCAGAAGCTGCCTTAACCCCCAATTTTAGGGTTAAAACTAATTATGGAGGCAATTCCGAATCCGGTATCCCCCTTAATATCCTAAACATCAAAAACCCTGATTTTTCTCCTTTTTCCTGGTTCAAAGTCGCTCTACTTGTCCCCATAAAATTTCTGACCAATTGGAAAATTTACGACATCTATCTTCTCGAAATGGGCATTGATTCATCTCTCCCTCCCAAAAATATGGACTATCTTCTCTCCATCACCAAGCCCCAAATCGGCGTTTTTCTCAACGTCACCCCAGTTCATCTGGAAAATTTTTCTTCTTTAGATCAAATTGCTCAGGAAAAAGCCAAATTAGTCAATTCAGCGGCTACCGCTATCATCAATCCTGCCGACCCCCTAGTCACAACCTATACTAAAAACAAACATAAAGTTCTCATTAAAGCAATAAAAATTGATATTCCCAACTATTATTTACCTGACATTTATCATGTTTCTCTTGGCGCTGCACTTTGCATCGCCAAAGAATTTGGCCTCAGTCAAAAAGAAGCCATCGAACATCTCCAAAATAATTTTCATTTACCTCCGGGTCGCTCTTCCATTTTTAAAGGCAAAAACAACAGCACTATTATCGACAGCTCCTACAATTCCTCCCCCTTAGCCACTACCAAAATGCTTGATTTTCTGACCACCTTTCCCTCCCCTAAAATTGCCGTTTTAGGCGACATGCGTGAACTTGGTGCCGCTTCCGAACTTTCTCATCAAAATCTCTATCAAAACGCTTTAAAATCAGCTGATTCAATCATTAGTGTCGGCCCCATGTGTAGCCGCTACTTTGGCTCCAAAGCCAAAAAATTCCTCTACTGGTGGCAAGCCGCCGACTATTTAAAAGAAAATTTACCTCAAAATGCCACTATTCTGGTTAAAGGCTCCCAAAACACTATCTTTCTCGAAGAAGTAGTTAAATCCCTTCTTCAAAGTCGCGCTGATATCAAAAAACTTTGCCGTCAGTCTCCTTATTGGCTTAAACTCAAAACTAATTTTCGAATCTCTTCCGCCTCTTCCACTACCCAATCTGCTCGTGCCTCTATCAAAGCCTTCCTTAAATTGTAGCCCCAGTCTACCGCAATTATCTTTACTCCTATCTTTCGGCAAGCTTCCACATCTCTCACTTCATCACCCACATAAAACATCCCCTCACTTTTAACTTTTTTAATTGCCTTCTCCTTCCCAAAAATAGTCGATTCCGATCTTACCCAGTCAACTTCAATTCCTTTCTCCTTTAGCCACTTCTCAATATTTTCTTTACTATTAGAACTTAAAATCCCCACTTCCACCCCTTCCTCTCTAAGCCTTGCTATCAATTTATCCATGCCGTCAAATACTTCTGCCTCCGTAATAATTTCTTTTTGTTTAATCTTTACCACTCTCATGATTCTAAAAATTTCCCTCAACGAAATCCCCAATTTTTCCTTCGCCTTTTTCGCCCCCAACTCTCTATATATTTCTATTTGCTCTTTACTCAAATCCGGCCTAAATTCTTTTACCAAAGACAGCATTTGCCCAAAAGTATCCGCTAAAGTTCCATCAAAATCAAAAACTACTTTCTTTTGCATTAGTCCTTAAATTCCCTATCTTTCTTCATTTCCCTTTCAATCAAATTTCTCAAAAAGACCGACCGGGGAATCATTCTCTTTTGCGCTACCCAATCCAAGTAAGCCAAAATTTTTGGTGACACAAAAAAATTAAACCGGACATCAGATTTTCCTTTAGCTTTATATAATAAAGTCTCTAAAACTACCTTTATATCATCATCGTTTTTATATGAACCAACCAAAAGCTTATCGCTTTGTTCCAGAGTTGAAATAATATTAGGTTTATCTTGTCCTTTATAAAGCAAAACAGTTGGTTTCGACAAATCCAAAGCCATTGAAATTAAATAACCCACACTTAAACTTTGACTACTTATCTCAGCTACCACCAAATCGGAATTCTTGATTAAATCTATTACTTTTTTATGAAATTCAACTTTTTTGTCTTCCGTTAAAGCATTCAAATCTTTCTGAAAATACTTCATAACGTGCTCGTAATACACCTTATCTCCACTTTCTTTTAAAACTTCGATTATCTTTTCATATGAGCCAACATTTGCCTCTTTATTTTTGATTGAAGCTACAAAACAAATCTTCATATGCTTATATTTTAATCCAAAAACTTCTTTACGTCACCTATTACCGACCTACCGTCTAAAGTTAACAACTCATCCCTTCTGGAAACGTAATAATTACCCAAATGGTAATACACCCCACCAGTTAAAAACTTCACTTTAAAACCCTCTCTTTCAGCAAAGCGCATAACCGATTCATATCCTTGTTGAGAAATGGCAATTGTATCTATTTCAACTTCCTCTGGCACAATATTGTTTTCCTTAAGATAAAGCAAAAAGCCAATGGTTGTCATTCCGGAAACAACACACAGCTCCACTACTCTGATTTTTTTACATCGTCCTTTTATTAAAAATTTTTTATAATCACTATTCATGGGAAATTCTTTCATAGAATTAATTCCCATTCCAAAACAAAAAGAATTTCTCTTTAAAACCGGGATCCTTTTGCAATCAATAGCCAAGGTTTTATTATGAATAGATGTCTTATCCAAAAAATTTAAAAAATAACTTCCTCCTTTTAAGGGAACAATCGTTAAGTCGGAATTATCCCAATGGTTGGCCTTTCTGTATTTCATCATCTCAAAAGCTACACTTTCTAAAATAGAAGAATATTTCTTTTTTCTGTCATCAGAAATTATCGGTCTTGAAGAAAAATTCACCACTTCGACTAATTGGTTTAATAATTCAGAAACCAAATCAGATTCGAAAGATAATGACACTAAATTCTCATTACTACTTTTAACTCGCTTATTTGGTACAACGATATTTTCAATTAAATTTACAAACAACCCGTTAAAATCAATAAAAAATAGATTAAATTTAGTCGGCCCATCATACCACTCAGCCACAATATCCCTAATATCCATACCTTTCCCATTGCAATTGACCACTCCTATTTTCTTACCATCAAAATCTTGTTTCCAAGACAACTTTCCATACATAAAGCGTATTTTAGCAAAATTTATCTAAAATTCCACCCATTTATTCCTAGTTCTATTTTCTTCTCAAATAAATTTCTTCCGGAATTTCTGCCCCCGCATATTCCGAAAAACCATTATGCCCCTTTCGAAACATTTCTCTTCCCAAAATTTCTTTTATCCTCTCTTTTCTCTCCTTCTTTCAATAAAATCGCCCAAGGCTTGGTCAACCTTTTTTCCTTCTTCGCTTGCCCAATATTTTTTGCCCTTAATCACCAATCTCGGAAAATCGATTCTATGATGTATTAAACATCCCACTGCCCTTACCGATCTGGATCCAAATTTTTCCACCGCCGTCTCCGGCCACTGATCAACCACCCCTTTTCCTTCAAAATAAACCAACTCCAACAAACTTTTCATCCTCTCATTTCCATAAGACAAACCATTAATTACCCCTAAGGCTCTTTTTTCTTCCATTTTTGCCTCCTACGTTATCCTGGTTCCCCACCACAGAAATATTTCTGTAATCAGGAACTCTGACAACCAATAATAACGCTCGAAGTGTACTTCCATTTTTCCTCTTTGCCAAGCCCCCAAATTAGTGTATAATCACCCTGTTAACCCGAAGACAGCCGGCATTCAAATAAGTCCCGCCGAGGAACCAACTAGATTTCTAATTGTTGCCTCGATCTTCGAGGCATTTTTTATTTAAAAATATGGCTAAAATACAAAAAATTGAAAAGGTCGACGAAGTCACCAAAAAACTTTCTGAAGCCAAATCCGCTGCCCTACTCCAATATCAGGGTTTAACTGCTGCTGATGTCAGCACTCTTCGTGCCAAAGTTAAAAGCGCCGGTGCTTCACTTGAAGTTGTTAAAAATTCTCTTATTACCCGTGCTTTGGGCAAAATGGGTTTAAATTTACCGGAAACTCTTACCGGACCCACCGCTATCGTCTACTGTAACGAAGACGAAATCGCTCCTCTAAAAGAAATTGATGCCGTTAACAAGGAAAAAGAGAAAACCTACTTCAAATATGGTCTCTACGATCAAAAAATCCTTTCCCTCGACGAACTTAAAAAATTCTTATTACTTCCTTCAAAATCCACCCTTATTGCTCAATTTATTGGTGGACTTAAAAACCCAATGCAACGTATTGTTTACGCCATGCGTTTCAATCAACAGCAATTGGTTTTAACTTTAAAAGCTCTTTCTGACAAGAAAGCAGCCTCCAACTAATCAGTTAATTATTTATTTAACAATTAAAAAAATGGATAAAAAATTAGAAACAATTCTAACCCAAATTTCCGAACTTTCTGTTCTAGAGCTTTCCGAATTAGTCAAGGCTCTCGAAGAGAAATTCGATGTTAAAGCTGTAGCTATGGCTGCTGCTCCTGCTGCTGGTGCTCCTGCTGCTGGTGCTGCTGCTCCTGCTGCTGAAGAAAAAAGCGAATTTGACGTTGTTATCACCAACGCTGGTACCAACAAAATCGCCGTCATTAAAGTCGTCCGCGAATTCAAACCAGAATTAGGTTTGAAAGAAGCCAAAGACATGGTCGATGCTGCTCCTGCCAACCTCGGCACTATGAAAAAAGAAGCTGCCAATGATGCTAAAGCTAAATTGGAAGCCGCTGGTGCTCAAGTTGAACTTAAATAAGTCAACTTTCTTTTGAAACAAAATCCCCCTCTTTCGAGGGGGATTTTTTTATAAGCTTGCTCTAATAAACTCTACAAAAATCGGATGCGGGTCAAGCGGTCGGGATTTATACTCCGGATGAAATTGTGTTCCCACAAAAAATGGATGGCCTTTTAACTCTATTGCTTCCACTAATTTTCCATCTGGACTAGTTCCCGAAATAACAATTCCCGCCTTTTCTAAAGCCTCTCGATAGTCATTATTAACCTCATATCGGTGCCGATGTCTCTCTTCTACCATCTCCTGACCATAAATTTTCTCCAACAAAGTTCCTTTTTTAATTTTACACGGCCAATTTCCCAATCTAATCGTTCCTCCATATTGACCTTTCTTTAAATATTCTTTCTGTTCCGGCATCAAATGAATTACTGGAAATTTAGTTTCCGAACTTACTTCTATTGAATTAGCTCCGTCTAATTTTGCCACATCACGGGCAATTTCCACTACCGCCATCTGCATCCCAAAACATAAGCCTAAATAAGGAATTTTATTCTCTCTGGCCACCCCTATTGCCTTGATAATTCCCTCCACCCCTCGGCTTCCCCACCCTTGTGGAGCCACAATTCCTTGATATTTTTTTAAATCTCCTTCTTTAAACTCATTCGAATCAATTGCATCAATTTTTACTTTTACTCCATTGGCAATTCCTGCCTGTTTCAATGCTTCTAAAACTGAAACATAAACATCTTTATGATTCCCTTTTCCGCATTTAACATATTTTCCCACCAGAGCAATTTTGACTATTTTTTTGGCCTTATCCATCCTTTTAACCATTTCTTTCCATGTTTTCAAATCTGTTGGATGTTTTTTTATTTTAAAATGTTTTCTAATTCTCTTCATCAAACCCTGTTTTTCCAAAATCAAGGGCACCTTATAAGTTGAATCACAATCCGGATCATCAAAAATTGCTTCATCATCCAAAAAACATCGCTTAGCTAAAGTTTCCCGCCTTGGCAAATCTAAACCTGTCTCACTTCTGGTAATCACTGCGTCCGGAACTATTCCCGCCGCCCTTAATTCCGAAATCGCATGTTGGGTTGGTTTAGTTTTTAACTCCCCCACATTTCTCAAAAATGGCGCATACGACACCATTATATACATCACCTCTCTTTCTCTTCCCACTTCTCTGGCGGCATATAAAAAGGGTAAATTTTCAATATCTCCTGTAGTTCCACCAATTTCTACTACCACAAAATCATAACCTTTTTCCATTTCATAAAATCTTCTCTTTACCTCATTTGGTACATCCGGAATCATTTCCACATCACGACCCTCATATTTAAAAGCTCTTTCATCCTCAATTATTTTTTTATAAACTTTTCCCGAAGTAATATTATTGTCTTTTGAAAAATCCTGATTTAAAAATCTCTCATAATTACCCAAATCTTGGTCAATCTCTCCCCCATCAGCCGTCACAAAAGTTTCTCCGTGCTCCGCTGGTCTCATCGTCCCTGCATCAATATTTAAATATGGATCAATTTTAATATGATTTACCTTAAAACCAGAAGATTTTAGCAACAGCCCTATTGATGACGACACCACCCCTTTCCCTAATCCACTTACCACTCCTCCCATTACAAAAATATACTTCATTCTCCCATTCTAAAAACTTTTCTTCCCAAATCAATCCCTATCTAAAAATTTATACTATAATAAACTGTTTAACTCCCCCAAATTACTTTTCTCCAAAGTGTACTTTCTCCATCAATTTCATTCCCTCTCTCCCCAATTCAATCCAATATTTTGTTTCCTCTGAATTATTTCCCTTTCCATTCATCTCATAACTCGAAGCCAAATTATTTATTGCATATGTTGCCGCCAACAATTTCGGCAAAATTATCAAATCTTTTTTCGGCAACTTATTGTATTTTTGGTATTCCTTCAACACCTCGCTATAGATTTTTCTTAGCTCGGTCTCAGTATCCTTTTTTTTGGGATTTATACAAAATAATCCCAAAAATACCGCTAACTCAATTACTACTGCATTGTATTCCATTACCGAAAAATCAATCACTCTCAATTCTCCGTTTTTATTTTTCAATATATTTGATCTTTGCAAATCTCCATGAATGGTTCCCTGCTTATACTTTTTAAAGTCAATTTTTTTTATCCATCTCACTAAAGGTAATATTAATTTCCTATCCTCAGATGATAAAAATTCACTCTTTTTTGCAAATTCGGCCTCAAGATTTACCACATTCCACACATCATAAATCCCCAGTGGTTTAAATTTACTCCTATTTATTAAAGCCATGTTTTTTACAACCCTGTATATTTCTTCCATTTTCGGCTCCAGCCCCCATTTCAAAAAACTCTTTCCCATAAAAAATTCCATTACACAGATCAAGGCACTTGTCTCTTTTGTTTCATAATAAAATAGATACTCACCCAATTGATTTTTCTTTAATCTTGGTACTTCAACCCCATCACTAGCAAAGTTTAAAAGTCCTTGAATATTATCCTTTACATGCCTAAAACTCTTATATTGTGAAAAAACTTTTACCAAAAAAGTTCCTTTATTTGTTTTTAATTTTATATTGTAATCCTCAAATCCCTCGTGAATTTGACGATATTCTTTTATTCTACCCAATTCATAGATTCGAGCTGTTTGTTTCACCAAATCTGCTTTATCAATCCGACTATCTACCCGCCCAAGCAGGTTCACTGTATTTAAATCTAGCCAAGTGTCATTAATATTTGACATTTAAATCAAGATGATTTTTAATTAACTATCAAGTTAATATATCTATCATCATTAAATAATTCAACAAATGTCAACAATTCCTGACAATTTAATTGCCGAACTCTCATCCTTTGGCCTTAGCTCCTCTGAGTCACTCATTTATCTTTTCTTGCTAAATCAAGGTGAACAAACTGCCCTTTCTCTCAGCCGCAGCTTAAAAATTTCCCGAGCCACAATATATAATCTCTGCCAGTCATTACACGAAAAAAATCTTATAATTTCCACCGGAAAAGCCTACTCCACTCGTTTTAAAGCCAATTCCTACCGTCAACTCGAAGCACTTATTAAACAAAAAAAATCTGAGATTCAAACTCTAGAGGATTCTCTCCCAAAATTTTTTAATGAATTAGCCGACATCAGTCTCAATAAATTTCATGACTCCCAAATTATTCGCTACGAAGGTTTAGACGGTTTAAAACAAGTCACCTGGAATAGTACTCGAGCTATTGGGTCTCTTCGCGTCTTTGAAGTTGCCAATATGTCCGCGTTTCTTGACTTTGATTTTAGTGAACGAGTTCGCCTTGAATTTATTCGCCAAAAGCTAAAAAGCAGTCGCCAACTTACCAATTTAAAAGAAATCCCTGCTTGGACCAACATCTCTGAATTTGTCGATATTTGGGAATGCCGCTATCTCGATCCTGCTGAAATAAAAACACAAATGGAAATTTTACTTTACAACGATGTTGTCGCCATGTACCAATATCAACGTCAAAATATTTTTTGTCTTGAAATCCACGACCAAGACCTGTCTGATACTCTCAAGCAATTTTATGACTATATTTGGAACCGATCCCAGCGTATGAGCTTGCTAAACCCCCGCGGAGCAGTTGAACTATACAGCAAATTAAAGTAATTCTGTTTTATCTTCCCCCTTTAATTTGTCCACCACCTCTCCCACCTTTCCACTTTGATCCTTGGGCATTATCAACAAAGCATCCTCAGTTTCAATTACTGCCAAGTTACTTAGTCCGATAATAGCTGTATATTTTTTATTCCGCACATAATTATTCTCTCCTCCAATCTCGACACCCTTTAGCTCGTAATTGTTCGTCAACAATTGATAATTAATCACGCTTTCCCAGGTTCCAAAATCAATCCACTCAAAGGGCAACTCTGCTACCATTGCCCCACCGCTAACATAGGCCTCTTTTGTTACCTCTTCAATTCCCGCCTTCGGCATTTTGGCATATTCGCTAGGAATATCCCCACCATTAACAATATTCATCAATGGCTCATACCATTCCTTCCGATATTTTTCATACATTTTCATCAAATTATTCGGCGTCATCGTTGTATGATTAGCATGAATCAACAACTTATCCGATCCTAAATACGATTTAATTTTTTCTTCCTCGCTTCGGTCAATATAATCTGCCACTTTATAAACTTTCACCCCATTCTCTTCTTTAACCAACTCTCCCTTGACCAGATAATCAACCCCCGCCACTATCCTTTCGGGACTAATTCCACCGGTAATATAATCTTCCGAATATTCGGCTAAATTACCCATTACTTCTACCATTTTTATAAATTTTTCTTCCGGCTTTCTCATTACATCCGCCTGAACCAACATAAAAGCTTCATCTCCAAAACCTTTCTTAATTAATGAAGCTGCGGCAAAACCCGTCGCCGGTCCCTGATTCCTCATTTCCGGTTCAATAAACACGTTTTCCGCTAAAATTTCCGGCACTTGTTTTCTGGCAATTTCCGCCTGAAGCGCATTTGTTTGTAAAAATATTTCCTCAGGCCCAAATCTAAGTCTCAACGCTTCCCAATTTAATTGGAATAATGATTTTTCACCGATTAAAGGCAAAAATTGTTTTGGGGAATTGCCACGGCTTTCCGGCCACATCTTACTGCCAATTCCTCCACAAATGATGACTGCTTTCATTGTTTATTGTTACAAAAATTTTTAATATTTTCTATTGTTGTTTTTACAATCCTTCCAATCGCCTCTTCTGTATTAAAGGCATTATGTGGCGTAAACACCACATCATCCCTATCGCGAAGCATGTGGTAACTCAACACGTCTTGTAAATCTTCTTTGCTTGGTCTTTGGCTCATTATCATTGACAAACTCTCCACCTTATCTTCCTCCTCAGCTACATCCAACCCAACCCCTCTCAAAATTTGCTTATTTAAAGCCCAAATAACTGCTTCCGTCTCCACCACCGCTCCCCTTGAAGTATTCACTAAAATACTCCCTTTTTTCATTAATTTTATATTTTCCCGATTAATCAAATGATGAGTTTCCTTTAGCGCCGGCACATGCAAAGTTACAATATCCGCCTCCCTCAATAAAGTTTCCAAATCAGCCAATCTCACCTTATATTTCTTTATTATTTTTTCCTCCGGATTCTTATCTACTGCCATTATCTTCATTCCAAAACCTCGACCGATTTTGGCTACATTACTTCCAATTTTTCCTAATCCAACTATCCCTAAAGTCTTACCAACTAGATCAATTCCCGTCAACCCTTCCGGGCTAAACTCATCTTCCTCTACCGCCTGATGCGCTTCTACTATTTTTTTTGCCACCGCCAGAATCAAAGCAAAAGTATATTCTGCCACCGTATCCGATCCATAAACCGGAACACTCATAACTTCGATTTTTCTTTTTTTACATTCTGTCATATCAATATGGTCTAATCCAGTCGACCTAGTCGAAATCATCCTTAAATTAGGCAATTTATCCAATACTTCTTTATCCATTTTTGAATAGATAAACACCGACACAATCTCGTACTTCTTCGCTACCTCAATCTTGTCTTGAATTTCCTCTTCAAATATTCCCACTCCGCAAGCATCTAGGTTCACTATTTCCTTTTCTATAATTGCTCTCTCCCAACTTTTTACCCCAAAAAAGGCAATCTTGTACTCTGTCATAAATCAATTCTACAACATTTTTTCTCTTTTCACTTTTTGATCTATTGACCTACTAATATCCTTTGTGTTTTAATGATTATAATTAAAGATTAATTTGATACACGAGGACTCATCAAATGGACGATCAAAACATAGCACAAGATAAACTTGTATCTCAAAAATCTGCCCAAAAAAAAATTAATGGTATCAGCATCGACAACCTCCCCGACCTTCTGACTGTCGCCGAAGTTGCTGATTTGTTGCGCGTTTCCAAGCTCACCATCAAGCGTTGGGGTAAACGGGGTAAGCTTCCCGCCATCCGCATCAATGCTCGCGGTGATCGTCGTTATCGCAAGGAAGCTGTTCTCTGGCTACTCGGCATCCAAAGCGAATAATATTCCCTCTACTTTGCCTTAAGGGCGGTTAGATTAACTTCTAGCTGCCTTTTTTGGTTATTGGCTTACTCTTCCTCTCGGCGTTCTTTTAATCAATCCTTTTTTCATCAAAAAGGGTTCGTAAACATCAGTAATTGTCTCTACATCCTCGGTCAATGCCGCCGCAATATTTTCCACCCCCACTGGTCCGCCACCATACTGTTTTTTGACCACATCTAAATACTTCCTATCTGCATCATTTAAACCTAACTCATCTACTCCTAATTTCTCTAAAGCATCCCTCGCTTCCATCACCGTGATTAAACCATCATTGTTAATTTGGGCATAATCTCTCACCCTCTTTAACAAACGGTTAGCAATTCTCGGTGTTCCTCTTGATCTCTTGGCAATTTCTCCCGCCGCTGCCGGATCCATTTTTACATTTAATAACTGAGCTGTTCTTTCAACTATCTCTGCTAAATTCTTATCCTCATAAAAATCAATTTGTTGTACAATCCCAAAACGATCTCTCATTGGTCCGGAAATTAAACCAATCCGTGTTGTTGCTCCCACAATCGTAAATTTTTGTAATTTCAATCTTACTGACCTTGCTGCCGGCCCTTTTCCCAAAATTATATCCAAAGCATAATCCTCCATGGCACTATAAAGCGTTTCCTCAACAGTTTTATTTAAACGATGAATTTCATCAATAAACAACAAATCTCCTTTCTTCAAGGACGTTAAAATTGACGCTAAATCACCTGCCCGAGTCAATGCCGGACCAGAAGTAATTTTAATATTTGAACTCATCTCCGCCGCCAGCAACATCGCCAAAGTTGTTTTTCCTAACCCTGGTGGGCCATAAAATAAAATGTGATCCAAAGCTTCTCCTCTTTTTTTGGCCGCTTCAATAAAAATCCCCAATTGCTCTTTCAATTTCTTTTGACCAATAAATTCTGCTAATTTTTTTGGCCGCAAAGACAATTCAATTTCTTTATCTTCGTTTTTTAATTTTGGATCCAAGTTTTTATCCGTCATTTATTAGCCCAAATTTTGTAAACACCAACTAATTTTATCTTCAACCTCAATTAACTCTTTTGGCATTCTTCTCATTACTGCCTCAATTTCTTTTTTCTCAAATCCTAATTGTTTCAAGCTTAATACTACGTCGTCTTCCAACAAAGGTAGATCATCCTTCAAATTCAATTCCCCCAATCCTCCAATTTTAGATTTTAAATCCACAATAATTCTTTGCGCTGTCTTTTTTCCTACTCCTTTAATTTTTTCAAAAAAACTAGTATCAGCATCTCCAATTGCTTTAATAACTTCTCCACCTTTACACTGACCTAAAATTTGGGCCGCCGATTTTGGCCCCACTCCCGACACTGTAATCAACATTTTAAATAAATCTAAATCTTCAAAATATTCAAAGCCATACAAGGCCATTTCATTTTCTGATACCGCCATATAGGTATATATTTTTACCTCCTGTCCTTCCGTATAATTATTCTTTCCCATCCACACCAAATAACCTACTCCATTAACTTCAATTTCCACATAATTCCCCCACACTCTATCAATTTTTCCTCGCAGGCTCGAAATCATAAACCCATCTTAGCACAGCCTGCTTCCGAACAAAAGCCGAAACAAACTATATTTTCATCGTAAAACATTCTGTCAGCGCCGCTGCCATTGCATCAGCTTCATGAGAAATTTTTACCCTTTCTTTTAATCCTAATTGATTTCTCACCATTGCTTCCACCTGTTCCTTCTCGGCCCTGCCATAGCCCACCAAAGCCATCTTTATCTGCAAAGGGGTATATTCCACTACCCTACACCCATTTTCCACCCCACAAAGTTTAATCACTCCAATTGCTTCTGCTACTGGCAAGGCACTTTTTGCATTTTTAGCAAAAAACAACGATTCCAGCGACACTGTCTCTACTTTATATTTCTTAATTATTTCTTCTAATTTATTATAAATAAACGCCAATCTTTCGGTCGAATCACTATTCAACTTAGTTACTAAACATCCGGAATCGACTGCTTCATTCTCGTTTTTTAATACCGCCCATCCTATGTTGGCTAATCCCGGATCAATTCCTAAAATCATGATTCATTCTAACATCTTAAATACTATAGGCTTTAACACATTTTCTCCACTTATCCACACTGACATAATATATTTTATTATTAGAAGATAAAATAACTAATTAATCCCAAATAAAAGGTATTTTTATATAAAAAAATAATTCATAATTAGTAACTGATATACTTTCCTATGGATATTTATCAAAATCATCCTCTTGCCCCTTATACTACCGTCAAAATTGGTGGCCCGGCCGAAACATTCATTATCACCAGTACTACCGAAGAATTCATCGAGGCTTTAAAAAAATATTCCTCCGCTCCCCTCACTATCCTTGGTAATGGCTCCAATGTTCTCATTTCTGATAAAGGTATTCGGGGTACTGTTATCAAAAATATTGCGGCTCAAATTAAAATAATAAAAACTGATCTACCTCCCACCAAACAAACTACTTCAGAGGTCCACCTTAAACAAGATAACCCCAGTCAATACTTGGATTTTACAAAACTAAATTATGATGAATCTCATTTTCCCCAAACTTTAGTTCAAGTTGATTCGGGAACATCTTTTCCCCTTTTTCTTAGCTGGACAATTGAACACAATCTCACCGGTCTTCAATGGTTTGGATATATTCCCGGAACTGTGGGTGGGGCTATTTTCTGTAATATTCATGGTGGTAGCTACAACATCAATCAATATTTAGATACTATCACTGTTTTTAATCTTCAAACTTTTAAAGTTGAGATTTTGAAATCAGATAATCTCTCCTGGTCTTACGATCATTCAGAATTTTTCAACAAACCCCACCTAATTATTCTTTCCGCAGTCTTCCGTCTTTATCAGGGTGACATCCAAAAAGCCAAAGCTGTCAGGGATGCTTGGATTATTCAAAAAGCCAAAATCCAATCTATGAATTCTCTTGGTTCCGTTTTTAAAAATCCTCCAAACGACTCTGCTGGCCGCATTATTGATCAGGAACTCAATCTCAAAGCTTTCCGAATCGGTGACGCACAAATCAGCCCTAAACACGGTAATTTTATTCTCAATCTTGGCCACGCCACTGCCGCCGACTATCTAGCCATCATTCGCCATGTTCAAACCGCAGCCATCGCCAAAGGTTACGCCCTCGAAACCGAAATCAAGCTCTGGGGGGAATTTAAAAACTAATTATCTTCTCATCCTTCTTTTAATTCTCAAGTCAGTCAATCTTTGTCTAACTACTTCAGGCACACACTTCAACATCCAAACAAAATCTCCACCTACTTCCCCCATCACATACACCAACCTTTCTCTTCTATTTTCCCCGTTTACCTTATCTTGTTCTTTCTTATTCATTTTTTGAAATAAAAATTAATTTATTAGTACCTTCCATACAAATTTTGGCAGGGCCAATTGTCTTCTCCACCTCTTAGGCTCCTTGATCAAACTGTACAGCCACTCCAAACCCATCTTTCTTACCCATTTTGGTGCCCTTTTTAGCTCCCCACTGTAATAATCAAAGCTTCTCCCCACTCCCATTACCACTTTAACCTTTAATTTATCCAAATTCTTCTCAATCCACTCTTCTTGTTTTTTCATTCCGTAAGCCACCAGCAAATAGTCCGGCTGAAACTTATTTATTCTTGTTATTACTTCGCTATTTTTTATTTCTGGATCTCCCTGGCACCAACCAATCTTCACTTTCGGATTTATTTTTTCTAAATATTTCGCACTCTTTTCAGCCCTCCGACCAAAGCCCCCCAAAAGAAAAATTTTTCTTTTTCCTTTTGCCATATCGAACATCAAATCCGCTCCCGAAATCAAATTATTCCTCTCTTTCCCCTCCAAAATTTTTACCCCCATCCGCCAGGCCGCTATTAACCTTTTTATTCCTTTAGGATATTTAAGTACTTCTCTGGCCCAAATTAACCCAATTCCGTCCGCTGTTTTAATATTACTTTTATTGATAACTTCCGCAAAAGCTTTATCCTGATCCATTTTCATTATGAACTCCGGATTAACCGTCGTTACCCATATTTTTTCTCGTCCTTCCTCAATTTCCCTTTCTAAATACTTTAGCAGTTCCGACTTATCTCTGCCAAAAAACATCAAATCAAAGATTTCCCAATAGTTTCCATCAAAAACATCACTCGTCACCCTCAGCTTTTTCTCTATTTTTTGCCCTTTTTTGCTCATTAGATAACTTATAATATCTCCCTTTCCTCCAAAAAACTACTCTTAACTAAATTCCTATATATTTATTACTTATCAAAACATCCTATATAATTATACACCACTAGGGTATTACTAGACTATATCATTTTTCTTAACCTCAAAAATTATGAGGATATTTTTAGAAAAATAAATATATGCCATATTTTACTTATTGAACAATAAATTTACTCATATTTTTATCATAAAAATAGAACAAAAATCTATTTTTATCAAAAAATATCTAAAAAATATCACTTCTAAAATATAAGATATAAATCTCATAAATATACATCCCAAAATCTACCCAATAAATATACAATATAAGATACAAAAATCGACTATATCACTTAATTGATTTGCGATATATTTCCAAATTCTCCATTGCCATCTCCGCCCCCTTAATCACACAATTTTCTGGCTCAATTGCCAGGTGCACCGCCACTCCAATTTCCCTGGTCAATAACAAAGTCAAGTTTTTTAATTTTGATGCCAGACCCACCAACACTACTCCTCTATCAGCAATATCCGCCACCAACTCCGGAGGGGTCACTTGTAAAGTTTCCTTGATTGCTAAAATTATTTCATCTAACAGCGGTCTGATAATTTCAAACACTTCGTCAGAATTTATTTCTACATTCCTTGGCAATCCATACATCAAATCCCTACCCCCGATTTCCAACACCTCCGTTTTTTTCAACTTTACTGCCGTCCCCAATTTAACTTTTACATTCTCTATTGTCTGAATCCCCACCGCAATTCCGTATTTTTTCTTTAAAAAATCTTCCAAACTATCGTCAATCCGTCCTCCACCCCCGCGGATACACTTACTTGCCACTACCCCTCCTGAAGCCACTACCGCCACCTCAGTCACTCCACCACCAACACTCACGATCATATTGCCGTAAGCTTCGGCAATTGGAATCTTTGCCCCAATAGCCGCCGCCAAGGATGTGTCGATTAAATGTACTTTTCTTGCTCCCGCTTCCAAGACTGCATCCAACACTGCTCTCTGTTCTACTTGAGTCAAACCTGAACTTACTGTCACCATTACTTCCGGACCTAGCATCCAAGCCGATCCCATTACTTCTCGGAAAAACCACTTTAACATTCCCACCGCTGCTTCGTAATCTACAATCGCTCCGCCTTCAATTGGTTTAATTACCTCAATATACTCCGGAGTCTTCCCTTCCATTTTTTTAGCTTCATTTCCGGCTACCAATATTTTTTTAGTCTCCGCCTCCATCGCTACAATTGAGGGCTCGCGCAACACAATTCCTTCTTCTTCTGTTGCTATGACACAGTTCGAGGTACCCAAATCGACAGCAATTTTTCTAATCCAAGCCATAATTCTATATAATACACTAATGAGCTCACATTCAAATCAAAAAAGTCTTTTTGTTCTTATCTTCGTTCTAATCCTTATATTCAGTGGCACCTATATCATCTCGATCTTCGCTCGCGGTTATCGTCTCAATATTGCCAACAATACTTTAGAGTTCAAGGCCACCGGACTTCTCTCGGCCACCTCCAAACCCAAATCAGCCAGTGTTTACATCAACGGTGTTCTTACTACCGCCACCGACGATACTATTAACCTGCCACCAGGCGAATATCAGATAAAAATCAGCAAAGACGGTTATTTACCTTGGAGTAAAAAAATTCTCATTCAAAAAGAATTAGTCTACCAAAGCGACGCCTCCCTCTTTCGTGCTGCTGCTGATCCTCTTTCCATTATTTCCGATGAAATTAGCAACCCATATATCAGCCCGGATCAAAACCGAATTGTTTTTTCTCTTATTTCCACCCCTTCCTCCTCGCTAAAAAAATCAGGCCTTTATATTTTAGATGCTTATGAATCACTTCTACCTTTCACCTCTATCAATCCAAAATTACTTGTCGCCAACACTTCTACTTTAGACTGGTCCAAATTTACCTATAAATTTTCCCCCAATTCCAAACAACTTCTGGCTACTTCCAAAAATGGCCAGCTCAACTACCTTCTTTCGCTGGATCAAAATACCACTATCAACAACCTCAAGGATATCACTCCTCAACTAAACTCTATCAAAAAAGAATGGGATGCCCTTAAATATCAAATCAATCAAAATAAAATTAACGAACTTCCGCCGGCCTTAAGCCAATTAATTGCGACCGATTCCGCCGTCTTTTCTTTCTCTTCCGATAGTAAAAAAATACTCTATCAAGCTTCCACTAGTGGCACTCTTGCCAGTAATCTTATTACCCCACCTCAGGTTATCAGCACCCAAATCCAAAACCGGGAACTTCAACCTCAACGTTATTATGTCTACGATATTGAAGAAGATACCAATTTTCTCATTGGCGACACCTCCATTTCTCCTCCCTTTTGGCTACCAAACTCCAATCAACTTGTCTTCACCAAAGCAAATACTATCTTTGCCATCGAATTTGACGGCACCAATCTCCAAAAACTATATATTGGCACTACTAACCCTCAAAATCTCTTCTACTCCAACGATGGTAACAAACTTCTTTTCACTCTTAAGCAGCAACTCTATTCTCTTACTATCAAAGACCGTTAATTACAGCTGCATTCTCTATTTCATCATAAGGTGCTTCTAATCCTAATCCTGTTACCTCCTCCTCGACTTCCACACTTTCTCCTAAAACTTGTGTATGACTAATTTCTGGTACCTGCAAAGCGCTTTCACCTAATTCCATAAACCTCAAAGGTATTAGTGCCATTATTGCAACTACAAAACTAACTATCAAAGTTCGAACATTGCGATTTGTGTCTTCAATCATAATAAAAGTGTAGATAATTTTTCATCTTTGTCAATCTTTTAAAAAATTACCCCAAAACTCAACTACTTTCCTAGCTCATCCCTCATCAGCAAACCCTAACCTCATTTGCTAATTCTTTACCCATATACTTTTTGTTAGTAGATCAAACTAAACTGCAACTACACTTTAGTATACAAAACATATCTAAGCTCTAGCTCGTGCTAAAATAACACTGTTTTACCTTCGGGGATTGGCGCAATTGGCTAGCGCGCACGCTTCGGGTGCGTGAGGTTGCAAGTTCGAATCTTGTATCCCCGACCATTTACCCTTCGTCCTTATAGTTCAATGGATAGAACGGCCGCCCCCTAAGCGGCAAATCCAGGTTCGATTCCTGGTGGGGACACTTTTCCTCATCGATAAGCAACTTTCTCCGCAAAAACTATTCTCAATAAATTATATTAACCGCATATTTTTTATAATACCCGCATTTTTCTCCGCAATAATTATCTGTTAAATTAACAATATTTTTACCGCAATAAAATATTTAACTTACCTAAAATTTAACTTACAATTAATAACTAAACATATCAAAAATCTCCGCATAAACCTCCATTTTTACTCCTTTTTTACCTTTTTTATCTCCTTTTATAAAATACTTTCGAAAACCTCAAATAAACTATCTCAAATAAGAGCATCCGTTTTGCATTTAATCCTGGTTAATTTTGTCTCAATTCATTTAAATAACCTTTTATAAGTTTCCCAAAGATTCCATCAGAAAACCATAATTTTATCTTCTAGCAAATTAACCCAAACTCTGCCAATTCCATCTTTTTTTAGCTTTTTACTACCAAATTCACCATTTTTCCGGGCACATAAATCTCTTTTAGTATCTCTTTTCCCTCAATCCATTCTTGTATTTTTTTTAAGACTTTTGCCTCTTCTATGATTTCCTTTTCTTCCCTTAAACGACTACTCTCCACTACCAGTTGATCTCTGACCTTTCCATTTATTGCCACCGGAATATTCTTTCTTTCCTCTACTAGATATTCCTTCTCCACCTCAGGCCAACTCATCTCATGTACCGATCCTTCCTCCCCTAATTTTACCCACAACTCCTCGGCCATATAAGGTGCCAAAGGCGCTATTAGCTTCACTAAATTATTCAAATCTTCCCGACTTACATCTTCCTTCTCCAAAGCATTAACAGCCTCCATTAATTTCGCCACTGCCGTATTAAATCCAAAAGCTTCTAAATCCATCTCCATACCAGTAATCGTTTTATTAATTATCACCTTAACTTTTTTACTGCTAGCAGCATTCTTATCTAATTGATTATTAATTAGCTTCCACCATCTCTCTTCGAACCTTCTCACCCCCATTAAAGTCTTGTCGTTCCATGCCATTGTCCCTGTAAAAGGACCCATAAACATCAAATACAAACGCAATACGTCTACTCCATACTTATCTGCCACTACTTCTGGCACGATTACATTACCTTTAGACTTGCTCATTCTCTGATTATCTGGCCCCAAAATAACTCCATGGGAAATTCTTTTAAAATACGCTTCAGGAATTTCTTTAGGGACTACCCCAATTTCATTCAAAAATTGATAAATAAAACGGGAATATAACAAATGAAGTGTATTATGTTCATCGCCACCAATATAAACATCCACCGGTAACCATTTTTTCATCAATTCTTTACTAGATAAAAACATATCATTATGTGGATCAATATATCTCAAAAAGTACCAATCTGAGCCAGCCCAATTAGGCATGGTATCTGTTTCTCTTCTGGCATCCTTTCCACAAAGCGGACAGCTACATTTAACCCAACTATCTATCTTTGACAAAGGACTTTTGCCGTCATCGGTCGGCTCATAAGCCTCAACCTCTGGTAGCACTACCGGCAAATCCTTTTCCGGTACAGGCACCCACCCGTCATTCTCACAAAAAATCATTGGAATTGGCTCACCCCAATAATGCTGTCTGCTGAAGATCCAATCTCTCAAATGATACGAGGCGCTTCTCTCTCCTATTCCTTTTGCTTCAATCCAGTTCAGCATTTTTTCAAACTCTTCTCCTTTCTTCACTTCAGTATATGGCTTCTCTTCAAAATTCCATTCTTCTTTTACTTCCACCACTGATACAATCGGCAAATTAAATTTTTTTGCAAACGCATGGTCTCTCTCATCATGAGCCGGAACCGACATAATCGCTCCAGTTCCATACGATACTAAAACAAAATCAGATATCCAAATCGGAATTTCTTTATTATTAAAAGGATTGATCGCATATAATCCCGAAAACACCCCTGTTTTTGCTTTATTTAACTCAGTTCTTTCCAAATCACTCTTCTTTCTGCTTTTAGCAATATATCTATTTATTTCTTCGTTTCTTTTAGCCATTTCCAAGGAAATCTTATGTTCTGGTGCTACCACCATAAAGGTCGCCCCCGGTAAAGTATCCGGCCGGGTAGTAAACACTTCCAAACTTTCTTCTCTGTCCTTTATTTTGAAATTTATCCTTGCTCCTTCGGACTTCCCAATCCAATTAATTTGTGCTTGTTTAACTTTGTCAATAAACTCCGTCTTATTTAGTCCTTCAATTAATTTATCCGCATAATCAGTTATTTTTACCACCCATTGAGAAATGCTTCTTCTCTCCACTTCACTGCCACACCTCTCACACTTTCCATCAACCACTTCTTCGTTAGCCAAACCAATTTTACACGAGGGACACCAATTAATTGGCATTTCCTCCTTTTTGGCTAAACCTGCCTTATATAATTGTATAAAAATCCATTGAGTCCACTTGTAATATGCCGGGTCACTTGTATTTATTTCTCTTTCCCAATCAAAAGAAAACGCTAAACGTTTCATCTGTTTTTTAAAGCGTTCCGTATTTTCTTTTGTTACTTCTTGAGGCTGTCTTTTATTTTTAATGGCATAATTTTCTGTTGGTAATCCAAAAGCATCCCACCCCATCGGAAACAAAACCTTATAGCCTTTCATCCTCTTAAACCTAGCGTATACATCAGCCCCAGTAAAAGAGAAAGCGTGTCCCACATGCAAACCACTTCCTGATGGATAGGGAAATTCCACTAATATATATTTTTTTTCTTCTGTCGCCTCATCATCCGCTCGATACATCTCCGGATGTTCCTCCCAAAACTTTTGCCATTTGGCCTCAATTTCCTTAAAATCCATGCCATATTATACCTCCCTAGTTGAATTCTCCCAACCTTTAATTCACAATCATCTCAGTTGTGATCCTTTCCAAAAAATATTCTATCGTCATTCTTTTTGTCACCTTTTTCCTTGGTTATCTTTTGGGAAAGCATCTTCATGCTCAAAAAATATCTCTTTTTACTGAAACCCGCCAAAATGGTCAATACCGTTACATTAATCCACTTCTCGAATGCGAATCTAGTAACTTCTCTGAAAACATTGCTCTTGAACCATTTAAGGCTCAACTCTCTAACCTCATTGACCAACTAAAAAGCTCCAAAAATATTTCCTTTGCCAGTCTTTACTATCGCGATCTTAATAACGGACCTTGGATCGGTATCAATGAAAAAGAATATTTTTCGCCTGCCTCACTCGTTAAAGTTCCTACAATGATCACCTACTTCAAAGCTGCTGAAAAAGATCCAACTCTTCTCAGTAAAAAAATTAAATTTACCTCTGTCTCCACCGAATCTCAATCTATCGTCCCCGAGCTTACTCTGGTTTCGGGTCAGGAATATTCAGTCGAAGAACTTATTGAACGAATGATAATCTATTCCGACAACCAAGCCTATGAAATTCTTAGTCAAAGTGTTGATAATCAGCTGATTATCAACACTTATAAAGACCTTGGAGTCGATGTCAGTAAAGCTTTTACTGATCCTTCTGGTAATATTTTATCTGTCAAATCTTTTGCCACTTTTTTTCGCATTCTTTACAACGCCTCTTATCTCAATCAGGACATGTCTGAAAAAGCCCTTTATCTTCTCTCCCAATCCAAATATCACGATGCCCTTGTCCGGGGCATAAATAATCCTCAAATTACCGTCGCTCACAAATTTGGTGAAAGAACTTTTGAAAACACCAATGAAAAACAACTCCACGACTGTGGCATTGTCTATTATCCTCAAAAACCTTACCTTCTTTGCGTCATGACCAAGGGCAAAGATTTCTCCCAACTCTCCTCTGCTATTGCTCAAATTTCCAAATTAGTTTATCAATCCATAGACTCTCGCTAATTCCAGCCCAGTATCACATCCCCTTCTTGATCAGTCCGATAAATTTCACTTCCCATTTTATGCAATCTCTCCATTACCTCTGCTGCCGGATGTCCATAATTATTTTTCCCCACACTAATCACCGCCACTTTTGGCCTCAAACGTGACAACCACTCCTCGCTGCTCCCACCTCCCGACCCGTGATGTGCCACTTTTAATCCATCTACTTCTTCCCGCCACCAGCTCATCATTTCCCCTTCCGCCACCGCTTCAGCATCACCACTAAACATGAATTTATTTTTCCTATAATTCAAAACCACCACCAATGAACTATCATTTCCAACTTCACTATTATCTCTAGGATACACCACATCAAAATATATCTCTCCATACCTGATAGCTTCACCAGCTTTCATCTCATATGTATAAATTTCTTGTTCAATTCCCTCTTCGCTTTTGCTTGACTCAAATAAATAATTTATCTTATAACTTTTTACAATCTTGGCCAAAGCTCCATTATGGTCTTTATCCCAATGGCTTACGATTATTCCTTCAATTCTTCTGTCCCAAAAAGGCAAATATCGGTCCAAACATTTTTCCATCTTTCCATTATCTGGACCACTGTCTATCAACATCTGCCAGCTTCCTTTACTGATAATCGCTCCATCACCTTGACCAACATCACAAAAATATAATCTCATTTTCTGATCCGGGATCGACAACAACACTCCCATAAAAATTAAAAATAATGCTGCCAGTCTAATCTTAATTTTTTTTCCTCGCATAAAACCCCAAAATCAATAAATACCAACCAACTAACATCCACCAGTTAAATCTAAAATTAAGCACCCCTAAACCTTTACCACTAAACTCAATTACCTCTAACAAATATCTCAATAAGGGATAACTCATCCCTAAAATTATCTTCCCCAAAGCTTGCCAAACAATAAACAAAAAACTACCACAAAATCCTATTACAGTTATCGCTTCCACTAAAAATAGTACTGCTACATTTGCCACTGGGGTTATTAAACTAAAATTTCCAAATTTAATCGATATGATCGGCAAAATCATTAAAGTAACCCAAATCGTTGTCATCCAAACCCCTTTATTTGCACTCAATACCACCCCAATAAACGCCGCAAAAGATAACCAAAAACTAACGTCACTCAAAATCCGATAGTCTGCCAATATCATTATCAATACTGTCAACAGTAATCCTCTACCCAAATCAAATTTTCGCCCCAATATCTGTGCCACATAAAAAACCAACATAAATATTCCTGCCCTAATTACCGGAATTTCCCATCCTACTGTGTTTATATACCATAGCACCGTTCCTAAACCCATCACTATTGCCGTCTTTCTGCCCAAATACCCAGCACTCCACTCAATTAAATTTTTTCCCACCGTCATCAAATTCGCTCCACTCACCACCACAATATGTACCAAACCACTATTTTTTAAATACTCATAAAAATCCCAGCCTATTCCCCCCTTTTCTCCCCATACCATTCCTGCCAACAAAGCCGCCTCCCTCCTCGGCAAAGATACCGCAATACTACTTACCAAATCCGACTTTTCTATAAACTTATATATCAACAACCAAAATAAGCCGATTCCCAACCACCTTTTATATTTCAATTTTATCCACCACTTTTTCATAAGTTTTTTCTCCAATTCCCGAGACGTTTTTTATCTCCTCTTTGCTTCTAAATGGTCCATGTTTATTTCGATAATCGATGATCTTCTGAGCCGTCTTTTCACCAATTGCCGGCAACGACTCCAATTCAGTCCTGCCCGCTTGATTAATATTTACTCTCAGCTCCAAGACTTGCTCTGTTTTCCTCACCTCGACTTCAGAATTTGCCTTTTCCTTTACTCCCTTTATTTTTATTCCCAAACCGGTCGTCATCATTCCCAAACCCAATAAAATTATCCCATCCATATATGTAATTTTTTTTACCCAATCATATTTCACTAAAAAAATATAACATACTTTGTATATAATAGATTAATGTCCCTGCCACTTCTTTTATTCCGCTTTCTTTTACCTTTATCTTTAGCTTTTTTCCTCTCCCAGATCAGCCTTTTTACCCCTTTCCTTCCTCAAATTATTGCCCTGCTCTCCCTTATCATTATCATTCTTCTTCTTTTTGCTCGTCGTCTTTCTCTTTTTACTGTTATTTTAACTGTTAATCTGGTTGTCCTCTCCTCTGGCGCCATCAATTCCTCTCTTTTATTTTTGACCTATTTCCTTCTCTTTGCTCTCTCCTTCCAATACCCACCCCTAATCAGTCTTTTCTTTTCCCTTTTCACTATTATTACCTACCTTTTTAGCCTTGATTCTTTCTCCTCCTTAATTAAGCTCTCTTCCCTCCTCCTTATCACTCCACTAACTTATTTCATTTCTCATCAACAGGAAGAAAATCAACATATTGAAAAACTTCTCTCTCAAGATGAAACTGATTTTCTTCTTTGGATCTCTCTTCAGCTAAAGAGCTCCCTCAACCGTATTCTCAGCCTAAGTGACGATCCCAAAATTCGAAAAATTGTCAAAGATCTTTTAAAAAACTCTCAAAAACTCAGTCGTAGTATCGACCAAAACTCCGATGAAGATTAAGTTTTTCTTTTCCCTTTTTACTTTCTGCTTTTTATTTTCTACCTTCGCCCACGCCCAGCATTTTTCTTCTCCTTCATATTTTATCGACTGGGGAAATTTCAATATTACTTCTGGCAGAAAAACTTCTACCAATTATCAACTTACCGACACTGTCGGTCAAAATGCTCCTGGTCGTTTTGAAAGCAGTGGTTACCTTGTCAAATCCGGTGCCCAATACGCCTACGAAACTCAAAACCAATTCTCCTTTTCTATTGACAAATTAGACCTTAACTTCGGTACTTTAGTTGCCGGTATTGCCGTTACCGACACCAATATTCTTATCATCAGCACTCCCTCCGGTCATGGTTACCAAATCACTGCCCAGGAAAATCACCCTCTTTGGACCTCTCCCAGCAACTTCATTCCCAACACTGATTGTGATCAACACGATTGTACTTTTACCCATTCCGCCCCCTGGATAAACAGTAACAGCTACGGCTTTGGCTTTAACGCTACCGGCATCGGTGCCTCTACCTATTTTCCCAACTCTTCTTATTTTCGTCCCTTTGCCGATATTTCAATTAACCAAGATCCTCAGATTATTCTTTCTGAAAACCAACCTGTCAAAGACCGCCAAGCAACCATTAATTACCGACTCATTGTTTCCTCTTCTCAGGGCTCAGGTGAATACCAAAATTTTATTACTTATACTGCCATTCCTTTATATTAACTATGAGCCAATTCAATCTTACCCTCAAACCTGCTCAAAGCGAAATTATCCTTAAACCCGGCGCTTCTTTTACTCAGGCTTATGAAATCACCAATAATTCTTCTCAAGATATCCGTCTATCTGCTTCGGTCCTTCCTTGGCTACCCTCAGACAATCAAGGTCATGTTACCTACTCCAATCTTCCTCAAAGCGATCTGTCCTTCTCCCTCCTCAACTCTGATCTTAAATTAAATCAGGATTTTCTCCTTCACCCAAATCAAAAAAAACAATTAGTTCTTAAAGTCAGTAGTCAAAACACTTTGGAAAAAGATGTCTACCTAACTTTCTTTGTTACTCAAAAATCTCTTGATTCTTCTGCCCTTGGTGGCCAAAACTTAGCCCAACTTGGTTCCCATCTACTTATTTCCCTTAACCAACAGGAAAACATTTCCTCTAATCTTAATATAAGTTCTCTCTCACTTACCCCAAAAATAAAAGACACTTTTCTCCCACTCAAAATCAATGGTGAAATCTACAATCCAAATAATTTTTTTACCAGAATTAACGGCCAGATAATTATATTTCGCAATGGTCAGGAACTTTCCCGACAAAATCTCTATCCTTATACCGTCCTCGCTCAATCTTCCCGTACCCTTAGTTGCTTTGACAGTAATAACAACCCTCACCTCTGTTCCCTTTCTACTCCCATTTGGCCTGGTCGTTATCAAATTAAACTTTTCCTCAATAATTCTACCGAAGCTCAAGCCACCCTCAACTTTCTTGTCCTTCCATATTTTCTGATATTATTTATTATCTTTGCTTTTATTGCTCTCTTTCTAGCCCTTAAAAGCAAACAAACTATATCAAGCAAACATATCTAGCATCTGCTAATAGCAAATTATTCTCCCATAAATAAGGAAATAAATACCTTTTTAACATTAGTTATATTAAAAAAACATTCTCTAGACATACCTATCCCTTGACAAGCCCAACACATCGTCATAATCTTAATCTATACATCTATAAAATACATAATTAATAAGCGAAACCGTGAAAAAATTTACATCTAAACCAAACAGAAAATTAACCAAGTTGCTTGCCCTTTTTATACTTTTTGCCAGTCTCACTTTTCTCCTTCCTCAAAAAACTAAATCCGTTCCGCCATCCCAAGTTAAAGATACTCTTTCTTCCTCACAGCTCTCCTATTTTGGCCGTTTAGCCTCTGGTGTTACCACTGGCGATTCTATTGTTAAAATCGGCACTACCAATCCCTCCAACACAACCAACAACCTTTTTATTGGTGATACTATCGCCATCGGCACTAACACCGTCAACGGTCCTCTTACCCAATATATCCTAAATGGTATTGGCGACACTATCTCCCTTCAACTTAATTCCGGCATTTCCTCGGCCAATGCCTTCGCCGGTGCCGCTGTTATTGCCACCAGATCCGCCATTCACACTATAAGCTTCAACCCGGAAAGCAATTCTACCGGTGGTTTTTGGGAATTTTTAATCAAAGCTACAAACCGTAGTGGAGAAACTTTCAATGACGGTATTCCTGATCAGGAAGGTTTTGACCTCGGTGCCACCACCCCCTCTTCCGGCGCTAATGGCTTAGGCACTCGTCTAAAACTTACCGATATTACCTGTCCAAATTGGGGTATCGGTACCACTACCGCCTACAGTATCGGCACCACCACCCTTAATGGCAGTCTATATCATGTTATTTCCTGTTATCTTGGTATTGGTGGCACCAACCAAATCGGTACCAGTTACGTTGCCACTATCGGTAAAGATTTAGCCACTGGTAGTCAATTAATTAACCCCAGTCCTAAGGTTGGTACTCATACCGAAGGTACCGCCGATGTCTACACCTTCTTTATTCGTCACAAAGATAGTGGCAATCTCCTCATCCCCAACGATACTTTCCAGGGTAAAATCGCCGTAGTCGAATCTGTCCGTGTCACTGCTACTATCGATCCTACCCTAACCTTTATGATTGATGCCGTCGGTGCTGGTTCCGGTGCCACTCGCTGTGGCAA
>CAZEXG010000002.1:0-53639 GCA_964516665.1 uncultured Gammaproteobacteria bacterium
GGGTTTGGTTCCACCACTATTCCCTGCCAACCATTTTTATAAAATCGGTAAGTATTACTTAATCTTTTTGGTTGATAAGCCCCAATCTCTAAATATCTACCTCTATATTTTTTCCCAAAAATCTTTTCTATTTCTATATCCTCATAGTTTTGAGCATAGGAATTTCTTACCATTTCCCGCCACAGCTTTCGTTCCAATTCTAAAAAAACCGCCTTTGTTAAAGTCCACAAATTATAATTTTTAATCAATTTATAAAATTTTTTCATATTCTTTTACGGTTATCTTGTAATCAAATTTCTCTAAATTTTTTGCTCTCTTCTGATAAAACTTTTTTCCTTTTTTTAAAACTAGGTTGATTTTTTTTGCCAAATCTTCGGTATTTTTTATTTGGCAAATTTCTCCCATTTTACTCATCCGCACCGGTACTCTTACTCCGGGTAAATTACTGGCCACCACCGGAGTTCCGCATTTCATTGCCTCCGCCTGGACAATGCCAAATGTTTCCAAATTATTAGTACTCGGTAAAACCAAACAATCAATACTCTTATAAAAATTCTCTAAATTTTTATGCTCAATTGCCCCGGTCAATATTATTCTTTCATTTAAATTTTTCTTTATTACTTCGTAAGTTTTGTCTCCTACCACTTCCTTATATGGCCCGGCCAATATTAGTTTTGCCTCAACATTTTTCATCGCCTCAACCAAATAATCCAATCCTTTTTCCCAGCCGATCCTACCCACATAAGCCACCACTTTTCCTTTACCCCACCCAAATTTTTTATCACTTCTTTCCATTTTTATTGGCGGCAAAATATAAATTAATTTTTTCTTAAACATCCTTAAAAACATCGAGTTTTCTGCATAATCCTTAGTATAGGTCACTATTTTATCCGCCCAAAGATAGGTAAAAAAATGAATCGGGAATGACAATAGGGCAATCATTTGGTTACTTAATTTTCCGTTAAATCCAAACTCGCAATGATGAGTAATAATTATTTTTTTACCAAATATTTTTCCCCATAATGCTAACCAAAATGATTCAATTGAGGGTAAGTGACAATTAATAAGATCACACTTTTTGACCGCCTTAAAACTATCTATTGGGTAATGCCACATCAAAAATCCTTTTCCGATTTGCCACCCCGGAACCCTCTTAATTTTTATTCCTTTATTGTTTTCTTCCACCCTCAATTCATTTTTAAATTTTGCTGTCAACACCTTTACTTCATATTTTTTTGCTAATTCTTCCGCCAAAATTTGGGCATAAACACTCACCCCGGATATATTTGGCCAATAATAGGTGATACCTACAAGGATTCTTTTCATAAAGCTGATACAATTATCTCATTATGAAGCCCGAAAATTATTCCTTACTTTTTTGGCAGTCCCGAGTAGATTATCTCCGTCTTCTTTCCTCTTTTAAATTTGGCCGTATTCTTCTTGTTTTTCTTAATTATGCTATTTGGCTTTTCTTTTTTTACCTTTCTTATCTTCTGGTCAAATTCGATGCCAACATTTTTTGGCAACTTCTCTTGGCTACTATTCTTGCCGAACTTATTGAAAAAATATTCAAAAGAAAAAATTTATGGCCTCGGCCAATGTTTCTTCGTCACGACCAAACCCCCTTAGGTTTAGTAGATTCCTGGTATCGTTCCGGCTCCTTTCCCTCTGGTCATAGTATTAAAGCTGCTTTTTTCTTTCTTTTCCTTCTTCAATATCACGTTTTCCCCTTACCTCTCTTTTTCGCCGTAGTTGTTCCCTTGATTCTTTTTCGGGTTCTGGTTTCCTTCCATTATCCTATCGATATTCTGGGTGGCATTCTCATTGGCATTCTGATTTGGCTCCCACTCCATTTACTTACTTTTCCTCTTTTTTTACTTAATTTAACTCGTGTTATATTTAATTTTGTTTTCCATTTAGCTTAATTTTATGTTCGCCGATCTTAAATTTATTCTCTGGTGGTGGCTTACCATCCTAATCTTATCTTCAGTTTTTTTGCCCTTAACTTTATTGATTTTTAAAAAATTTTGGGACAAAGGTTATATTTTTGCCAAAACAATTGCCATTTTTACCCTCAGTTATTTTCTTTTAGTTCTTGGCATTTTTAAACTTCTTCCTTTCACCTTGGCTTCAATTATTTTTTCTATTTTCCTTTTTGCTGCCTTAAATTTTTATCTCCTCCACCGTTATTCAGCTCATTTTAAAAATTTATTTTCTACTAAATGGAAAACTTTTCTTGCAGAAGAAATAATTTTCCTTTTAATTTTGACTTTTTGGTCTTATATCCGTGGCTTTGCTCCAAACATAGAAGGTTTGGAGAAATTTATGGATTGGGGTTTCCTTAATTCTATTCTTCGTTCCCGTTATTTTCCGCCTGCGGATATGTGGTATGCCGGTAGTCCCATAAATTATTATTACTTCGGCCACCTTGTTTTTGCCTTATTAACCAAAATTTCCGGTATTTCTTCAGCCATCACTTATAACCTTTCCGTCGCCACTCTTTGTAGTCTTACTTTTGTTTCCGCTTTTTCTCTGGCGTCAAACTTAGTCTTTTTATCACCTCTTAAAAAATCCTTTTTCCCTTGCATTTTAACTGGCTCTCTAGGCGCCCTACTTTTAACCTTTGGTGGCAATCTACACCCTCTCTATAAAATTACTAAAAACATTATTGTTGAACATCAAACTTTGTCTGAGGCTTCAAAAGGTTATTGGTATCCTGACGCCACCCGTTTTATTGGTTATGACCCCGATGTTGGCGATAAAACTATCCACGAATTTCCCATTTATAGTTTCGTTGTCGCTGACCTTCATGGTCACATGAACGATATTCCTTTGGTTATTTTCTTTGTAGCTTTTCTTTTTTCCTTTTTCTTTTCTGCCTCCTCTCCGCTTTCTGCCTCTTTCATTCTGCCTTCGTCCCTTATCCTTTCCCTGGCTTATATGACCAATGCTTGGGATTTCGCCGTTTATGGTTTACTTTTTGCCATTTCTCTCCTCTTAATTACCAAGAATTTTAAAAGCACTCTTATCACCGGTCTACTCACCATATTTTTTTGGTTCCTTTTCACCTTACCCTTTTCTCTCCGTTTCACCCCCATGGCCGAAGGTCTTCGTCTTTCCGATGTCCATTCTCCTTTTTATCAACTCTTCATCCTCTACGGCGGTTATTGGCTAATTTCCCTGCCCTTACCTCTTCTTTTTCTTAAGAACTTAATTAAAAAAAATAAGTCAAAACTTTCCAGCGTTGATATCTTTGTTCTTTCATTAATTATTACCGCCACTATTCTGATTATTATTCCGGAAATTATTTACCTTAAAGATATTTATATTTATGATTACCGTCGGGCCAACACCATGTTCAAACTGGTTTATCAGGCTTTTATCATGTATGCCCTTTGTTCCGGCTATTTATTTTTTCGTTTCAAAAAATTTTTCTGGTATCGTTTCCTTTTCGCTACCGTTTTTTGTCTTCAGATGATTTATTCCTATTTTGCCATTAAATCATATTACTCATTAAAAAATTATCAGGGCCTTTGGGGTTTAAATTTTTTGGAAATTTCCTATCCAGATAACCTGGCTGCTATCAATTGGTTAAATAAAAATGTCTCTGGCCAGCCAAATATGGTCGAGGCTTCCGGCGACAGTTACACCACTTACAATCAAATCTCTATGGCCACCGGTTTACCCACTATCCAAGGTTGGCTGGTTCATGAATGGCTTTGGCGTGGTGGTTATGACGCTCCTGCCGCCCGTTTGGCCGACGTCAATCAAATTTACACCTCCCAAAATCCCGACGAAGTTAAATCTCTCTTAAATAAATATAAAGTGAAATATATTTTTGTTGGGGCCAAAGAATACGAAAAATATCCCGATCTTAACCCGGAAATTTTTTCTACCCTTGGTGCTCAACCCGTCTTCGAATCCGGTCTAACAAAAATTTATCAACTGCCTTAATGAAAAACAATTCTGCCCTAAGAACTCTCTTCTTCTACAATTCTATTTTTGTTTTCGCTGCCAACATTATCGGACCTTTATTTGCCTTATACGTTCAAAAATTCCAAAGCAACGTTATCACCATTAGTGGAATCTGGGCAATATATACAATCTTCACTACTATTTTTACCTATCTAATCTATAAATTTGGTGATCATATTAAAGAGAAAGAATACTATTTATTAGTGGGCTATCTCATTCGCAGTTTTTCATGGTTTTTTTATATATTCGCCAAAAACATCAATACGATTCTTTTTATCCAAATACTACTTGCCTTAGGCGAATCTTTTGGTTCTCCTGCTTTTGATGCTATTTTTAGCGAACATATAGATTCAAAAAAAAGAATTTCAGAATATTCAGAATGGAAAATAATATCAAATCTAAGTATTGCCTTTGCTGGTCTTTTGGGCGGTTTTCTTGTTTATAAATTTGGTTTTGAGGTTCTTTTTTTGACAATGTCATTAATTTCTTTGTTTTGCTTTTTTGGTATATTAACTAAGCCTAGAAAATTACTTTAAGGCATAATCTAAATCAATGTCCGATATTCTTTCCGGTCTCAATGAATTTCAAAAAGAAGCTGTCACCTATCAAGGTTCACCTCTTTTAATTTTGGCCGGAGCTGGCTCCGGTAAAACTCGGGTTTTAACCCATCGGGCTGCTTATTTTGTTCAAAATAAATTAGCTACTTCTAGTGAAATTCTCCTGTTAACCTTTACTAACAAGGCCGCTGGAGAAATGAAAGAACGGATGGCAAAGCTTTTGGGTAAATCTGACTCGGGCGATCTCTTTGCTGGCACTTTTCATTCTTTTGGTTGTCGTTCCCTTAGAATTTACGGTAAAAATATTGGTATCCTTCCGGATTTTGTCATTTATGACAGTGATGATCAGGAAAACTTAGTTCGCTCCGTCCTCTCTGAAATGGGGCTCACCACCAAAGAATTTAAGCCCTCTTCAGTTTTGTATTTTATCGAATCAGCCAAAAATTCTTTTCTCACTCCTGATCTGGTAAAATCCCAAGCTCGCGGTTTTTGGGAGTCAACTGCCGCTAAAATTTATGCCAAATACCAAGCTCGTCTTCTCCAATATCAAGCCCTCGATTTTAATGATCTTCTTTTTAAAACTGTTGAACTCTTGCAACAATACCCTGAGGTATTAACAAAATTTTGGGAAAAATATCATTATATTTTAGTTGATGAATATCAGGATACCAATCAAATCCAATATTTATTGACCAAACTTCTCGCCGCCAAATATCGTCAAATTACAGCCGTTGGCGACGCCTCCCAATCTATTTACGGCTGGCGCGGAGCTGACTACAAAAACCTGTCCGCCTTTACTGTTGATTTCTCTGACGCCAAAGTAATCAATTTAGAACAAAATTATCGTTCCACTCAAAACATTTTAGAAGCTGCTAATTCCGTTATTTCCAAAAACACCAGTCACCCGGTTCTGAAGTTATTCACCACCAAAAATAGTCCTGCCAAAATCAAAGTTTTTGAAGCCGATTCGGAAATTTCCGAGGCTGATTATCTCTCTCAAAAAATAAAAGAGCTTCACGATACTCTTCATTTTGCCTACAAAGATATTGCCGTTCTTTACCGAATGAACGCCCAGTCGCGGGCCATCGAGGAATCTTTTTTAAGAAACGTCATTCCTTATGTTTTAATTGGTGGTTTGCGTTTTTACGATCGGGCCGAAATTAAGGATATTATTGCTATGCTTCGGGTTGCCTCCAATCCGCAGGATGCTCTCTCCGCCGCCAGAGTTGAAAAAGCTCTTGGTAAACGTCGTAAAGCCGTTTTTGATGAGCATCTAAAAAATATAGACATCAAAAAATTAACTTCAATTCAAATACTGGAGTCTCTGGTGGTAAATTCTGGTTATTTGGCCAAATATAATCCTCAGGAAGAGGATGATCAGAAAAAAATTGAAAACATTAAAGAATTAAAATCAGTGGCCGCCACTTATCCCAAAATTAATGACTTTTTAGAAAATATCGCTTTAGTTCAGCAAGAATATTCGCTTCAGGAAAAAAATAAGAAAAAAGAAAACCGCGATGGGGTCCGACTCATGACCTTGCATAGTTCCAAGGGTTTAGAGTTTGAAGCTGTTTTTCTTGTTGGTTTTGAAGAGGGAATATTACCCCATTCTCGTTCGATGATCGAGGATGCTGACATTGAGGAAGAACGTCGTCTTTGTTATGTCGGCATCACTCGGGCCAAAGAACTACTCTATATTACTTATGCTTCCCATCGTCTCTTTTTTGGTAAATCTTCCCTCAACGAAGCTTCTCGTTTTCTTTTTGATATCCCCAAAGATCTAATCGAATACGATTCTTCCATAGAAATTACCCGCGATCTTCGTTCTTCTTCTCACCGTTTTACTAAACAAGATTCCTCTTCCGATCTCATCTACGATCCGGATATATACTAGTATATAAATAATTATGATCACTCGAATTTTATACAACGAAGAGAAAAAAGCCTATTCTAAGGTAGTTACTCATCCTGTTCAAACTTGGGAATGGGGTGATTTTCAGGCATCCCAAGGTCATAAAGTTTATCGTCTCGGTGTTTTTGACCAACAAAAATTAATTTCTGTCTATTCTGTTTCTTTCCATAAAATCCCTCACACTAATTTTTCTATCGGCACTCTTCTTCGCGGTCCGGCCATTGACCGGGACATGATCAAAAATGTCCAAAAAATTGCCCAAAATGAAAACGCAATTTTTGTTAAATTTGAACCGGATATTGTTGAAAAAGTTTATGACAATAAAAATCAACTCATCAAAAATCATCCCTCTCTTCTTAATTTCCCCAATTTAGTCTCTTCACCCAAAGTTGCTTTTTATCCTCATTCATATGTTATCGATCTGAACAAAAGTGAAGACGAACTCTTGGCAGAAATGTCGTCCAAAACCCGTTACAACATCAGATTAGCCAATCGTCATGGGGTAGTTGTCTCCAAAGAAACTCATGATAAGGGTTTTGAAATTTATCTTAAACTTCTTTTCGATACCACCAAACGACAAGGTTTCTATTTACACTCCGAAAATTACCATCGTCGTCTTTGGTCAGAGTTAAAAAATACTGGCATGGTCGACATTTTTCTGGCTTCTTACAATGGCGAAGTTTTAGCTGCCTATATGTTATTTAAACTTAAAGATCGTCTTTTTTATCCCTATGGTGCCTCTCTGGACCTTCGTCGTGAAGTAATGGCCCCCAATCTTCTGATGTGGGAGGTCATTAAATATGGCCAATCATTAGGCTTAAAATCTTTTGATACTTGGGGTTGTCTTGGTCCCGATGCTCATGAAGGTGAAAATGGTTACGGCTTTCATCGCTTTAAACAAGGTTATGGTGGTAATTTGGTCCAATTCGTTGGCACTTACGATCTGGTTATTAATCCTCAACTCTATCAACTCTACAATCTAGTCGATAAAATCCGCTGGAAATTCCTTCGCCTCAAAGCCTCTCTTTTCCGTTCTTCCAAATCCTAAATTGACATTTTAGGTTAATAAATTTACTATAAGATCAATGACTATCGATAACCAATCCGAAGCTCTTTCTCCTCCAATATCTGATACTGAAATTTTCAAACAAAAACCCAGTGAACGCCGTCCCCGCATTATTGAAATGGCTGCCGCTGATGCTGAATCTATTCAGGCCGGTGCTCAGCTTTATCGCGGTCAAAAAGAAGCCTTTCAAAATCTTAGTCCCTTTTTTGAAGGCTTATCTTATATCTCACTTCAATCTGCCCCTACCGAAATTGCCTCTTCCCTTGATCGAAACCCCAATCTTAATTCCAAAGGTAAAAAAACCGAATTGGATAAGGGTAAAAAAGATATCCAAACAATTCAAGAATTTAATTTTTTCATAAGTCATTCATCAAGCGCTGACAACATTAGGCCAGCCACCCCTGACCAAATTTCCTCCACCCCCGCCGAAACACTTATTCAAAACTATCAATCCCATGAGAAAAATGTTGCCCAAAATATTTCTCGGGCAATAGGTATTGCTCAAGCTTCTATTGAAGCTGGCGATACTAGGGTGTTAGTTGAAACAATTTCCAGTTTCCCTGATATCGCTTACCATCCTGATCTTAGGCAAAAAATTAATGATCACCTAACTGCTGCAGCCACTAATCCTGATCAATTAAATTCTATCCAAACACAGGCAAAAAATGAATTACTAATTCCTTTTTCTTCTTCTCGACTCCCGGAAAATACATCTACAAGTGAAGGAATTAATGATCCTCAGGTGTTAGAGACCATTCAAAATTTATCTGATCTGGTTTATGTTTCGCTTGGACATCAAACAGAAAAATCCATTGTCGATGCAGTTAATTCTGGAAAAACCGGCGGTTTTGTTTCAGTTAATCAGGAAGGCTTTAGAAGTTTTATAAACCTTCTTAGCAAAGAGACAGGAGACACAAACACTCAGGAGGCTCTCCGACTTATTTCTATCCCAGATGAAAAATCAGTTAATCCCATTACTGTCCCTGCAACTTTAGCCGAATTTGCCGCTTCTTCTGATTTTCAAAAAGTAGATTTAAAAACTCAACGCAAGATTTTTTCTTTTTTAGCCGGCTCCCTTCACACTCTCCCCACTTCTGATCAAGGGAAAATTGCTGAAATAATATCGGTTGTTGAGTCAGGCAACTCTCCCCTCGCTGCAGAATTAAGTAAAAATCTTTTACAAAAATTTAGTCAAAAACCCGAGACCGCTAATATCTCTTCACTTGTCGAATCTCAGAAAGCCTCTAAGCCCAAAATACCTGAAGCCCAACCAGAAACCATATCTCCTCCTCAAGCCGAAATTCCTCAACCTGAACCAATTATCGAAGCACCTAAATCTGAAACCCCGCAAGTCAGCCGTGAACAGGCTTTGGCTACCGTCAACAGTAACGAATATCTTGCTCAAATTAATTCTGGCAACCAGGAATTAACTTCTACCGGCAACCCCGAGGTTGATGACATGGTTAAAGCCGCTGTAACCATGGCTGAAACTTTACTTAAAAATTCCCCTCCGGAAAAAAATAATTCTGGATTTTTTGGTTTTGGGAAAAAAGCCAATACTTTTTCCAGTGAACAATTTGCTCAAATTTCAAAACAAATCAATTCACTTAGCACTCCTTTTTCAGATCCAGAAGCAGAATCGGGTCGCCAGATACAATCACTTTCTTTCAAAATCCTTCAAGCTAAAATGATCACTCATAACCAGACCACAAATAAATAATTTTTTGTCGTAAAATACACTATGTCTGATTCTGTGATTACTGATGCTGTTTTTCAACATACCGCCAAACTTTCTCGTCTCGAAATCAAACCCGAAGAAAGCTATATCAAAGACCAGCTTTCCCAGGCGGCTGAATATGTCGAAGTGTTAAAGGAATTAAATACGGATAATGTTTTACCTACTTATCAGGTAAATCACAAAAAAAATGTTCTTCGCTCTGACGAAGTTCAGGCTTCCTTACCTCAAGATTTAGCCTTATCTCAGGCAGAAAAAACCAGTAATGGCTATTTTCAAACTGCCGCCACTATCGACAAAAATAAATAATATGACTCTAAATCAATTAACTCTCAAAGAAGCCCGTGATGGTCTAAAAGCCAAGAAATTTTCTGCCGCCGAACTGGTTAAAGCTTGTTTTGACCAGATTAAAAAGGTCGACTCAAAACTAAATTGTTTCGTCACTAAATGTGAGACAGAAGCCCTAAAACAGGCCGAAACTGCCGATATTTCTCTGCCACTTGGTGGCATTCCTATTGCCATTAAAGATAATTTTTTAACTACAGGTATTAAAACCACCGCCTCCTCCAAATTATTGGACAATTATGTTGCTCAATACAATGCCACTACTATCGAAAAGATTAAAAGTGCCGGAGCCATCATTATTGGTAAAACCAATATGGACGCTTGGGCTCATGGTTCCAGTACTGAAACTTCCGACTACGGTCCCACTTTAAATCCTTGGAACATCGAACATCTTCCTGGTGGTTCCAGTGGTGGTTCTACTGCTGCCATTGCCGCCGATGAAAGCATTATCGCCACCGGTTCTGAAACAGCCGGTTCCATTCGTCAGCCTGCTTCCTGGTGTGGTGTCGTTGGCTTTAAACCCACCTATGGTCGCGTTTCTCGTTATGGCGTTATCGCCATGAAATCATCAACCGATTCTCCGGGACCAATTGCTAAAACAGTTGATGATGCCGCTGATCTTTTGGAGATTATGTCCGGTTACGATCCTCACGACGCCACTTCTATTGACGATACCTCATGGAAAAAACCTGAGTTAAGGCCAAATTTGAACGGTCTCAAAATTGGTTTGCCCGCTTCTTATTTCCCTTCCCAAACTCAAACAGAAGTTAAAAATGCCGTTTTAGCTGCCGCCGATACTCTCAAAAAACTTGGTGCTGAAATCATCGAATTGCCCGATGTTTTAGATCCAAAATACTCTATTGCTGTTTACACCATTCTCCAGCGTTCCGAAGTTTCCAGTAACCTTGCCCGTTTTGACGGTGTTCGCTATGGTCACGATCGTTCCTATTTCGGTACCGAGGCCAAGCGTCGCATTATGTTGGGAACCTATTCACTTTCGGCTGGTTATTATGATGCTTATTATTTAAAAGCACAGAAAGTTCGCACCCTTATTTGTCAGGATTTTGACAAACAATTTCAAAAAGTTGACGCTATTATCGGTCCCGTTTCTCCCAGCACCGCTCTAAAAATCGGCGCCTCTGAAGGCCAGGCTATGTTTGGTGAAATTCAGGATATGTTAGTTGAACCTTCAAGTATTGCCGGTTTACCGGGAATTTCTCTTCCTTGCGGCTTTGACAAAATTGGTCTTCCCATTGGTCTTCAAATTATGGCTCCTCAAAAACGTGAAGATCTTGTCTACCAAATCGCCAAATTATTTGAAGATAATACCGAATATCATTTACAAAGACCAAAACTATGAGCAACGTTATTGTCGTCTTAGGTACAGGTATCAAGGAAGATGGTTCTTTGCCGGCAAGCAGTATCGCCTGTGTTAAAAAAGCAGTTGAACTTCAAAAAGAAAATAAAGTTTTTAAAATTTTATTTTCTGGGAAATGGGCTTGGAATTTGAATTACCAACCACCTATTACTGAAGCTAAAGCCATGGAAAAACTGGCCAAAGAATACGGCGCCACCTATATCTCCATTGGTGAAGAAGGGCAAACCACAGTCCACAACCTATGTTGGGTAAAAATGAGATATTTAAAATGGCACAATTATTTTTCACCAATTTTTATCATAGCTTCACCCATTCTTAAAGATCGATTTGAATACAATGTAAAAATGGTTCTCGGTCCAGAGTATCATTACCAAATTATTTGTGCCGATTCCGACTATCCTAAAGAAAAAATTGATCAGCTCAAAGAATTGGAAAAACAAAAACTGCAAGACTGTATTAAATTTTATGAAGGAATTGTTCCTGGAGACGATCAAAAAATTTATGAATTGTCTCTGAAGGATCTTAAAGAAAATTATCAAAAATAATATGACTACCACTCCCATCATCGGCCTTGAAGTCCATGTTGAACTAAAAACCAAATCAAAAATGTTTTGCGGCTGTAGCGCCGATCATTTTCATGTCGAGCCCAACACTCACACTTGTCCTGTCTGTCTCGGTCTCCCTGGCGCCCTGCCGGTTCCCAATCAAAGTGCCTGTGAATGGTGTATCAAATTAGGTCTGGCTTTAGGCTGTTCTATTAACGAAGAAACTTTTTTTGAGCGCAAAAATTATTTTTATCCCGACCTTGCCAAGGGCTATCAGATTACTCAACTTCAAAAACCTTTTGCTATTAATGGTCATCTAAACATTGATGGTCACGACATCCGCATCAACCGCGCTCACATGGAAGAAGATACTGGTAAATCAGTTCATATTGATGCTTCTACTTTATTAGATTTCAACCGTTCTGGCGTCCCTTTGGTTGAAATTGTTTCCGAACCTGATATTCAATCTGCTGAAGAAGCTAAAAAATATCTAAACAAATTACAACAAATTATCCGTTATATCGGTATTTCTGATGCTGATATTGAAAAAGGTTCTATGCGCTGTGAACCGACTGTCAATGTCAAAATCGAAGATGAATCCGGTACTTATTACACCCCTCTTGCTGAAATCAAAAATGTCGCTTCCTTAACCGGCGTCATGAATGCCATTAATTTCGAAATTAAACGTCAAATTGATCAGTATCAATCTGACAAAATTGTCAAAAATTCTACTAATAAAACCACTCGCGGTTGGGACGCTGACAAAAATCACACTTTCTTACAACGGGAAAAAGAGGGGAGTGCCGACTATCGTTATTTCCCAGAGCCCGACATTCCTCCTATAACTTTTACTCCTGATCAAATTGAATCTATTCGGACCACCATTCCTGAGCTTCCCGACGCCAAAATTGCCAAATATAAATCTCTTGGCCTTTCCGACTACGACGCCAATCTTTTATCCGAGACCAAAGAATCTGCCGCTATTTTTGATAAAATTATTGCCCTCGACAACTCCGCTGAATTTGCCAAATTCTCGGCTAATTTATTGATTGGTCCCTTAAAAACAATTGATACTGATATCGATAAGATCAATCCTGATCATTTCAAAAAATTATTTGATAATAAATCTCAACTTTCTTCCACAGCTATTAAGCAATTAATTCTGGATGCCTGCCAAAGTGGTTCTGATCCACTCATTCTCGCCCAAGAACAGCATCTTTTTCAGGTCTCAGATACTGCCGCCATAGAAGAAATTGCCAAAAAAGTTCTAGCTGACAATCCCAAGGCAGTTGCTGACTATCAAAAGAATCCCATGTCTATTGGCTTTTTAGTTGGCCAGGTGATGAAAGCCTCTCAAGGTTCAGCCAACCCCCAACTTGCTCGGGAAATTTTGGAAAAACTGCTCAAATAATTATCTCGTCTGTGGTAACAGCGATAAAAGTCCTAAAAAATGTTCAGGGATTTTATCAACTCTCCTCTCAAATTCATCTCGACTTTGACAAATCTTTGGTAAATTTACAAAATCTAAACCATGTTTTTCCAATTCAAAATTATATTCTATTCCCAATCTTTGACACATCCTTCTGGAAAATAAATAGCATTCCCTTTCTTCCTCAAAAGTAGAACCTACCCCTAAATATGCATGTCCGACCTCATGAAAAAATAAAGTCCCAAACTCGTTTGTATTTTCCGATTTACCCATCATCACTTTTTTTTCACGGCAGCCCCAATGGTCGCTAAATTCAGCTCTCCTTACAATTTCTATTAACGCTAAATCTTCTTCCGCCCCCGACTTATTCAATTTATCAATTACTTCCCGGTAATATTTTTCTTCTTCTCCCATTTGTCATATCATACCAAATACTATTTACCCGCCCTGATAAATTTATTTTTTTCTAATCAATCGTTTCTCCCCCAAATCCTGGTAGACTATTTTATGAAATGGTTCTTATCTTCCTTACTTCTTATTTTTATCCTAAGTATAGGTCTTTTTTGTAAATCATATTTTGACCTTTATCGGGAATTAAATATTCATGCCACGGAAATAAGCAGTAACTCGCCTTTACTCCAAAAAGCCGAACTCAAGTATCACCTTGGCCATGATGGTCAAAAAATTGCCTATTATTCCTTTCCGGTAAAAAAACCCAAAGCCGCCATAATTTTAGTTCATGGATACAGTAATCCCGGTGGTAAAAATCAGATGCTTGATCACGTTGATTATTTAAATAAAGCTGGTTATTCTGCCTATTTACTTGACCTTCGTTCTTTTGGTGACAGTGACGGTAAAAAAATATCTCTCGGTACCAAAGAATGGTTGGATCTACTTTCTTTTTATGACTACCTTCGTCTCCTTCCCGAAAATAAAAATTTAAAAATCGGTTATTTTGGTTTTTCCATGGGTGCTTCTGCTTCCATCACTGCTTTGGCTCAAAGTGGCAAGGGCGACTTTTTGATTGCCTCTGTCCCTTTTTCCAGCCCTGAATCGCTTTATTCTTTTCGCTTAAAACAAAATAAAATTTTATCCTTTTTTACTAAACTTGCTCTTCGGGCCCAGCTAGGCTTTAACTTTCCTCAGTATTCTGCCATTAACAATATCTCTAAAATTCGTGTTCCCCTTTTGATTTTTCAAGCCACCAAAGATGAATATGTCAACCAAAACGATGCTCAAGATTTGTATAATTTAGCCAATTCTCCCAAAGAATTTTGGCAAGCCAACTCCGGCCATGATATCCACTCCGCTTTACCCCAAGATTTTCAGCAACGTGTCCTCAACTTTTTGAACAAAAATCTTAACTAGCTTCTCCGTATAATTTTCCATCGCTTAGACCTAGCTCTTTAGGAATATCTGCTTTTAGTCCACCAATATGACTTTCTCTCCATAATCCCAAATATGTTTTTAAAGCCTTCATTGCATCCACTTGTTTTTCTTCACTAACTGCCCTTCTTTCCGGCATAATAATTAAATCTAATCCTTCCATCTCCCATTCTCCCAAATATCTTCTTTGCAGATAAATATCATTGTGTTTGTCTGCCTCGTCGCTTTCAACTAAAATAAATTTTTCTCCTTTATTGGCAAAAATGCTTGGATCTTTATAAAAATCTCCTTTATTTATCGCCCATTTACTAAATCTCTCTAAAAAATCATAATTCCTCCCTCCATAAAAACGTTGAATTACCATTTCCGCTCCGCTGCTGATTTTTCCCTGATCTCGATACCTAGCCAAAGCTACTTTAAAGTATCTGATGGTATCACTGGCAATCACCGGAACGCTTTTTTTCGCAATTACTTCTTCTGCTTCAGTTCTTAATCCGGAAAAGGGGATTCTAGAGATTATTTCCGATCTTAGCGACCATTTCTCGCCAAAACCTTTTTCTGCCAGCTTTCGGTAAACATCTACCGCTCTCCTCCCTTTGGTCCAGAAAATTACTCTGTCGCCTTCTTCTCTCAACCCTTTAACATATTCCGGCATTCCCGGATAGCTAAACAAGCCGTGAACATCCATTACAATTAATCTTCTTTCCATGCTCATTCTTACTACTATTGTAGCAGATTGTTTCTCTCCCCAACAATCAGTAAAATATGCCAGTGTCTACCTTTAGTCTAGAGTATCAAAAATTAAATTCCGAACAAAAACTAGCTGTCGATACTATTGAAGGTCCGGTGATGGTTATTGCCGGCGCCGGTACTGGAAAAACTCAAACTATTGCCCTTAGAATTGGCAAAATTCTTGAAGAAACCCAAGTTAATCCCAGCAATATTCTCTGTTTAACCTTTACTGAAAATGCTGCCCTTAATATGAGGGAAAGGCTTCTCAATCTCATTGGCCCCGCCTCTTATTCCGTTCGCATTGCTACCTTTCATGGCTTCTGTAATTCCATTATTAAAGATCATCCGGAATATTTCCTTAATTCTGCCCTCGAATCGGAAGCTATTGATGATGTCACTCAAATTGAAATTATCCGTTCTTTAATCGATAAACTTCCTACCTCCTCTCCGCTAAAAAATCTGAATTTTACTTATTTTTACCAAAAAGATATTATCTCCTCTCTTTCCACCCTCAAAAAAGAGGACATCACTCCTTCCCGTTTTTTGGAATTAATCACTTACGCTGCCGATTTTGTATCTCTTGCCATTCCTTTTTCCGAAAAACTCAGCACTATCCGGGCTACTCCCAAAGCCTCGGCTGAAATTGTTGCTCTAATTTCCGATTTATCCGCCGAGCCTAAATTAAATTCTCTTTATCAAGTCCGTCTTAAATATTTTCTCCAACTTTATCAATCCGAAGCTCTTAGCCTCTCTGAATTAAAGAAAAATATCAGGGACTTTATCGACAACACCAGTAATAATTTACCCAAACTCAAGGACCTATCTACTATTTATCAATCCTATCAACAAAGTCTTTTAGACCGGGCTTTATATGACTACGAGGATATGATTCTCTGGGTAATTGCCGCTCTCCAACAACATCCCGAACTCTTAACCCAATATCAAGAACTCTATCAATATCTCCTGGTTGATGAATTTCAGGATACCAATTCTGCTCAAATGGAAATCCTTAATCTTCTTACCCAAAAACAGGACAAGCCCAATCTTTTTGTTGTCGGCGATGATGACCAGTCTATTTACCGTTTTCAGGGTGCCTCTGTCGAAAACGTTTATACCTTTTATCAAAAATACGAACACGATATTAAATTAATTGTTTTAAAAAACAACTACCGCAGCCACCAGCTAATTTTAGACTCATCGGAAAATGTCATCAGTCATAACCAAAGCCGAATTACCCAATATATCGGCCATTTAGATAAATCATTAAAATCGATTTCCACTTATGATCCTGATCCGATAAATCTTTTTGCCGCTAATTCACAAACTGAAGAAAATTATTGGATTGTTCAAAAAATTAAAAAATTGGTTGATTCCGGCACTTCTCCTAATAGTATTGCTGTTCTCTACCGCAACAACGCTGACATCAATGATCTTTTGCCCTACCTTTCCCAAAATGCTCTTCGTTATCTCCGCTCCGACGCTGTCAATATTCTCGACACCTTGGAAATCCAGCAACTTTTAACCCTTCTAAAATACCTGGCTAATCCTACCGATGACACCCTTCTTTTTCATCTTCTATCCTTTAATTTTATTAACTTTAAGCCCTTAAATCTTTATCAACTTTTCGCTCTTGCCCACAAAAAACATCTATCCCTTTCTGAACTGATTTCTGATCAGGACACTCTTATCCAAAATAACTTCTCTCCTAAATTTATCAGGCGTCTACGCAATTTCACTCTCCGTGTCGCCAAAGTTCAAAAGAAAAATCAAAATCTTCCTGCCGATAAATTGTTTGATTATATTATCCGCAAATTTAATTATCTGCCTTATCTTCTCGAAAGTCGGGACCTTTCTCTTCTCCAGCAACTTAACACCCTTTATTCCCACCTCAAACAATCGCTTAGTGTCGACAAAACCGATCTTTTTACTTGGGTCAAAAAACTGGATTTACTTTTCGAAAACAACATTCCTCTCAACTCTTCTCCTCTCCAAAGCGAATTGGAATCTTCTCTTCGTCTCATGACTGTTCACAAGGCCAAAGGTTTAGAATTCGACCATGTTTTTCTGATTAAAGTTTTATCCGGAAAATGGGATAATTCTTCTTCACGTTCCCTGATTAAATTACCTCTAGGCATTCTTCGCTACGATATCGCCCTCTCGGATAATCTCGAGGAAGAACGTCGCCTTTTTTACGTCGCCTTAACTCGGGCCAAAAAACAGCTTTACCTTTCCTATTCCCGTTTCAATGACTCCCGTCGCGAGCAACTTGCTTCCCAATTTATCAGTGAAATTAATCCTCAACTTTTAGAAAAAATTAATTCCGATTCAGAGATAGAAGCTTCGGCCCTCAAGACTCTTTTTTCTCCTGCCATTCCCAAACTTCAGTCTCCTGATTTAAGCTCTTATCTTCAGAATTATCTTTCCACCCGCTATCGCTTTAACATTACTCACCTCAACTCTTACCTCAAATGTCCTCTTTGTTTTTTCTTTAAAACAATTCTCCATTTACCCTATCCTAAGAGTAAATCACTTTCATTTGGAACCAGTATCCATGGAGCTTTGGCCTATCTCACTGAAGTTTATAAACAGGAAAAACATCTTATTCCTTTGGAAAAATTCATCTATATTTTTGATCAAAATCTCAAACGGGAAAATCTTTCCTCAAATGATTACCAAGATTTGCTCCAACACGGTCATCAAGTTTTAACCGACTATTATTCCCATTATCAATCCGACTTTAATGGCAATTGTCTCACTGAACACGATTTCAAATTTTATAATGTCCGCCTTAACGATATTCCTCTCACCGGTAAAATCGACAAGATTGAATTTTTATCCGGAAATACCATTAATGTTGTCGATTACAAAACGGGTAAACCTGATTCCAAATATCAACAACTTGGTCCGGAAGGGGATTATTTCCGCCAACTTGTTTTCTATAAATTACTTTGTTCCGAGGCCAAAGGCTTCCCTTATGAAGTTGTTTCCGGCACCATCGATTTTATTGAAAAAAATAATAAAAATTTATATGTCCGCAAAAATTATTCCCTAACCAACGATGATGTTGATAAATTAAAACAACAAATTGCTGAAGTTTTTTCCAAAATCAAATCTCTCGACTTCACCCCCAATCCCAAATGCGAAGATAAAGACCACCTCCATTACTTATTCGACAAATATTTTAAGTAATGGAAAACAAATTATTTAATTCCTTCTGATTTCAAAAAAGCCAGAATATCTTTCTTTTGTTTTCTTTTGGATACGACATCGTAAGCTTTTCTTGCTATTGATTCCATCGGTCTGGCTGCAAATATTCCCAGCCATGTCCCCAAAATTGCTCCACCAGTTCCAAAAATTGATTTTTCAAACAAATTTTTACCGACCATACTTCCAGCTATTCCTCCGCTTATCATTCCTGTTGCCACGCTAACATCCATTACTCCTCCATTAATTTTTTTTGCTCTTTGCTTATTAATGTTTTTGTATTGAGCTCTAATATTAGCCAACAGGTCATTGTTTTCGCTGAGGATTAACTTTGTTTCAATTTCGCCTTTTGTTGGATCAAGCGCAGCTACCGGCTCAATTTGCCTTCGAAGATTAGCATATACATTAGGATAATTCGCTTCAATACTGTTTTCAATCATATCCTATATTATAACAAAAAGTATACATTTTGTCAATTTATTATTCCCAAAAGTAACTAGACCTGTTTTTCTTCTTTATTTGTTACCACCCGACCGCCTTGCCATTGACCCCGATAAAGATTGGTTTTTCCTTTTACTTCGTAAAACATCATGTGAACAATCCTTGCTCCCATTTCAATTTTTACCGGACATTTACCACTGTTAAATAGAGTAAAACTTATTTCCCCACTATAACCAGGAGCTACATTTCCACCTGAAAGAATTACTCCTCCCCGATATAAAGTGCTTCTTAACCAAAAATTGGCCGTTAAATTTTCTTGTAAATTAACTTTTTCTATTATTGTTACTAATACTTGTTGTCCCGCTTTTAGTTCAAAAATCTTACTTTTCTTTTCGTCATATTCCATCAGTAATTTTGCTTCCACCGTTTTTCTATCAGTAACTCCTAAGAATGTTTCTCCCGATATCTCCCATACCTTGCCTAATCTTAGGTCAAAACCACAACCTTCCGGATTTGTTAATTCTCTTTCCGACAGCCTTTCTACTAAATTTTTTTCTTTAACTAATTTTAATAATTCATCAACTCCCAGAATCATGAGAAAATAATACCATATGACCTTTGTTTACATCCTCTTAATTTTAATTTTCTTTGCCGTTCTTTATTTCATCTATCTTCAAAAAACGAGTAAGCCGAGTGAAATTGATTTATCCAAAGCCATTGATACTTTGGTCAAACAATCCAACGATAAATTAAACGACAAAAATCTTCAAATTCAAACCGATCTTTCCAACAAAAAAGATGCTATCGAGAGAATGATTAAACAGGTGCAGGAGCAGCTGACCACTGTGGAAAAAGAAAGAATCGGCACCTTTACCAATCTTCGTGATGCTATCGAAAATAATGTCAAATTAACCAAAGAATTATCCGATACCACTGAAGGTTTAAAAAGAGTTTTAAGCAACAATCAACAACGTGGCGCCTTTGGCGAAAAAGTGGCCGAAGATTTATTAAAAATGTCCGGTTTTGTTATCGGTACCGACTACACCCGCCAGGAAAGTACCGGCGAAGCCCGTCCCGATTTTACCCTCTACCTTCCCGACAAAACTAAAATCAACATCGACTCTAAATTTCCCTACGCCAACATTGTCAAAATGAGCGAGGCCAATACTGCTGATCAAAAAACTCAGTTTAAAAAACTTTTCGAACAGGATATTAAAAAGAAAATTTCTGATGTTACCTCCCGAAATTACATTAATCCCGAAGACAACACTGTTGATTTTGTCATTCTATTTATTCCCAACGAAATGATTTTTTCCTTCATCTACGAATCTTTCCCAGATGTATGGCAGGATGCTCTCAATCGCAAGGTGGTCATGACCGGTCCTTTTTCTTTTACCGCCATTTTACGTATGGTCAAACAAGCTTACGAAAATTTCCGTTTTCAAAAAAATGTTCAGGGGATAATTACTCAAATTAAAATCTTTGGTACCGAGTTTGAAAAATATAACGAAGAATTCACTAAAATCGGCGATCGCATTGAATCTCTCCATAAACAATACGATGAAGTCAACAATACCCGTTCCAAAAAACTTCAAAAAGTTGTCGACAAAATTAATATTGAAGACAAATCTTCATCTTCTCATTTACCCCTTGACACTAATTAGCAGTCAGCATATTATACTGCTAATATGGCTGACCTAACTCAACGTCAAATCAAACTTCTTAAGTGTATTACTGAAGAATTCATTGAATCCGCCGCTCCTGTAGGTTCAGAAACTTTGGAACGAAAATACAATCTCGGTATTTCCTCTGCCACTATCAGAAATGAAATGGCTGCCCTTACTCAATTAGGTTTCCTCAAAAAAGGCCATCTTTCTGCTGGCCGTTGCCCCACTTCTATGGGTCTCAAATACTACGTTCGTAACCTTATTACCCCCAAAAATATGTCGGTTAGCGAGGAAATTGGGGTCAAAGAAAAAGTTTGGAACTACCGCAACGAATTTGAAAAACTTCTCAAAGAAACCACTCGTGAATTAGCTCAAAAAACCCGTTCTCTGGCTATTTCTACTACCGACCAGGGTTCTATTTACAGCTACGGTGCTTCAAATTTGCTTGAAGAACCCGAATTTTACAATATCGACGTTACTAAAACCGTCCTCTCCTTGCTCGATAACCCTAATTTTTGGTTTGAAATCGTCAATAAAGCCGGTCTCAACAATGAAGAAGTTACTTCTCAAACCATTCATCTTTTAGTTGGTGAAGATTTGGGTATGGAACATCTTGAACCTTGTGGTTTTGTTTATCAAAGTTATCAAGCCGGTCCTCATCGCGGTATTGTCGGCGTCATTGGCCCTGCCCGCGTCCACTATCAAGTGGTCATTCCGGTCGTTGATTATTTTGCCGAGCTAATCTCCACCATTACCCGTTAATTTCTTTATGACTCATTCAAAAAACACTAAAAAGAAAGAAAACTTTGGTCTCGAAAAGGCCAAACTTGAACAACGAATTAAAGAATTAGAAGACAAATTAGCCCGTTCTTTGGCTGATTATGCTAATCTTGAAAAAAGACACGGTGAACAGCACCAACTTTTTGCCACTCTAGCAATTACCTCTTTCATTACTCAAATGCTCGAGGTTCTTGATGATTTACTCCTAGCTTATCAACACTTACCTGATCCCGGTTTGAAGATGGCTCTTGACCATTTTCTTTCTGTCCTTAAAAATCAGGGCTTAGAGGAAGTCAAAGCCAAAGACGAATCCTTTAATCCGGAATGTATGGAATGCGTTGCCTCCGTTGACGGCGACAACAATAAAGTTATCGAAGTAAAACGGCCTGGCTATTTACTTAACGGTCAGTGTCTTCGTCCGGCCCAAGTTTTTGTCGGAAAAACAGTTAAAAATTAATCATTTATAAATTATTTTTTAAAAATTACACACCCATATGTCAAACAAAATTATCGGCATTGATTTAGGTACTACCAATTCCTGCGTCGCTGTTATGGAGGCGGGAAATCCCAAAGTTATTTTAACCAGCGAAGGTCGCAATACCATTCCTTCTATTGTTGAACCGGTCAAAAAATTGGTCGGTGATTTGGCCAAAAGACAAATGGTTCTTAACCCTGGCAACACCATTTACAGCATTAAACGTCTTATGGGTCGCCGTATCGACGATCCTGAAGTTGAAAAAACCAAAAAGATTGCTCCTTACAAAATTGTCGCCGGTAAAGACAATATGGCTGCTGTTGAAATTGAGGGTAAAATCTATACCCCTCAAGAAATTTCAGCCATGATTCTGCAAAAAGCCAAAGCTGATGCCGAAAGATATTTAGGTGAAAAAATCACTGAAGCTGTTATTACTGTTCCTGCCTATTTCGACGACTCTCAGCGTCAGGCCACTAAACAAGCTGGAGAAATTGCCGGTCTTACCGTTAAAAGAATTGTTAACGAACCGACCGCTTCCGCCTTAGCCTATGGTTTAGACAAAAAGAAAAAAGGAATTGTCGCCGTTTATGATCTTGGCGGTGGCACTTTTGATATTTCCATTTTGGAAATTGGTGATGGTGTTTTCGAAGTTAAAGCCACCAATGGTAATACTTTCCTTGGCGGTGACGATTTTGATCATCGTATCGCCGATTGGCTTTTAGAAAATTTCCAAAAAGAACAAGGTGTCGATCTGAGCAAAGACCCTCAAGCTTTACAGCGTGTCCGCGAGGCAGCCGAAAAAGCTAAGATCGAGCTTTCTTCTACTCTCGAAACGGAAATTAATTTGCCCTTTATTACCCAGAAAAACAATGAACCTCTTCATTTGACTGCCAAATTAACCCGTTCTGAACTGGAAAAAATGGTTGATGATCTTATCCAGGACAGCATTAAACCGGTAGAAAAATGTTTGAAAGATGCTGGACTATCCAAAGATGAAGTCACTGATGTGGTTATGGTCGGCGGTATGACCCGTATGCCCAAAGTCGTTGAAGTGGTTAAAAATTTCTTTGGCAAAGAGCCCAATACTACCGTTAATCCTGATGAAGTAGTCGCTATTGGTGCTGCCGTCCAGGGTGCTGTTTTAACCGGTGAAGTCAAAGACATCGTCCTTCTGGACGTTACTCCTCTGACCCTGGGTATCGAAACTGCCGGTGGTGTCCGCACTCCTTTAATTGATCGCAATACCACTGTTCCTACCAAAAAATCCCAAATTTTTACCACTTACTCTGACAATCAGCCCCAGGTGGAAATTAATGTTTTACAGGGTGAACGGCCCATGGCTGCCGACAATAAATCCCTTGGTCGTTTCATTTTAGATGGTATTGCCCCGGCTTCCCGTGGCACTCCTCAAATCGAGGTTACCTTCGATATTGATACCAACGGTATTCTTAGTGTTTCCGCTAAGGATAAAGGCACCAGTAAAGAACAAAAAATTACCATTCAAAATGCCACCAATTTATCTGAAGAGGAAGTTAAAAAGATGCAGGCCGATGCTGAAATGCACGCCCGTGAAGACGAAGAAAAACATTCTTTGGTTGAATCCAAAAACCGTCTCGATACTGCTCTCTTTAGCGGCGAAAAAAGCCTCAAAGATTTTGGTGACAAAGTAAAAGCCGAAGATAAGGCAAAAATCGAGGAAAAAATTAAAGCAGGTAAAGAACTTCTAGCCAAAGCTGACGCCAAAAAAGATGAATATGATAAATTCATCGAAGAATTTAATCAAATCCTTCAGGTCGTCGGCCAAGCCGTTTATGGGCAACAAGCTCAAGCAGGCCAGCCCGGTCAACCCGGTCCCGAAACCACCGAAGCTCCCAAATCCGAAGACAAGAAATCTGAGGACAACAAGGATGCTGAAGAAGGGGAAATCGTTAAATAAAAACTATTAAAGATGTAGAGACGCGATTAATCGCGTCTCTACCTCTCGCGATATAATACACAAATATCATGGCCACTCCAGAAAATAAAAGAAATCCTGATTTAGTTCGCGTTGAGCCTAAAAAACTCACAAGCAATGAAAAAGCTGCCTTTTTTGGTCAGAAAGCTTGGGAGATGTCTGTCCGAACCTTAGTTTATTATGGCGAAGATGGGGAAAAACTTGCTTCATTCCATGCCGCTGCCATTAATAATTTTATTCCTCTTCTGGAAGGGATTCCTGGCGAACTAGAAGTGTTTGGAAACGGAGATAAAAGGTTTCTAATTGGATTTAAAGCTGTGTATACACACCTGGACCAGGTTATTACCCTGGCTAATGATTGGTTAAAAGAGCAAGCAATTCAGGAAATTCCTCAACTACCATCCATCGATGACATGATTCCTGATTGGTTAAAATAAACATGAAACACGATTATTACGAAACTTTGGGTGTCAGTAAAGGTGCTTCGAAAGAGGAGATCAAATCCGCCTACCGCAAAAAGGCCCTAGAATGGCACCCAGATCGTAATAAATCTCCCGATGCTGAGGAAAAATTTAAAGAAATTAACGAAGCTTACGAAATCCTCAGTAATGAACAAAAGAAAAGTGCCTACGATCAATTTGGCCATGCCGCTTTTGATCCTAACGCCGGCGGCTTTGGTGGCCATACTTACACCCAGCAAAATGGCCCCTTTAACTTTACCTGGCAATCTTCCAATGGTGGTCAGGGTGCTGATTTTGATTTTGGCGGTTTTTCCAATCCTTTTGACATTTTTGAACAATTTTTTGGCGGTGCCGGTTCTTTTAATTTTGGGGCTCAATCTCGTCGTCAGCTTCCAACTTATAAAATTAGCCTTAGCTTTTTAGATGCCGCCCTAGGTTGTGAAAAAGAAGTCGACATTGATGGTCACCGCCAAAAAATCAAAATTCCCGCCGGGGTTGACGATGGTCAGAGGATCAAATTTACCAATTTTTATCTCTATATCGACGTTCAACCTGATAAAACCTTTAAACGTGATGGCAATGATGTCTATCTTATTCAAAATATTTCCTTAACTCAGGCAATTTTAGGTGATGTCATTGAAGTTCCTACCTTAGATGGAAAATTAAAAGTTCGGGTTAAATCGGGCACTCAACCCAACACTCTTGTTCGTCTTCGTGGCCAGGGTATCAAAGATGTTACCGGTTACGGCCGTGGTGATTTTTATATTCGTCTTAATGTTGTCATTCCCTCCCGCCTTTCTCTTAAACAAAAACAATTGATCAAAGAATTGGGATTATAAAACCCTCTTCCCTCTCCCGATAAATCGTGATCGGGCATTCTCCCTTGAAAAGGGAGAAAATACTAACTCATTTTCTCGATCTTTAATTATTATTAATAATTCCCTAAAGATTTCATCGATTTCATTTAAAACCTGTGCATTTGTGAATCTAACTGTTTTTATGCCTCTAACTTCCATATACCAATCACGATTTTTATCTTGCCAATACTTTTTATCATGAGAATCCCCATCAATTTCAATTGCTAATAATAATTTAGAACAATAAAAATCAAGAATATATTTTCCTATTGGTTTTTGTCTTAAAAATTTTTGTTTGATTTTTCGATTTTTTAATATCATTTTCCACATTTTATATTCGCCATCAGTTGGATTTTTCCGGTTATTTCTCGATAGAATTCTTAATTCTTCTAAATATTTAATATTTTTTCTTTGAGTTCTAACTTCAACTGGAGTAATATATTTCACACACTAATTATCTTGGTATTTTTCCCATTTTCAAGGGGAGATTCGGCGAAGCCGAGTGGGGTTTAAACGTGTTATAATAGCCAAGTTAAATCTGTGGTATTCGGAATGGGGACCGGCGTGTCCCCCTTTTTGTTTTACCAAAAGGAAAATATGGATATAAAAAGACTACCAAAAACTGAATTTGCCGCTGCCGTGGCTCAAATTGCTGGAGAGCGCAACATTGACCCTCAAGAGATCATTGACGCCATTCAGGAAGGTTTAGTTTCTGCCTATAAACGGGATCAAAAAGAACATGGCATTATAGTTCCGGAAGAAGCCGAATTCGATGTCGAATTAGCTCCTGAATCCGGTTCCTTTGCTATTTTTGAATTGGATGGCGACAAAAAGAAAAATGTTACCCCTCCTGGTTTCGGTCGCATTGCCGCCCAAACTGCCAAACAGGTCATTGATCAAAAAATCCACGAAGTTGAAAGAGATACAATCATTGCTGAATATCAGCAAAAAACCGGTACTCTCATCCCCGGTGTCATTCTCAGAATTGATCCTTATAAAATGACCGTTGGTATCGGTAAAACTGAAGGTATTCTTCCCAAAGAAGAACAAATTAAAAACGAAGCTCTCTTTTTGGGTGCTAAAAAATTGTTCTTAATTAAGGAAATTAACGAAGATCAAGTCACTGGCCGCAAGGATATTATCCTTTCCCGTCGTGATCCTGAATTTATCAGACAACTTTTTATTCGCGAAGTTCCCGAAGTCGGTAATCGTACCGTTATTGTCGAAAAAGTTGCCAGAAGTGCCGGAGAAAGAACCAAAGTTGCCGTTAGCAGTTCTCAGAGCGGAATTGACCCTGTCGGTTCCTGTATTGGTCAAAAAGGTTCCCGGATTCAATCTGTTTTAAATGAACTTCCTTCTGAAGAAAAAGTTGACGTTGTTGCTTTTGCTAAAAACAAAACTCAGTTCATCGTTAATGCCCTTTCCCCAGCTCAAGGAGTCAATGTCACTTCTCTTAAAGACACTTTAGCTCTGGTTGAAGTTCCGGAAGATCAGCTAGCCCTGGCAATTGGTGCCGGTGGCGAAAATGTTCGCTTGGCTGGAATCCTCACTGACACTGACATCAAAGTTAGTGCTGCCAAACAATAATTACTTTTTCAGAGGCCAAATTTAAACGGGCCTCTGTTTTACTAAAATAAAAATATGACCGCAAATTCGGCAAATAAATATCGTCCACCCATTGTCGCCGTTATGGGTCATATTGACCATGGCAAAACTACTCTTTTAGATCGAATCCGCAATGCCAACGTGGCTAAAAAGGAATCCGGTGGTATTACCCAACATATTTCTTCATATCAATGTGAAGTTAAATTAAAAAACGGCAAAATAGCTCCCATTACTTTTATCGATACTCCCGGCCATGCTGCTTTTTGTTCCATGCGGGCTCGGGGTGCCAATGTTACTGATATTGCCGTTTTGGTCATTTCCGCCGTCGATGGCGTTATGGCTCAAACCAAAGAATGCATTAAAGAAATAAAAGATGCCAATATTCCGGTTATTGTTGCCCTAACTAAATACGATCTAGACAGTCGTCAGCCGGAAATGGTCAAGGGTCAGTTGGTTGAAATGGATTTAACTCCCGAGGAATATGGTGGTCAAACCGCCGTCGTCCCCCTTTCTGCCAAAACCGGGCAGGGGATTGATGACCTTTTAGATCTAATTGCTCTTAATGCCGAAATCATGGAATTAACAGACGACAGGGATGCTCCTCTTGAAGCCGTCGTTATCGAATCAAAGCTGGATAAAAACCGTGGTCCTTTGGCTTCAGTTATCGTCAAAAAAGGTACTCTCAAAATTGGTGATCAAATTTTTGCCGAAACTATCCCAGCCAAAGTAAAAGCCTTAGTTGGCAGCAATGGTCTTAATCTTTCCCAAGCCCTTCCCAGTACTCCGGTAGAAATCCTCGGTTTTGAAAAAGTACCTACAGTTGGGTCAATTATCACCAATCGCCCCGCCGAAGCACCGTCTTTAGCCGCCCCTCTCTCTGAAGCCGCTTCTCTCGATCCCGACTCACCTCGTCTCAATGTTGTTCTTAAAGCCGATGTTGAAGGAACTTTGGAAGCAATCAAAAATAGCCTAAGTAATGATGTTAATCTTATTTTTGCCGGCGTTGGTCCTGTTACCGACAATGATGTCGTCGCTGCCAAAACTTCTCAGGCTAAAATTTACGCCTTCAATGTTCCGGTCAACAAAAGTATTAAAAACTTGGCCGATAATGAACAGGTCAAAATTTTTGAATCTAAAATTATCTACGAAATCATTGAAGATATCCAATCTCGGGTACTAAAAATGCTCGATCCAACCATTGAAGAAACTATTTTAGGCGAGGCCTCTATCATTGCCGAATTCAAAATCGAAAAAGTCCGTATTGCTGGCTTAAAAATCACCAAAGGTGAAATGAGCAAAGGCGATCTGGTTCATCTCCTTCGTGATGGCAAAATCATCAAAAATACCACTATCGAAGGCATCCATCAGGCGAAAAACATAATTGACAAAATTAAGCTCGGCAACGAGTGTGGTATGACCTTCCGCCCTTATGTTGACTTTAAGTTAAATGATGTTATAATAGCCTATAAGAATTCAAAATGAACAGGTTAAATACCTCTTTATTCGAATCAAATACAAATAATAATTCATTTGTAAGCAGGACAAATATGAAAAATTATAACGTTTCTGAAATCAAACCTTTAATCGACAACGCCAAATCTGCCTTAATTGCCGTTCCTACCCTTTCTGTTGATAGTTTGGGTGCTGCTTTGGCTTTAGCTTTAACCCTCAAAAAACAAGGTAAAGACGTTAAAGTTTTTTGTCCTCAAAAACCCGATCAAAATTATCAAAAACTTAGCGGTTTGGAGCTTTTAAGCGATAATTATTCCAATTCTGATTTAATCCTTTCTTTAGACTATCCTATCGATCAAATCGAAGCTGTTTCCTACAATGACGACGGTGGCCACCTGAATCTGGTTGTTAAAACCAAATCCGGTGCCTCCAAAGTCGAATCTAACCAGATTTTGATTAACAATAATGGTGGCTCTGCTGATGTTAATTTCATGCTTGGTGACGAATCAGGCTTGGCTTTAGCTGCTTCCATGGTCAATCAAGGTAATTGGATTTTTGTCACTCCGGCTCAAGTCACTAAAAGCTGGGCTAAAGCTACTCTTTTTGACCCTGATGCCCCTTTTTCTGAAATGTTTACATTCTTATTACCTATGCTTGGGTTAAATCTTGATATGGATTCCGCCAAAGACCTTTTAATCGGTCTTCGTGTGGCTACTCAGTCCTTTTCTGTTAATGTTTCCCCGGAAACTTTTGAAGCTGGTGCCCTTTGTCTTCGGGCTACTCAACCTGAAGAGAGCCTAGCTCAAAACCCTGAGCCTCTTCAAGCTAATCCCACTCCGACCGTTTAAGTAAACCTGCTATGAAATATATCTGTGAACAATGTCCCTTTTTTTGCGCCAAAAATACCTTGGGGGATAAAAACGACGTTCACAATTTTTCCCCCAAAAGGGATACCCTCGAGTCTCTTTTCGCTTTTCTTAACCCTCCTTCTCCAAAAGATTGTCCTTTAACCCGTGAATCTAAACCAAGACGTGCTATAATTCCTCAGCACTAAGTTTGGTTTTTTGGTAGCCATTCCAAAATATTATATTTTACCGATCTTAGCGTTTTAATCCTATGGCATTAACCAAAGATGAAAAAGGTGAGATTATCACCAAGTATGCTCAAGCAAAAGGGGACACTGGTTCTCCCGAGATTCAAGTCTCGATTCTTAGTAAAGAAATCGAAAAACTCCAAGCTCATTTGAACGAGAATAAACACGATTCTCCCGCTAAAAGAGGACTTTTAAGTAAAATTGCTAAACGTCGTCGTTTACTCCGCTATCTTTCTATTCACAACGAAGATCGCTACACTAAAATCATCAAGTCTCTTAACCTCAAAAAATAAGTCTTTGGTGACAGTTTATAATTAATTCATATTCATTTAATTCTACATGGCTAAAAATTCTTGCGACATTGTTATTGGTGATAAAAAAATTACCTTATCTACGGGTCAATTAGCTCCACAAGCTAATGCTTCTGTTCTGGTCCAAATGGGTAAAACTGTGGTTTTGGCTACGGTTGTTTTAGGCGCTGTTGATAAAAGCAAGGATTATTTTCCTCTTTCGGTTGAATTTGTCGACAAACTTTACGCCGGCGGTTTAATCAAAGGTGGTAAATGGATCAAGCGTGAAGGTGCTCCTTCAGATACTGCTATCCTTTTTGGCCGTATTATTGACCGTTCTATCCGTCCTCTTTTTCCTGCTGATTTTAAAAACGAGGTCCAGGTTATCGCTACCGTTTTAAGCAACGACAAGAATAATGATGTGGTTATTCCCGCATTTACCGCTGTTTCTGCTGCTTTAATGCTTTCCGATATTCCTTTTAATGGTCCAGTTTCAGCCATCAGATTGGGCTTGGAAAACGGTAAAATTACCCTATTTCCCACCATTTCTGATCAATTAAAATCCTCTCTTGATCTTTTAGTTTGTAAAGATCCTAAAGGTATCAATATGATCGAAGCTGACGCTAATATTGTTGATAACGACACCATTCTCCAGGCCATGAAACTTGGCTTTGAGACCGGCGAATCAATCAATCAGCAGCTCAGTGATTTTGCCCAAAAATACGGTAAAAAGAAAATTGAATATTTGCCTTTAACTCCTTCCCAGGAACTTTTAAGTGAAGTCGAGACTCTGATTAAAGATGACATTGCCCAATTTTTGGCTACCGGCGCCGATGGTGCCCATATTGCCGCTGAAGAAATCATTAAAGATAAGGTCAAAACTGCCTACGAAGCTAAAATAGAATCAAAAGAAGTTGAAGAAAACCTTTTAATCGAAGCTGTCGATATTTTGATTCGCAAGTATTTCCGTCAATATACTCTGGCAGGTACCCGCTACGACAAAAGAGCCTTTGATGAAATCAGACCTCTTTCTGCTGAAGTTGGACTTTTACCCTGCACCCATGGTTCCGCTCTTTTTCAACGCGGTCTAACCCAAGCTTTAACTATAACCACCCTTGGCTCCCTGGCAGAACAACAATATCTTCAGGATAGTAACGGTGAAGTAACCAAGCGCTATATTCACTACTATTCCGCCGCTCCTTTTTCCACCGGTCAAACCGGTCGAGTTGGTCGCCCTGGTCGTCGTGAAGTTGGTCATGGTGCTTTAGCTGAAAAAGCCTTAGTTCCCGTGATTCCTTCAGTTGAAGATTTTCCTTATACCATCACTTTAACCTCTGAGGTTATGTCTCAAAACGGTTCCTCTTCTATGGCTTCTACCTGTGGTTCCACCCTGTCTTTAATGGACGCCGGTGTTCCCATTAAAGATAAAGTTGCTGGTATTTCTGTTGGCATGATTTCTGATGATTCAGACAAATATGTTTTACTCACCGACATTGCCGGCATCGAAGATCATTGTGGTGACATGGATTTCAAAATCACTGGTACCAGAAATGGTATTACTGCCATCCAATTGGATATCAAAAGAATGGGTCTTTCCCTTCAAATGATCGCTGACACTTTTGTCGCCTCCACCAAAGCCCGTCTCCAGATTTTAGATAAAATTGATTCTGTCCTTTCTGCTCCTCGTGCCGAACTTTCCTCTTACGCTCCCAAGATCAAAATGATCACTCTACCGGAAGATAAAATTGGCGAAGTTATTGGCTCTGGTGGTAAAACCATCAAAGCTTTAATGGAAAAATACTCTGTCCAAATTGATATCGACGATGATGGTCGTGCTTCAATTTGTGCCATAGATAAGGATAAAATAGATGCCTGTGCCGAAGAAATTGAAGCCATGATCAAAGAAGTTCAGGTTGGCGAAGAATACGACGGTGTGGTTACTCGGGTTGAAAATTATGGTGCCTTTGTCGAATTCCTTCCCGGTCGCGAAGCCTTACTCCACGTTTCTGAAATGAGCGGTGGCTTCCTTTCCGATCCTTCCTCAATTATCAAAATCGGTGATCAGATTCACGTCAAAGTTTCTGGTTTCAACGAGAACCATCAAATTAAATTAAGCGCTCCCGAATTTAAAGCAGCCCATCCCGCTCCGCCCGCCGAAGCTTCAGCGGAGGCAGGGAACCCCCGATTGGGTGGTCGTCCTCAATTCCGAAATTTTGGTTCTGGCTCTCACCGCGCCTCTTTTGGAAACAGAGATAGAAACCGAGGCAGATAATACCCGATAATTGTTTTTATCAACTATTGGCTGCAGCAATGCAGCCAATTTTGTTTTTTATTCCCTCGAACCCGTTTTAATATATTTGATCTGGGCGCCTAAAGATCTCAATCTTAATACTTTGATAAAACAAGTAAAAAATACTACAATACACTTGCAAAATGTTTGAAACAGAAAAAATAGATTTTAGCTTTACCGGAGAGACAAAAATACATTATAGTGATTCTATTGAATGTAGAATTATTAATAATCCAAACAAATATTTAGACACAATTCGAAAAAATAATTTGATAGCTCAAGCAACCGACATCTTAAAAAGGACAACAAGTTTAAATTTCATTGAAAAATCATCAAATTTAGAAACATACAATTCTCTATTTGGTATTTCAGATCGAGGAAAGGTACTATGTACTTTTGAGGATAAAACTACTTTAGTAGGTTTTATCTCCATGCAACTATTAAATGACGGCAATTACTATTTTCTTTATGACAATTCAACTGTTCTACACCTAAGTTCCGGCCATATTCTTCCAGAATTTCAAGGTAATGACTTTATATATAAAACAATAATTAATTATTCAAATACACTTGAAAATAAATATGTACCCAAATACATAAGTGGGTACACTCAAAGTCCAAGATTGCTCAGATTAATGAGTTTTTTGATGCACAATAAAATAATCCCTAACATGACAGTTACTGACATTGATTTAGAACAAGGTCAACAGAAAGTTTTAGCCTTAATAGAGGGAAAAAACTATAATGAAAAAATAAAAAATAAATATGTAGTCATCGGAAAAGCCGGAATAAATATCTATAACTCAAAACTGACAAGCGGAAATCTTGAGTTTGATAATTATTTTTATGAAAAGTTGATGGTTGAGCCAGAAAAAGGAGATCTTGTCCACTATTTTGGTTTAATCCCAAAAAATTTACACAATAAATAGATGATAATTGGCATCAATCAACCATATTATTTACCGTATATAGGGGTCTTTGAAAGAATGAAGGCATGTGATTATTTTGTTATTAATCCATATACACCAGTAAATAGAAACCGGACAAAAGTTTTTCACCGCAGTGTCAAAATTATTCAAACAAATCCTGAAGCAAAATTGGATAGTTTATATATTACTCAGTATGTTTCAAAAAATGATGACTTAGTATTTTATTCAGACATAAAACTCAAGACAGAATTCTGGGAGCGACAAAAAAATCATATTAAAACAATTTACTTTACGCATAAAAAATCAAAATACTTTTGCTATTTGGAAGAATTACTTAACTTAATGAATGATACAAATATTAGTAATTTAGGGGAATACAATATTCGCCTTATAAAACATCTTGCGTTAATTCTGGGTTTAGAAGAAAAAATTATAGACGCTAGTAAAGACAAACGATTAGCAAAAATTGATTATCGTAAATGTCCAGGTGGTTTCAAAAATAAAAGTACCTATCTTGCTTATTCTATTTGTCATTCCCTAAAAGGTACAAAGCACATCACTGGTCCAATGGGTCCAAAATGGTTAGACATAAATTTTTTTAAACAGAATAATATAAAAATTAGCTATCAAAACAACAATCTGCAACCATATAAACAATATTGTCCTAAGAAAAAATTTGTTCCCGCTCTTAGTGTTATTGATTTAATTGCCAATCTTGGACCAAATGCAAGAGATTTCATTGGTCAAAATTCATCTTATATTGACGATAGTACATAAACCGTAAATCTCCGTTTAGTTTACGTTAAAATTAATTAAAAAATAATGCAAAATGGTTCTTTTTTAATACTATTGAACAAATCCAGAGACAAGGTATTTTTAATACTGAGATCGGATTTTCCAGTTTGGGTGTTAACTGGTGGTGGAATTGAACCAAAAGAAAGCCCTAAAAGTGCTGCTTTACGTGAAACTTATGAGGAAAGCAAATTTAAAGTAAAATTAATTAAATCTATTGGTTGTTATCGTCAATTAGACCGTCAAAATCGAGTTATAAAAACGGATCACATATTTGAAGGGCGGATAATTTCTGGAAATTATCAGCCGGAATATGACGGATGCCAAGGCAGATGGTTTCATCTGAATCATCTGCCGCCTAATATGATTTTATTCACTAAAAAAATAATTGACGATACCATCAACTCAAAAAAAGTTTTTAATAAATATTATTACCATTCGTTTAGTTTTGTCGATATAAAACTCTTATTATTAGGTTTTACAAAAGCCTTTCGTTATTTTAAGCAAAAATATTTTATTAGGTAACTTCTGCACACCCTTCCAGTTTACAACTAAATTTTCAGTTAACAGAACGAGTATGAATCAAATTCTTTAGATTAAATTAACTATGCAATTTTTATAAAAACTATTCCCTCGAAGCAGTCTTTATGTATTTGATCTGGGCACCTAAAGATCTCAATCTTTCGGCTAATTTTTCATAACCTCTCTCAATATATTCCACCCCTTCAATTGTTGATTCTCCTTCCGCTGTTAGTGCCGCCAAAGTGGTGGTAGCCCCGGCTCTCAAATCGGCTACTTTTAAATTTGCCGCCTTTAATTTGCTAGGCCCGTAAATTTTTACTCCGTGAAAATATTCTGCCTTATCGCTTTCCGGGTTAAAGTAGTAATAAGTTGCCGGGTCCTCTACCTCCGGTTGGAAAAATTTAGTTTTTGCTCCCATTTGATTTAATAATCCAATATGCTGGAAACGGCTGGGAAAAACTCTTTCTACTACACTGCTCACTCCTACAGCCTGGGTTAAAACCAGACTAAAAACTGCCTGCCAATCAGTCATAAAACCCGGTTCTGGTTCAGTTTCTATCCCAATTGCTTTTAATGGTTTATTCCAGGAAACAAATACTTCATCTTTTCCCCATTTAGTCTCGGCTCCCATTTTTTCTACTGTTTTCAAAAAAGTGCCAATAATTTGGGGTTTAATTCTAAGAATACTAATTGATCCTTGGGTACTCAAAGCCGCGCAGGCAAAAGTCACCGCTTCATTTCTATCAGAAATTATTTGATGCGAGGCTCCGTGTAGTTCTTTCACTCCTGAAACATAAATTGTGGCTGCATCTTCACTATCTCTTCTGATTTTTCCGCCCATTAAATTTAACAATTCAATCAAATCGTCGATTTCCGGTTCGCAGGCCGCATTGTGAATTACAGTTTCTCCTTTTGCTGTTACTGCTGTCATCAAAATTACTTCTGTGGAAGTGTGCGACGGCTTATTAAAAGTATATTCAGTTCCCACTAAACCGCTTGTTTTTAAAGTGTAAGTACCATTTTCATTCTGAGTCACTTTGACATTCATTTGTTCTAGGCAGGCAAAAAGTCTATCTAAAGGTCTTTCTCCTAATTTATCTCCTCCAGGCGAGGGGAATGTGATCTCGCCAGCTCTGGCCAACAGTGGCCCGGTAAAAATAAATGAAGTTCTTGATTTTTCTCCAGCCCCATTAGGAATTTCACATCCTTTAATATTATCTGTTTTTACGGTCAAACCATGTTCTCCAAATTCCGCAATTTCTGCTCCTAAACAAGTAGCAATACTTTCCGTTATTCTCACATCCGAAATCTGGGGCATGTTGGTTAGTTCAACCGTTTCTTTACTCAGCATCGAAGCGATTATTTGTTTGTAACTGGCATTTTTTGCCCCCCTAATAAACACCTCACCGCTAAGTGCCTTACCGCCATTGATTATGTACTTTGACATATGTAATTATCACTCTACTACAAAATCACTCACTTTGCACCCCTCATCCCGATTTCCTGTATACTTTTTTTGTGGATTCTAAACTTACTACTAGCGATGCCATTATCAAACTTAGGACCAAGGCCGAAGGTGTCGAATTACCTCCCACCCTTCAGGACAAGCTTAATGAAATTTTCTCAGAACTAGAGGTAAATTCTCACTCGGAAGATACCTTTTGGTCCCATTATCAAAGTGCCTCAAAATACCTTGACTGGATTATTTCTTTACCCTGGAATACTCGTTCCCAGGATATTCTCGACCTTCGTTTTGCCAAAGAAAAACTTGATGAAAATCACTATGGTTTGACCGAAGTTAAAGACCGTATTTTGGAATACATTTCTGTTTTATCTCTTCAAAAAACCCGTTCTCCCGACATTGTTCCTCGGGCTCCGATTTTACTTTTTGTTGGATTGGTCGGTACCGGTAAAACCACCATGGCCAAATCCGTTGCTGATGTCATGGGACGCAAATTAATTCGTATTCCTTTTGGTGGCTTGGGTGATCCCCTTTATCTTCGCGGTCAATCCCGCCTTCATCCCGAAGCTGAACCTGGTGCTATCATCCGGGCTTTAGCCCAATGTCAAACCAAAAATCCGGTCATTCTTCTCGATGAAATCGATCGTGTCGCCGACGATGCCCTGAATACCATTATGGGTGTTTTGGTCGAGCTTCTTGATCCCGAACAGAATTCCCGTTTTACCGATCATTATTTAGATTATCCCTTCGATTTATCCGAGGCTTTTTTTGTCGCCACCTGCAACAACACCAATCGCATTGCCACTGCTGTTATGGATCGTTTAGAGGTAATTCAAATGCCTTCCTATACTGATGAAGAAAAAATTGCTATTGGTCGTGATTATATTTTACCCAAAGCTATTAAAGAATCCGGTCTTAACCCTTCGGAACTTAAAATCAGCGATGCTGTTTGGTCCAATATTGTTCGCCCTCTTGGTTTTGACGCCGGTGTCCGTACTTTGAAAAGAAATATCGAGGGACTCTGTCGCAAAAGTGCCGCCTTAATTCTTACCGGCACTAAACAAATTGTTATCGACGAATCGAATGTTAAGAAATTCATTCCCCAATGGTAAAGTCCCAAAAAATTGAAAAAATACCTTATTTTTACCTATTTTTGACTGCCACTGCCTTTGTTGTTTTATTACTTACTCTGTACCCTTATAAACCAGATTTTTCCAAACTTTCCGCCCTTCCCACCCCAACTCCCACTATCTCCAAATATATCTGTCCCGCCTCTGAATGGGTCGATTGCATGCCCGGTCCTGGTCCGCTTAAAACTCAGTGTCAACCAGATTATTTGAATTGGGCTAAAATTAATTGTTCCAATTTTAAGGGCGCTGCCCTTTAATCATATGAACTTCAAAAAAAAGATTTTTCTTTTTCCTCTATCATTAGCCGTTATTCTTTTCGCTTCCATTATCATTATCTTTTCTCCCGTTGGTCAAAAGAACATTGTCGATATTTCTGAATATCAACCGCTAGTTATTTCCTCGCCCGATTTTTCCCAACCTCTCAGCAGTCCATTAATTATCACTGGGAAAGTCGACCCTTCCTGGGTTTTTGAGGCTTCCTTTCCTCTCGAACTTTTTGATGATCAGGGAAAATCTCTCTTTTTGGGTACTGCTTCAGCCCCTGATTGGACTGAATCCAATAATGCTTTTATCGGTTTTACTGCTGAAGTTAATTTTTCTACCTCTGCTACTTCCGGTTCTTTGGAATTTAGAAAGGACAACCCAAGCGGCCTTCCAGAAAACAACCAAAGCTTTAAAATTCCAGTAATCTTTAATTCTCCATCAACCAAATCTCCTTCCAATTTTAAAGTATCCTCTACCGAGGCAATCGAAAAAGTATCCAAACTACCTGAGGTTGTTACTGAAAGCAAATGTTTAGATTATCCAGGATCAAAAGCTGTCATCAGGGTTGCATTTGAGCCAAATGATAAAAGTTCTAATTATCAAATATATTTTGAAGAATCACATCCTAATGATGTCAAATTGTTGGCTATATTTTTCGTCGATGCCAATACTGGTCTTATTACTACACATGACAACAATAAAACAATTAGCTATCAACAGTGGCAACAGTCTCATCAGATCAAAGGATGTAATTTTAAACCGCTACTCTGTGATGATGATAATCTTGAATGCCCGCAAGGTTATGCCTGCAGTATATCTGAGGGAACTTGCTTTTTAATATAGCCACAATATGCCCTTAACTAAAGATCAACAATTGCAATATATTGCCCATTTAGTAGGAGAATGTCATAAGTGCGATTTGTATAAAACCGCTACCAATCACGTTCCCGGTTCCGGTAATCCTAATGCCCAAATTGTTTTCATTGGCGAAGCTCCGGGGCAACAAGAAGATTTGCAGGCTTTGCCTTTTGTTGGCAATTCTGGTAAACTATTAGACAAGCTTCTGAATACGATCCGTGTGCCGCGATCCGACGTTTTCATTTGTAACATCTTAAAACATCGTCCGCCCGGAAACCGAGACCCTTTACCTGAAGAAATAAAAGTCTGTGTTCCCTATTTAAAAGCTCAATTAAAAATTATTCAACCGAAAATCGTTATCACTTTGGGCCGTTTTGCCATGAACTATTTCTTTCCTCAAGAATCAATTAGTCGGATTCATGGGCAAATTATAAATATTACTTGGCAGGATTTACCTTTAACCATTATTCCTGTTTACCATCCTTCGGCTGGCCTCAGAAACGGTGCTATGTTAAAAACCCTTCAAGACGATTTTCTAAAAATTGGCCAATTATTGGGCAATTAATTATCAAAAAAATTATGATTACAAATCAAAAAACAATAAAAAAAACAGTTTTTAGTCCACCTGTTCAAAAAGACTTTACTCATCCTATTAGTCAAGATGCCGTACGCATTTCTTCTTTAGGTGGTTTTGGGGATGTCACTCAAAACATGTTCGTTTATGAATTTGCTCCTCGTGGTGATTTTTCCAAGTCGGAAATCATCATTGTTGATTGTGGTGTTGGTTTTCCGGAAGAAGACGCCTTTGGTGTCGACCTCCAAATTCCCGATACTACTTATCTTAACGATAAAAAAGACCGAATTTTAGGTATTTTTATTACTCATGGTCACGAAGATCATATCGGTGCCGTTCGTTATATTTTGCCTATTCTGGGAAACAAAATTCCGGTTTACGCCCCCAAATTGGCGGCTGCCTTTATTGAAGCCCGTTTAGCCGAGAATCAAATTCGGGCCTCAGTTAATGTTTATCAGTCCGGCGATGTTTTCACCAAAGGTCATTTTACCGTTGAACCTATTCGGGTGACTCACTCCATCCCTGACACTCATCATTTTGCCATCACTACTCCTATTGGTACTTTTTACCATGGTTCCGATTTCAAATTTGATGTTTTCCCTCTCGACAATAAACCAGCAGAGCTTAAAAAAATTGCCAATATCGGCAATCGTAAAGTTGTTGCCTTGATGTCCGATTCTCTTGGTGCTGACCATGAAGGTTATTCACCTTCAGAAAGAGATATTGCAGAAAATTTCAAACATCAGATCGTTAATGCCCAAGGTCGGGTTTTTGTGACTTCAATCAGTAGTAATATTGTTCGTTGGTCTCAGGCTATTGAATATGGTAAATCTACCGGCCGTAAAATTTGTGTCGTTGGTTATTCTGTGGATAAAGCTATTAATATTGCCAAAGAGTTGAGCTATATTAAATTAGCCGACAGTGACATAATTGCTCCGGAACGTTCCAAAAATTTTCCCGACAATAAACTTCTCTTTTTAGTTGCTGGTTTTGCTGGTCAGCCGGATTCGGCTTTAAGCAAAATGGTGATGGGCAAGCATCGGATTAAAATTAAGTCCGGTGATAAGGTCATTTTTTCCTCACCAGACTATATTCCAGGAACCTCAGGTAATATTTACGAAATGATCGACACCCTTTCCAAAATGGGTGCCGAAGTGGCCTATGGCGAAAAAGAAGAGCTTCATGTTTCCGGTCATGGTTATCAAAAGGAACACGCCCTCTTAATTTCCTTAGTAAATCCACGCTATTTATTACCCATTGGTGGTAACTATCGTCATATCAAAAGCTATTTTTCCATGGCCAAAACGATGGGTTATCAGGATGATCAGTTCATTACTCCTGATTTTGACTCTTCAGTTACCTTTTATGCCAATGGCAAGGTTGACACTAATTTCCATATTCCGATGCATAAAGTTTTAATCGATGGTCTTGGTATCGGTGATGTTGGTGCTACCGTTCTTCGCGATCGTAAAACTTTGGCCGAAGATGGTATGTTTAGCGTTGTTATGCTGGTTAACAAGGAAAGTGGTGCCCTTTTCAAGGAACCAACTATTCTTTCCCGCGGTTTTGTCTTTATGAAAGAAAATACCGATCTTATCGACTATTTAAAAGGGGAAGTTGTTAAAAAATTCGCTGAAGTAACTAGTAAGCCAGCCAATTTCGACTATATCCGTACCGAAATTCAGGCTTATTTGGAAATTATCATTAAAGAAAAAACCGGCCGCGAACCTATGGTTCTACCTTTGGTCATCGAGATCTAAAAAGAATATCTCGGTAAAACCAAAGTGTAGTCGTTGTGCTTATTGCAGCCTCTTTCTCTGGCTGCAATATGCGCTTCCGATTCTTCCAATATCAATTCACCTACAAGTTTAAATTCCTCATCGCTTTCGACTTGTTTTGGCACCTTTCGCTGCAATTCAGCAATTCTTGTTTCGATTGGACAAATGTTCAATCCCTCAAGTCGACAAGATAAACATAATTTCTCCATAGTTCGGAATTATATCAATATGTTTGTTAAAATCCAAAATTTTCCGCTAAAATAAGCCATGGCTAAATCACAATTGAAAGATTTCAACACCAATCTTTCTGAATGGTATAACGATATTGTTTTAAAAGCCGAACTGGCTGATTATGCTCCGGTCAAAGGTTGTATGGTTATCCGCCCTTACGGCTACGCCATTTGGGAAGCCATCCAAAATTTTATGGACCCCTTGATCAAAGAACATGGTGTCAAAAATGCCTATTTCCCCCTTTTTATCCCCATGCACTTTTTAGAAAAAGAAAAAGAGCATGTTGCCGGTTTTGCTCCCGAATTGGCCGTTGTTACCCATGGTGGTGGTGAAAAATTAACTGAAAATTTGGCTGTCCGTCCTACCTCCGAAACCATTATGTATGAAATGTACCGTCAATGGACTCACAGTTGGCGCGATTTACCAATTCTCATCAACCAATGGTGCAATGTTGTTCGTTGGGAAAAAAGAACCTATTTATTTTTGCGTACCTCAGAATTTTTATGGCAGGAAGGCCATTGTGCTCATTTAAGCCAGGAAGAAAATTTAGCTACAGTCCACTGGGCCATGGATTTATATCAAAAAACTTACCGGGATCTTTTAGCTATGTACGGCATTGCCGGTTATAAAAGTGAAAGCGAAAAATTTGCCGGTGCTGGTAAAACTATTACTTTTGAAGCATTAATGCCCAACGGCAAATCGCTTCAGGCTTGTACTTCTCACGATCTTGGTCAAAATTTTTCTCAGTCTTTTAATTGGACCTTTCAAGACAAAGACGGCCATAACGTTTTTCCTTGGCAAAATTCCTGGGGTCTGTCTACTCGGGCTATCGGCGGTCTGATTATGGCTCACGGCGATGAAAATGGCCTCAAACTTCCGCCTAATCTTGCTCCGATTCAAATCATAATTATTCCTATTCCTGGACACCAAAAAGCCCAGAATAAAGCTAAAGAAATTTTTGAAATCCTTAAAAAAGATTTCCGCGTAGAAATAGATGACAGAGAAGGGGAGACTGCTGGTTTTAAATTTAATAAATGGGAATTAAAAGGTATTCCTCTCCGTCTTGAATTGGGTGATCGCGACGTCGAATCTAATTCTGTCGTACTCGTCCGTCGTGATAGTGGAGAAAAACAAAGTCTTAATCTCGATAATTTGTCTTCTTCGATCTCCACCTTGCTCAACGAAATTCAGGGTAATCTTTTTCAAAAGCACAAAAAATTCACTGAAGATAATACTTTTATTGTTGATTTTTACGAAGATTTTAAAAAGATTATGTCAAGTACTCGTGGTTTTCTCAAAGCTCATTGGTGTGAAAATACCGAATGTGAGGCAAAAATAAAAGAAGAAACCAAGGCTACCACTCGCTGTTTGCCTCTGGATGCCATCGAGGAAGAAGGAAAATGTGTTCGTTGCGGCGCTCCCTCTCATCGCCGCTGGATCTTCGGATTGTCATATTAATCTATATGGATCTCTCTCCTTCTATATCCCTAATTTCCCTTCGGCGTCGTTTGGCTCGCAGCTTGCCTCCACTTATCTTTGTTAGTGGTAAGGCCTGTAGTGGCAAAAGCACCTTTGCTAAAAGGTTGGAAAAGTATGGTTACCGTCATCTTTCCTTTGACGATTTTGTTTACGAGTCGGTTATTAAAAAATATGATGTTCGTGATAAAGGTTTGGCTTATGGTGTCTATCGCGGCCAAGCTCCATCTTCTTGGCAACAATCTTTCGAGCAAGAAGCTCACGAACTAATTCTTTCTTCCCTAAAAAAGTCACGGGTTGTAGTTGATGCCGCCATCGGCAATCCTCAAATTTTGAAACGTATTTTTTCAAAAAAATTGTCAGATTTCCTCTTTATTTATCTTCATCCTTTCGATCGGGAATATTATTATCGTTCTATGTTCAAGCGTTTTCAGGAGGATTATCAAAAGCAACAACCTTCATGCTATCTTTGGGATTTTGTCACTCCAGAGATTTTAGCCGATTACCGTCTTCATCGTACCCGCAGTCAACTAACTTTGGATTTAATAAAAAGCTACGCCGACGAAAGTATTCGCCGCTCAAGCATCCGCTTATCTAAATTTCGGCGTCATTATCCAGACCTCATTCTCACCGGTCATTAAAATTATTTAAATAAGTTATACTCTATATATGCCCCGCGGTCGTAAAAAAAATAAAATCTTACCCAGCCTTAAGCTGAAACCAGACACTGTCAAATCGATATTTTTTATTTTCTTTTTGATTTTATCCATTATTTCGGTCTTTTCTTTCTTACAGCAGGGGACCATCGCCACCGAATTTAACCTTTTACTTAATAAATATTTCGGTTTCGGCTCGGTCATGCTGCCTTTCCTTTTACTCCTGATTTCTTTTCTCTTCACCAAAATTAAATCTCCTCTCCGGGAAACCAATGTTTTTTTTGGTTTCTCCATTATGTTCGTTTCACTTTTATCCCTTTTCAAGCAAGGGGTTGTTGGTGCCTTCCTTTGGGATCAATTTTTGGTTCTTTTCTCTGAAGCCCCAACCTTTATTATTTTCTTTTTTACCCTTATCGTCGGTTTTGTCGTCCTTTTTGATACCAATGTTGCCCAAATTTTCAAATTCCTTATCCGCGTTTTTCAATTAATTAAAAAATATTCTGTCGGCCAGGCCAATAAAATCAAAGAAAAAAAATCCAAAGAATCGGCCAAAAATCCTTTATATCAATCAGAAATTCACGCCACTTCGGAATCGCCTTTTTCCGACAAATCTTCAGGCAAAAGTTCTTCCCGCGAGGATATGGCTGTCGCCAACATTCCTCCCCTTTTCAAAAACGACTCTTCACCTCTAACTTCTTCCGGCAACCAAAGTTGGCAATATCCTTCACTTTCCATTTTTGACGACACCCCCGGTGCCAAAGCTGACCGCGGCAACGTTAGTAAAAATGCTCAAATTATCGAGCAAACTCTTGATTCTTTTGGCATCACTGCCCGGGTCGCCGAAGTCAATAATAGTCCCTCGGTTACTCAATATGCTCTTGAAGTTGCCTTGGGCACTAAATTAGCCAAGATTTTATCTTTAAGTAATGATTTAGCTATGGCTTTGGCTGCTCCCGGTGGTCAAATCCGTGTCGAAGCCCCTATTCCCGGTCGTTCTTTAGTTGGTATCGAGGTTCCTAACCGCTCTCTGGAAGTAGTTCCTATCAGAGCTATTTTGGAGTCCGACGCCATGAAAAATGCGAAAAGTAAAATTTCCGTCCCCCTGGGTTTGGATGTTTCCGGTCAACCCAAAGTTGCCGATATTTCCAAAATGCCTCACGTTTTAATTGCCGGTCAAACCGGTTCCGGAAAGTCAGTTTGTGTTAATTCCTGGATTTCCACTCTTCTTTTCCGTGCTTCTCCCGACGAGGTCCGTTTGATTATGGTTGATCCTAAACGTGTCGAACTTACTCCCTACAACGGTATTCCTCATCTTTTAACTCCTGTCATTGTTGAACCGGAAAAAGTTGTTTCTGCCTTAAAATGGGCAGTTGGTGAAATGGAACGCCGTTATAAACTTTTTACCGAAGTTGGCGCTAAAAATATCGAAAGCTACAACAATATGTCCGGTTTTCAGGCCGTACCTTATATTGTCATTGTTATTGATGAATTAGCCGAAATTATGCTTTTTTCTCCAGCTGAAGTCGAAGATAATATTTGTCGTATCGCCCAAATGGCCCGTGCTGTCGGTATTCATTTAGTTTTGGCCACTCAGCGTCCCTCAGTCAACATCATCACCGGTTTGATCAAAGCCAACATTCCTACCAGAATTGCCTTTGCCGTTGCTTCTATGACCGATTCCCGGGTTATTCTTGACTCTCCGGGAGCCGAAAAATTATTAGGTCGTGGTGACATGCTCTATATTCCCCCGGATTTAGCTAAACCTGTTCGGGTTCAGGGCTGTTTTGTTTCCGACAAAGAAGTCAATCGTCTTATCGACTTCCTTAAAACTCAACGTTCCGGTGACTACAACGATGAAATTGTTAAACAACCTGTAAATAGTCCCAATTCTTCAAGTAAAAACATCATGGTTAGTGATGGCGAAGAGCGCGATGCTATGTTTAACGACGCAGTTAAGCTAATCCAGGAAAGTGGTAAAGCCTCGGCTTCTTTACTTCAACGTCGTCTCAAACTAGGTTATGCCCGGGCAGCTCGTGTTCTTGATGAACTAGAGCAAGCTGGTATCGTTGGTCCGGTCAATGGGGCCAAACCCAGAGAAATATTGATTGCCCATAATAATCCTTCAGATTCTTCTGAATAAGCCTTTATGAAGCGCGCCTCAACTATCCTCGAATCTGCACGTCTTGATCGGGAACTGGATTATTCGGAAATTAGCAAGAAAACCAAAATACCTGTCCGTTATCTAATTGCCTTTGAAAATGAAAGTTGTAAGGACTTTCCTGAAGAGCCTTATTGTTCTTTAATGCTCAAAGATTATGCCGATTTTTTGGGTCTAAATGGTGAAAATATTCTTTCTCTCTTCCGCCGTGATTACGATACCAAATCTCATTCCTCTCCTTCACGCCGTCTTTTCTTTTCCCTTACCCCCCAATATACTTTTTCCGTTTTTATTGTCCTTTCCGTTTTAGTCTTTGCGATCTATCTTTTTTCCGAATATTCAAAATTCAACCGCCCCCCGCCGCTTAAAGTGAACTGGCCCCAAGACTTGTCTTCTAAAACAGTTGAAATTACCGGAGTTACTAATCCCGAATCTACTGTCAAAATTAATGATTCTTTGGTTATTGTCGATTCTAATGGAAATTTCAGTAAAAGCATTGAAATTTCCACCCCTGAAGCCAAAATTATTGTTGAAGCTAAATCTCCCGCTGGTGTTGTTACTTCTGATGAAAAATTTTTTAAATAGTTTATAATTTTTTTATGGACCTTACCCAAATTGTGATCGTCATCAGCTTGCTGTCAATTACTACCATCGTTGTTATTTCCGGCATCTATCTCATCAGACTTCTTAAAGAGCTTCAAAACACGGTTATCGAAACAAATCACATCATTTCCTCTATTTCTCGACCTGTCGACTCCTTTTCTGAATTTATCATGGGCTTCAAAAATGGCTTTTCCCTACTTAGTTCCTTCTTTAAAAAAGATAAAAAAGAGGCAGAAAAATAATGTCTTGTCATTGTTCTAAAGAATGCGATGCTCACCAGAATAGTAGTTTTGTTTTTGGCCTTATTTTAGGTCTGATTATCGGTGCCGTTGTTGCCATTATTATTTATCGGAACAACAAAAGTAAAGTTTTTGAAGATCTAAAAAAACAATTAACTAATTTTTTCGACTCTCTTTTTCCTACTCCAGATAATCATAATCCTACTCCTAAAAAATCATCCGCTCCTACCAGAAAAGACGTCACTATTCCCTCAACCCTAATCGCTGCCAAAACTGAGACCAAAACCCCGCCCAAATCCAAACCCCGGGTCTTCAAAAAATAATTTTCCCTGACCTTATTGTATAATTCCTCTATGAATGCGAGGGAACTTAAACAACTTTTTGTCTCTTTTTTTGTCAGTAAAAAACATGTCGAAATTCCTTCCGCCTCTCTTCTTCCCGAAAACGATCCCACCACTCTTTTTATCTCCGCGGGCATGCAACCATTGGTACCCTATTTTACCGGGCAAAAACATCCTGCGGGTAAAAGAGTTGTTGATGTTCAAAAATGTGTTAGAACCGGTGATATTGACGAGGTGGGTGATACCTACCATCATACTTTTTTTGAAATGCTGGGTAATTGGTCATTGGGTGACTATTTTAAGAAAGAGGCTATTGCCTGGAGTTTTGAATTTTTAACCAAAAAATTAAATCTCCCCATCGATCGTTTAGCGGTCACAGTTTTTGCCGGGAGTAAGGATTCACCCAAGGATAGTGATAGTGAAAAATATTGGTTGGATCAAGGAATTCTCCCAGATAGAATTAAACTTCTGGAAGACAATTGGTGGGGCCCTGCCGGACTTACCGGTCCTTGTGGTCCAGACTCGGAAATGTTTTATTGGACTGGAGAAGGGGAGGCTCCTCAAGTTTTTGACCCCAAAGATTGTCGTTGGTTAGAAATTTGGAACGATGTTTTTCTTCAGTATTATAAAAAGGCCGATACTACCTTTGAACCTTTATCACAAATTAATGTCGATACCGGCATGGGTGTTGAAAGAACCACGGCAGTTTTATCCGGTTTTTCGGATAATTATATGACCGATATTTGGCAACCAATTATTAAAAAAATTGAAGAAATCTCTGGTAAAAAATATTCCGACAATTTAGTTGCTATGAGAATTATTGCCGATCATATTAGAGCCTCTGTCTTTATTGTCGCCGACGGTCTTGAGCCTTCCAATAAAGAGGCTGGTTACGTCCTTCGCCGTCTTATTCGCCGGGCTATTAGACAAGGAAAAATTATTGGCATTGAAAATAATTTTCTAAAAATTATTGCCCTTGCCTTTTTGGATAATCAAGACAATTATGCCGGAATTTATCCCGAATTAAACAATAATCGAGATCATATTTTAGAAATTCTCGACACTGAAGAAACTAAATTTCGTCGTACCCTCGATAAAGGTCTCAATGAAATTACAAAATTAATCGATCGTCAAAAAAGCCTTTCCGGCAAAGAGGCTTTTGATCTCTACCAATCTTTCGGTTTTCCTGTCGAAATGATCGATGAAGAATTAAAAAAGAATAATCTAACCTTAGATTTAGCTGAATTTAATCGTCTCAAAGATGAACATATTAAACAGTCACAGACTCTTTCTGCTGGCAAATTCAAATCCGGTCTAGCTGATCACAGTGAAATTATCACTAAATATCACACCACCACTCATCTTTTGCACGCTGCTCTAAGAAATATTTTAGGTGAACATGTCCAGCAATCCGGTTCCAATATTACCGCTGAGAGATTACGTTTCGACTTTTCTCATCCTGAAAAAGTTACTGATGCTCAACTTAAACAGATTACTGAAATTGTTAATCAACAAATTTCTTTAAAATTACCAGTCACTGTCGAATCTATGAAGTTCACCGATGCTAAAAATTCCGGTGCCTTAGCCTTTTTTGGCGCTAAATATCCGGAAATTGTTACTGTATATACCATCGGGGATCCTCAAAATTATTTTTCCAAAGAAGTCTGTACCGGCCCTCATGTTGAAAATACCGGTATTTTAGGTAAATTTGAAATCCTCAAAGAAGAATCAGCCGGCTCCGGTAAACGCCGGATTTATGCTATCCTTAAATGATGGAGGCGTCCTATTATTGGCTCATTTCTATAACTACCGAGGCTATTACTGTCGGCCTAATCAAGCGTGATTCGCCTGATCAGCTTTTATCTCTCGGTCCCGAAACCGCTTGGGAATCCGGTTCCGAAGATTCTTTCCTTCATTCGGTTGATATTTCCCTTTCGGAAGCCGCTCAAAAAGCCGCTTTAGACCCGGAAATGGAGCCAGAAAGTACCGCTTTTATTCTCCCTCCCAAATGGATAGGTAACGACGGTAAAATCAACTCCAACTACCTCAAACTTCTGGAAACTTTGTGTCATTCTCTAAAATTAAAACCTCTTGGTTTTATCAGCAATGACGAGGCTTTTATCGAATCCGTTAGCCAAAAAGATTCTTTCCCTTCCAGTTTTATTTTGCTTTATTTGGGTCAGCACGAGTTTTCCCTTTCTTTAATTTATTTAGGCGAAGTAAAAAAACGCTATTACCAGAATTTAGAGAATGATTTCACTCCTGAAGATTTAGAAAATGCCTTAGTTACCATTCGTTTGGATTCCGCCCTCCCACCGCGCATTCTACTTTTTGGTCATCTTTCTCCCTCTTTGGTCGACGACATTAAAAATTATTCCTGGATTGGTAAAAAAAGCGTCGAAACTTTCCTTCATCTTCCTGACGTTGAAGTTTATCAACCTGAAGATCTTTTCAATCTTTACTGTAGAACCGTCGCTTCTCAATTATCTCCCTCTTTAAGCACTTCTCCCTCTCCTTCTCTTCCCAATCAGGAAATTACTGAGGCAGAAACGGATACTGAAGCCGCCACTAATCCCGAGCCAATTATCACTGAAGCTCCAATTAACGAAGTCTCTTCTGAAGATTTAGGTTTTACCGAAATTGTCGATACCCCACTGCCACCGCCACCGGCGCCAAAAGCGCCTCTTGCCTTACCAAAAATCAAATTGCCTTCTTTCAGTTTGCCAAAACTTTCCTTACCCCACATTCATTTTAAATCAATTTACGCCATTCCTTTGGGTCTTTTCCCACTTTTATTTTTATTACCTTATTACCTCATCTCCTCAGAACTCACTATAAATTACACCCCCATTGAATTTGATCAAAATTTTAATGTTACTCTGGATTCCACTATTTCCGACCCCTCAAGCACCAAAATTCCTGTTCTTAAAAAAACCTATGATCTCAGTTTTACTGAATCATTGCCCGCCTCCGGTCAAAAGGAAACCGGTGACAAGTCCAAAGGAGAAATCACCATTTTTAACAAGTCAGACAAAATTCAAAATGTAGCCAAAGGGGCTATCTTACTGGACTCTGCCGGTAAAAAATATGAGTTATTAACCTCAGTCCAGGCTCCTGCCAGTACTTTTAATCTCGGCACCGGTACCATCACTATGGGCCAAACCAAAACCAATATTATCGCTGCCGACATTGGTCCCGAATTCAATCAAAACAAAGACGCCCAATTTTCATTTAAAGATAACGCCAATCTGTTGGCAAAAGTAAATGATTCTATCACCGGTGGTACCCGGCGCCAGGTTCAGGTGGTTTCTGCTCAGGACAAACAGGATTTAGCCAAACAGGTCGAAACTTCTATTCAAAACCAAATTGCCGAAAAAAATAAAAATATAGGTGCTGACATTTTTGCCAGTACCAGTAATCTCGACCACAAGCGTTTAGACTACAATCGCGAAGTCGGGGAAGAATCAGACACCCTCTCGGTTAAAGTTGATATTACCGTTTCCCAGTTCCAAATCGATCAGGCTAAAAAAGAAGCAGTTTTGACTACTCTTTTTTCCGGAAATAATAATTTCTCCCAATCTACCTCCTCCCTTTCTGATTTTTCCTTCACTTTTTCTGCCGATACCACTGATTCCCAGAAATCTACCGGAAAACTAAGTATTAAGGGCCGTTCCTTACCTAAGGTTGATATTGATCTTCTTCGTCGTCAACTTGCCGGCAAATCACTGGCTAATGCCAAAAAGCTAATAATTTCCCAGCCAAAAGTATACAATTACGACATTAAAATTATGCCTTCTCTCTTTAGCTTTATTGGTCGTTTACCTCCGACCCCAGAGAAAATTACTATCATCCAAAAATACTAATATGTCCTATATCTACGTTAAAAACGTACCTAAGCCCCGTCGTAATCTTCCCCGCCTAGCACCCAAATATAAACGGGCTTTAGCGCTTTTTTTTATGCTCTCAGGAATTACTCTCTTCCTTTCTGTTGTTTTTCCTATTCTCCATTTCCAAGTAGAATATTCCTCAAAATTTAATCAAATTTTAAGTCCTCTTTCTTCCCATTTTGATCGCTCTGACTCTGTTTTAGGTGCCCTGAGTAGTCAGGATTACACCCAACTTTCCAACTGGTTTGTTAGTGGTACCGACACCACCTTGCCTTCAAATAGCGATTCTCTTGCCAGTATTTATCAACTTTCTGTTCCTAAACTAAACATTAATGATGCCACTGTTATCGTTGGTAGTAGTGACCTTAAAAAAAGTCTGATTCAATATCCTCAAACCGCTCTTCCGGGACAACTTGGCAGTCCGGTTATTTTTGGCCACTCGGTTTTACCCCAGTTTTTTAACCCCAAGTCATATTTAACTATTTTTTCTACTCTCTATAAACTAAAAACCGGTGATGAAATTTATGTTAATTTTGACCGGGTCAGCTATAAATATTTGGTTTCCGATATGTACGAAGTTCAACCCACCGATCTTTCCGTCTTAGAACAACATTTTGATGGTCGTTATCTTACCTTGATTACCTGTTCTCCCCCCGGAACTTATCTTCGCCGTTTAGTAATTAAAGCCCAACTTACCGACATATGAATTGCCTCGCTATCGACTACGGCAGCAAAAGAATTGGTTTAGCCTATTCCATTGATAGCTTAATTTCTACCTTACCCATGGTAAAAAACGATAAACATCTCATCACTACTCTCCAGCAATTAATTATTGACCATAAGATAGGTAAAATTTATGTAGGTATCTCCGAGGGTAACTTTGCCATTGTCACTCAAAAATTTGTGGACTACCTTCGCTCCGTGGTAAAATTACCTATCGAAACAGTGGAAGAAGCCATCAGTACTTTGGAGGCAGAAGACATTTTTCGAGACAATAAAAAAAAGTCGAAAGATTACAAAAAAAAGATCGACTCCATCGCTGCAGCTGTAATCCTGAACCGAGTTATAAATTAAATAAAAAAATGATTAAAGATCTCATCGCCCCTATTCAGGCTTGGCTTCTCTCCCAGCGTCGTTGTGTTGGTTGTGGCGAAAATTTAGTTAAAGGTGAACGTCGTCAAATTCGTGGTCAAACTACCGTTACTTGTCGCTGTCGCCGCATTTTTATTCACGATTCCAAGAAAAACACTTACCGTCGCGCCCTTTTTAACGAAATCTGATGAAAAAATTTCTTCTGCTTTTTCTTTTCCTCCTCATCCTAGTTCCGGGGCTGATCTTTTATTTCTCTCTCTCTGCCCCTACCACCAATACTTCTAAAAAAATTTTTGTCATCAAAAGTGGCGAGAACCTTATGGAGATTGCTTCCCGCCTTGAAGCCGCTAATTTTATCCGCAGCCGTTATTCTTTTGTTATTTATTCCTATTATTTGGGCTTAAGTCCAAGAATCCAGGCAGGCAATTATTATCTGAGTAGCTCTCAATCTTTGCCTGATTTAATCAAAAAAATTGCCGAAGGTGGCAGTACTGATTATTGGTTTAAGATTATTCCCGGTACCAGGCTGGAACAATTTTCTCCCGATTCTGAATTTAGCGCCGCTGCTAAAAAATTCGAAGGCCAACTTTTTCCTGACAGTTATCTCATTCCGGAAAATTATTCTTCTTCTCAAATTATCTCCATTATTACCAATAATTTTGAAAACAAACTTGCTGAAGCTAAAGTCTCGGCCACTACCAAACTTAATGATTCTCAAAGCCTAATCTTAGCCTCTCTTCTAGAACGCGAGGGTAAAAATTTAGCTGAAAAGAAAAATATCGCTGGAATTTTACTCAACCGCCTCAATTCCCAAATGCCTCTTCAACTTGATGCCAGTGTTCAATATGCCCGTGATTCGCTTCATCATCCCGACACTTATTGGCAGCCTTTATCCAAAGGGGATTTAAACATAGTTTCTCCCTATAATACCTATAAAAATCGTGGTCTTCCTCCTTCTCCAATCTGTAATCCAGGTTTCGATTCACTTACTGCTGCTTATCATCCTACTGATAATGATTATGTCTATTACCTCCACGACAACTCTGGTCAAATTCACTATGCCAAAACCCTTGCCGAGCACAACGCTAACGTGGCTAAATACCTCAGATAAACTTATTTTTTATTTACTATCTCGTTTAAGACTTGCCATCTCCTCTTCTTTTCATTCATTGGAATCTCGTCTTTATACAATTTTGCCGACACCGTTCCTCGCCGTGGCGAGTATTTATTGAGATAGGCGATTTCAAACCCAACTTTTTCACAGACTTCTACTGTATTTTGAAAAGCAGTCTCATCCTCGCCCGGAAAGCCGATGATAATATCTGTCGAAAATCTAACTTCAGGAATTTTAGATTTAATTTTTTCGACCAATTCCAAATATTCCTCTTTGCTGTAACCCCGATTCATCCGCTTTAAAATTTCGTTATCTCCTGCCTGAAAAGGGAGGTGTAATAAACGATCAATATTTGGATATTTTGCAATTGTTTCAATCAGTTCGTCCGAGAAATCCCAGGGATTGCTACTGACAAAGGAAATTTTTTCCAACGGTTTTTTAGCCACCATCTCCAATAATTTTGGAAAGGCACTTTTTATTCTTTTTTTACCCATATTAACCACCGACTCTTCACTAAAATCTGCCCCATAACTGTTTACATTTTGCCCAATTAAAACTACTTCTTTGAAACCATTTTCTATTGCCTTATCCACTTCTTTTAAAATATCATCCATTTTTCGGGAAATTTCTTTACCTCTGGAATAGGGGACAATACAGTAGGAACAAAAATTATTACAGCCGGAACTGATGGTAATCAAGGCCGCTTTCTTTTTATTTCTTAAAGGTTCCAATTCAAAACTTATCTCACTGATTGGGTGCATCTCATCAACTCCCTTAACTTTCTTTTTACTGATTGGAACCAGACATCCGGTTAAAATAATTTTTTTTGCCCCAATCTTATCTGCTTCCCATTTTCTGATTCTGTCTATCAAGCCATAAACCCGATTTTCTGCTGATTCCCGAATCACACAGCTGTTAATTATAACCGTATCTGCCTCTTTCCAATTATCCACCAAAACATCACCTTTTTCGGCAAAAAAAGCTTTTATCCTTTCCGAATCTGCTTCGTTTTGAGCGCAACCAAAAGTTTTAATATAAATTTTTTTATTTTTTGACACGAATCATTTTACCACCCTTTACTATCCCTCCAATTCCCGCCGCCAGAGCCAATATCCCCGGCCAAATTATACCTGCTGCTGGTAAAGTCTCCCTTCCGCTATCACCGTTGACTGTTTCCCAGTTAACATTATTAACACCTGTAGTTAGGGTAAAATTAATATTAGATCCACTGCTAGATAGTTTTACTTGATGATCGCCATCTTCTAATCCCGCCGCAGCATAGCTCCAATTGCCCGAACTGTCCGCCGTTGTCGTATTTTCACTTCCATCAATTGAAATACTGACACTTGCTCTCGGACTGGCCTCGCCGATAAAAGTTACTTGAGAACCACTGTACCACCATTGGGAAATTTGTCGGCCACTGGTATCCACTGAACCAATTGATTTCAAGTTAAAAGTTCCTGCTAGCACTGCTTTTGGACTCAAAAAACAAAATGTAAATAAAAATACCGCCGTCCATATTTTTCTACTCATGATAATTAATATCATAGGTGATTTTTTAAAAACATCAATGTTGCACCCCTTAGTAAAAAATGAGAATATTATTCTATGTCGGATACATCATCAGAACCAAACTACCAGGATATTTTAAATAAATACGCTGCTGAATTAAGTCAAAATCCTCCCCAACCCGAAGTCCAACCTGAACCAACTCCCGAAAACCTTGCTTCCTTGCCCCAGCCGGAGCCTCAAGCTCAATTAATCGAATCTCAGCCAGAACCCCCCCAGCCCCAAGTCGAACCTCAACTAGAACCAATAGCTCCTCCTCCGCCAGCCCCTCCTGCTCCACCGGTAGTTCCTCCCTCCGACGATCTTTACACTCCCTTAACCTCTGAACCTGCCAC
>CAZEXG010000003.1:0-5533 GCA_964516665.1 uncultured Gammaproteobacteria bacterium
CGAAATAATTAATTTTCCGTTAAACTTTCATTGGTGGAAATAAGCTTTCCTTTTGATTGGAGGGTCCAGAGCATTTTGTAAAGGCCACCCTTTTTAATCAAATCACGGTGTTTACCGATTTCGGCAATAGTGCCATTACTCAGAACGACAATTTTATCAGCACCACGAATGGTGGAGAAACGATGGGCAATAATAATGACAGTACGATTTTTGGAAGCAGCTTTGAGAGCTTTTTGAATTTGGCGTTCGGATTCAGAATCAAGATTGCTAGTGGCTTCATCAAAAACCAAAACTTTAGGATCGGTTAATAAAGCCCGGGCAATAGCCAGACGTTGTTTTTGACCACCACTTAATTTAATCCCCCGTTCTCCGACTTCGGTTTGCCATTTTTTGGGAAGAGATTCGATAAAATCCAAAATATTGGCGGCGGCGGCCACTTGTTTTAGTTCTGACATTTTGGCATTTTCTTTGCCGTAACTTAGGTTAAATTTAATGGTGTTATTGAAAAGAATCGGCTCCTGAGGAACAACAGCCATCAAGCTACGAAGATAACTTTTAGTGAAAGAGCGAATATCGACACCATCAAATTTAATGGAACCGGCGGTAGGATCGTAAAAACGAAGTAAAAGTTTAATCAAAGTGGTTTTACCAGCACCGGAGCGGCCAACAAAGGCAACTTGCTCCCCGGATTTAATTTCTAAATTAATGTCGTCTAAAATTCGGCCATTGTTACCGGGGTAAGCAAAGGAAAGATTAGTAAAAAGTAAGGAACCTTGAGGATGTTTGAGAGTTTGGGGAAGAAGAGAATCTTTAACCTGAGTATCATTACTTAGGATAGTAAAATATTTATCCAGATCGGTGATACTTTTAGCAATATCGCGGAGACGAAAGAAAAGATTGAAAAATTGGTAATAAAAAGAGGTGATAAAACCGGAGACCATAACCAAATCCCCTAAAGTAAAACCATGATTTAATTTTTTAATGGCCAACCAGAGAATAAAAAGTATGCCAGTACCAGAAACGGTACCAATACTAATATCCATAAGACGGAAAGAGCTGGCAAATTCCCAAAAATTTTTGGACCAAATATCGAAGGAGAGACTGAGGCGGCGACGTTCTTTAGTTTCGGCAGCAAAAAATTTAACAGTTTCGTAATTAATTAAAGAGTCGGTAATGATGCCGGAAATTTCGTCTTCAGATTTATTGAATTCTGTCCGATATTTTAAATTAATTTTAATTAGCCACCAGATCAAAAAAATATTGGCAATAAAAAGAATTAAAAGAGAAAAAGCTATGGGAGGAGAACTTCTAAAAAGGAAGACCAGAGTAACAATAAGGGAAATTAAAACCCGAAAAAGTTCCTGGTGAACATCCTGAAAAATGCCAAAAACAGCATTGTCTCCCCGACGGAAAGCACTGATAAGGGAACCGGTGTTTTTGTTGACATGGTAAGCAAAGTCCAACTCCAGAACTTTTTGAAAAACGCTTTCTCGGATTTCCCGGGAAAAAGGAATGACAATTTTGTCGCCTAAATAATAAGAAAAGGCAGAAATTAAATTTGCACCAATAGTAGAAAGGCCGAAAAGTAGGAGAAAAGTAAAGACGGCAGAAAAATTGTTAGCTTGAGCATTATCTAAAATACCCTTCAACCAATAAGGTCGAATGGTTTCTAAAAAGACAGTAAGAGAGGTGATGCTCAAAAAAAAGAGCATCCGCCATTTATATTTGCCTAAAAATTGATAAAAAATTCGGAGAGACTTCACGTGATTTTTATTGTATTACAACGAGGAAAAAATGCTAGAGTCAATTTACCTAAAGATAGGCGGATTAGTGTGGGGCAAAAGAGAAAAAACTTTTTTGACTTCAGAATCAGTAATATTGGAGGAACAAGTCATTAAATCAAAATGAAGAGCCTGATTTTCTGGCCAGGTGTGGATTATCAGGTGGGACTGAGAAAGAACATAAATTTTAGTCAGGCCGTTATTAGTGGGAAAATGATGTTTGGCAGTAGAGACGACGGTTAATTTTAAAGAATCGATGATAAATTTAGCCAAAGTATCCACATAAATCTCATTAATTGACTGAGAATCTTTGACATAAATTTCAACTTGCCAGTGATTATAGAAAGGAAAATTATTCATGAGTATAAATTTTGGAAAAAGATAACGCTTTACTTTTTAGTTGAGGAGTCCAATCGAGCAGATAAAGGGAAGAACGAGAACCAATGCTTTGAGCACCTTGATAAAAATTGAAGTGAAAAAGTTTGGAATGGATTAAAAAACCAAAATCGGAAATAATTTTTTGGATAAGGAGTTCCCTTTCGCGAGCCCGATCACTATTGCCGTAACATAGGTATAGACGAGAACTAAATTGAGGAATTAATAAGTCGACAGCGCGATTGAGAAAGAGAGTAATGCCGTCGGAAGTATAGGGTGGATCAGTAAAAACTGTGTCGAAAGAATGGGAGTATTTTTTATCTAAAGGCTTGGTTAAATCCTGCTTAACGACGGTAATATCTAAATTTAACTTTTTAGAAATATCCCGGATTAAATTGATAAGTCGCTCATCAATTTCAAAGACGGTGATAGATTTAGCCTGATGAGTGAGAGCACAGGCAATAGAAGTTAAATCGTCGTCACCTAAAAAAGCGAGGTGGCGCTGATAAATATCACCCATCTGAGCGAGTTTTTTGGCCCGACGAAAAGTGGTAGCCCGAGTGGCATAAAATTGGTCGAGAGTGCGGTCTGGTGAGGGGCGAAGAGATAAAACAGAATAGAGATTAGATTTTAAAGATGAGAGATTAGAATTTTTAATTAAATTAATTTTTTCGAGGGAATCGGAGAGAATTTGTTGACGCAAGTCTGCTTTTACAGAAAGATAGCGAGAAGGTGGGGCTAAAAGATCAGCGTGTTTTTTTAAAAGCTGGTAAAGGAAGGCTTGAGGGAGCCCAGTTAAACGAAGAAGATGGCGAGTGGATATCCGGTCTCTACGGGACAAATAATATAAAAATTTAGCTTGATCTAATTGGCGAATTTCTGAATCCACAGGGGAATTATAGCGCTAAAGGTAGTTTTTCCAAAGTGTAAGGGGGCAATAACACAAAGCAAAGATAATTAGTTTCAACGAAGACCGATAGCAGTAGAAGAAATGTCCTGGAAAAGGAAATAGGCCATAACTAGGGCAATAGTTAGGAGAGCCTTGGTCCAGTGACGACGTAATAAACTCATTAGTTATTTATAACCCGAAGGAAAGACGAAGTCAATTATAATAATTTAGGTCAAAGTGTGCACTTTTACACATAAGATACATAGTAGTTAAAATTCTATATTATTTGTATTTAAGTAAAGATTAGGCTAATATTTGTGTAATGAAAAAATATTTTCCAGTAATCTTACTTTTAGCTACAGTAATGTTATCCGCTTGCGGAAAGAAGACAGAACAAATAGGAAATTTAGCTATACCAACAGAGACAACAAAAACAGAAAATAGGGCAGAAAAATCAATAAAAGAATTATTAGGAATGGGAATTTCCCAAAAATGTAGCTACGAGATTAACGAAGATGGACAAAAGATGAAAGGAGAAATTTTAGTTGGTAATGGAGGCAAATTTAAACAAATAACTGAAGTAAGTGAAGAAAAAGGAACAATGAAAATAAATGTAATTAGTGACGGTACTTATGTTTACTATTGGAATGAGGCAATGAAAGGGATGGGAAGCAAGATGAAAATTGATAGTGTGGAACAAGTAAAAGTGACAGGGACCCCAGAGGAAGAAAAGGTAGACATGAATAAAAAAATAAATTATAGTTGCAATCCAATTAACTTAAGTGAAAGTGATTTTGCCCTACCTTCGGGAATTAAATTTGTAGATTTGTCTGAAACAATGAAAAATTTACAAGATGGCTATTACGAACAATTCGAAGATTTGATTCCTGATCAGGGAGACGGGGAATAAATTACATCTTGCCGGTGGCAAAAATAAGACAGGTAGCGGTACCTTTGACAGCGATACCAACATGGTCCCACTTGGAATCCAGTTGATTTTTATTGTGAGGCTCGTCCCCGGCATAAATCCATTCAATCAAGTGGACGGCAGTGAGACGATAACCATAACTGAGATTTTCCCCTATATAAGTGTAGCCAAGCTTATTAAAGCCATCTTCTTTTTCAAGAAAATGCTCAAAACCGGCATGGGAATCGATATTTTGAATCTGATTAAAGTAATCAACGCGGGATTGAGCGTAGGCAGCAAGTTTATCGTCCCAAGCTAGAGGTTGAGAAGAATAACGGTGACGATATTCATTTAGGGCAGATAAAATTTCCAAAGGAGTAGCCATGACGGTATCTTGATTAACTTTTATAGTCCAGGTATGCTCGCCTACTTGTTTGGAAACACCCCAAGGATCGGTGTCGGTAGCAATAAGAGTAGGAGTTGGAGAAGAAAAACGAGGAGTCGGAGAAGAGATCTGGGGAGGTGGTGAAGGTGTGGGGGTGAGCAATTCACCGAGAGGTCGAAGTAAGGGCGAGGAGGGAAAAAGCATTTGAAAAAAAAGATAAATTTTAAGAAGAAGCTGGCCCATGGTTACGATCAATTATATCTAATGTAATAAAAAAGAAAAAAATTCGTATTACTTAGTAGACAATGGAGATTACTCCCCCGAGGGTTGTCTTAGTTCACTCTTTCCCTCCCAGGCCGCGATGAGCGGCCTTCTATTTTTCTAAGGTACCGCAGAGAAGTGAACCAATTGGGGTGAGTTCCTGAAGCAAATAATGACCATTGTAGAAAGCAGAGGCTGAGCCGCCATCCAAATTTAAAGCATTAGTGAAATTGGCAATTTTTTTGATATCAGAAAGGGAGAAAAATTCGGGGATATCATCTAATTTGGGACCGGAAAAGGCCTGGTCAGAAAAAGAAATAGAAAAGAAATAAAAATGGTTTTGATCGTCTTTGAGCACTAGATGACGGCGGTCATATTCCTGATTAATATGAGTTTTAGCTGGGGCAGAAAAATCAAAATAAGGACCGGATTGAAAGACAAAATTAAGCTGGTCAAAGTTTTGATCAAAATCGTTTTGGGAAAGAAGATTCAATTTACCATTTTTATTTTGGAGTAAAAGACCATTAAAAGTGGAATGAGTAATCAAGGGAGCAAGATACTGGCCATTTAAATAAAAAAGACCAACAGGCTTGGCTTCTTTAGTATATAAACCACCATTAATGGCAAAATCACAACGCTCTTTGATAATTTCAGCAGCGCTATGGGAGGGAGAAAAATTGGGAATGAGCTCAATTTTAGCAGTGGAGGGAATCTGGTAATAATAGTAGCGGTAATTTTGATTTTTAAAATAGATTTGATGAGAGGTATCGATGAGTGTGGGAGTGGGAGTGGAAGTAGGAAAAGGGAGATTAGTGGAAGAAGAGGGATGAATTAAAAGTGAAACTAAAAAGATTAAGACTAAAGCCATAAGGAGAATGGCCATTTTTTTCATCAGAAAATTATACCCTAAAGTGAGGCAATATGCTAAAATTAGC
>CAZEXG010000003.1:5633-20214 GCA_964516665.1 uncultured Gammaproteobacteria bacterium
AGGTAAGGCAATAAGGGTGATCATTAAGAGCAAAGCTAAAATTGGGGTCACAATTAAAACAAGCAGGCCTGAACCGATAGACGACCAAAAAGAATCCTGAAGATTAATTTGTTTGATTTTTGGACCAAATAGCTTTACTAAGATCAAAAGAACTAGTAGCTTGCTTAGAAAGGAAAGTACTTCCCCGATAGAGCTAAAAGATTTCCATTGATTTGTTTGGGTTTCAACTTTTTTAGTTTCGTAGATTCTAATATTTTTTTCACCGACAATTTTGGCATCAGAAGAAAGATCGGAAAGAGAGACGTCAGCTTCCAAGTTACCATTAATGACGGCTTTGGGGCCGACAATCAAAGTTTCTGCACCCAGTTTTACCGGTCCCATAAATTTACCTGATAAATCGATTTTTCTGCCTCCGGCTAAAACATAACCACCAATTTCGGCAGTATCTTTAACAACAGCCTGGCCTCCGAGCATAATTAAATTTTTCGAGACTTTTCCGGAAATAGTTACTTCCCCTCCGACGACAATGAGATTTCCATTGACGGAGCCACTTATATCCACATGGCTGCCAGCAACATAAGCATCACCATTTATATTTGAAGAAATTTTAATTTCCTTACCCGAAATCATTAAGTCACTATCAACTGTTTTATCAACTAGTTGGATTTCGCCGGCCATAAATGTGGGCAACTTAACTACGCTTTTGCTTTTATTTTGAGCCAAAGCTGAAGGAACAAAGGAGAGAGTTAAAAGTAAGGCTAAAAATCCGGTTAAAAATATTTTCTTCATAGCTTAATATTATCACTATTTCAATTTGTGTGATTTTTTATGAAAGGTGACGGAAAAGTATTGATGTGATTAGGAACTATTTTTTTTGTAAAATTAACCATGACGACAAATAATTCAGACAAGTGTTGTCCTGAACTTGAAGTTAAGCTTTGGGATGAAAAAACCCATATTTGGGAAAATAAACTCTTTTTAAAAGACGAAGTAAAGCAAATTTTTCACATGCCTCTTAATATGGGTAAGGTCATTACTCGAATGTGGCAGCAAGTTGATAAGGCCAAAGCCAGTCCAAAAACAGAAGAATTTCTTATTTTGGCTTATGATCCCTCTTCTTGGAAATCAGAACTTTATATGACGGTTACAAAAGATATTTCTAACGCTAATATAGTTAAATTAAATGGAACTTTTGTAAGTAAAGTTTTTGAAGGTCCCTACCAAGCCGTCCCTCAATGGTTAGCTGAAATGGATAAATTTTTAGCCAGTAAAAAACAAAAATCCCACAAATACTATATTCACTATGCTTATTGCCCAAAATGTGCCAAAAAGTATGGCCATAACTATGGTATTGTATTTGCGCAAGTGAAATAAGGCGGAGACTTTTTTGTCTAGACTATTTTGCCATTGCATCGGCTTTTAGGTTTTGCGGCATTTTTTCAATGGCGTAACGCAGAGCCGTGCGGGGCATGTTGCTTTTGTTTTTCATGACATATTCAAATACCTCTTTTTGATGAGATTCACTGGCGGCTTTAAGCATCCATCCATAAGCTTTTTGTACTAGATCGTCGCTATCTTGGAGCAAAATATCAGCAATTTCAAAAATATCTTTTAAAAATTTTCCATGACGGGCCGGTATAATCAGCGTTACGGCGGAGGCTCTTTTCACCCAGCGATTTTCCGACTTGGCCCATAATTTTAAATTTTCCAAATATTTTGGATACATGTCTACGAAAGTTCCTATGCTGTGATTGCAAAGAGTATCGCAGGATGCCCAGTTGGAAACATAAGATTTTACCCATTTTTCAAAAAGGGCAAAATCTTTTTCCTCGTATTGCTTGCTGAGAAAGTATGACCAGTTGCAGGCGATGAAAGATTCTTCCATGTAACCCGATTTCCAGAGCTCTTCACACATGGCAAAAATTTCTTTCTTATCTTTGTTCTGGATTTCTTTCCAATATTTCTTTCCGATTTGAATCCCAAGGGCAGTTTTCATCCCGTACATTTTGACCTTTTCTTTAAAAAATCTTTCGCCGCTTCTTTTCAGCTTTTCATCTGCATTTTGCTTTAGCTCTTCCCGGATTTGATCAACGATGGATTTCATAATTTATAGGTCATTTTATCATTTCAATGTGGCAGACAAAGTGGCGGAGTATTGACACGGTTAGAATCTGTTAATGAGTTGATTCAGAACTTGAAAGAGTTCTCCAAGGCAATCTTACCTCTAAAATTTTGTTTGGTTTAAAATCAGCCCGTAACATATTCATAGCTTCTAAACATACTCTGTTTTCTCTTTCAGGCATAAAAATATTTAATATCTGTTTGGTGTTATTGTACCTACTCATAAGAACTAAGGCTCTTGCGGCGACGAACTTTGGAGAGTAACTTTCCACATCTCCAAAAAATGCCAATCCACTACCTGGTGAGTAATGAAAACATTGTACGCTCAAAGCGTCCATCGACATTAGCGGAAATAATGTACTTCTAAGGCTTCTTTCAAGATAATTCAAGGTGGGAGTATTGCTTGGTAATGCAATTATCCGGGCTCTCTTTTCCCTTAAGTTAATAGCACCTTCTTCGATTTGTTGCAGGGCATGTTTTGCAAACCACCAATCTTTTCTATCATCTGCAACCTCATCAAAAAAACAATCTTTATACTTTTCAACTGCTTGTACTGGCATATCATAATATAACATTGTTGATCATAATCAGCAAGGTATTTGTAAAAAAACAAACATTCTTCTTGAGATTGAATGATCGAGAGGAGGGGGCGGGATTTACCCTAAAGGATATAAACTTCTCATCCCGCGTGGCTCAACAAAAAATCCCCTATTTGGGGATTTTTATTGAGCGGAGCAGGTGGGTCTGGAACCTTTGTATCCTTATAACACCCTGTCTTATTTCAAGATTCCAATAATCTCTTCAGTGCGAAACAAGAACCGATAGGTTCTTATTCTACTCTTCCTTTGTGCCTAAATGAGACAAATAAGACACTATAAAAAAGTAGTGTCTAAAAATTATGATCTAGATTGAACAAGATTGTTACTCAAAATCAATTTATTCCAAATTCTTTTAATAAAACTTTCATTTTTTCCATTTGGTGCGGAAAGACAAAATGGGCTGGAAGCTCATCGGGAAATACCCACTTAACTGCTCTAATCTCTTCTTTTTGCGTCTTTATCTCACTTTCTTCACCTGTAAATTTAACTAGGAATTGAGTTCTTTCCTGACCCCTGAAAAACTGCTTCTTTTCTAATATTCTTTTATTTATCACATCATCCGGCCATTCATAACGGTCTGTTTGCTTGCTGGTTTTAATCACATCAAATTTATCACTACCTAATTCTTCACTTAATTCTCTTACTATAGCTACTTCCGGCTTTTCTCCTTCTTCAATTCCTCCACCTGGGATATCCCATTCGTTGTCCTTATAGCTACTTTTTTGAACAATCAAAATCCGTCCTAGTTTACCCAATATTAAGGCGCTAGTACTCTGTCTGTAGATCAACTTATCACGATTCATTTTAATTCCAAACTATTATCAAATGTCTGTATCCAGCCATTCCATTTATCGTTATTCATTTCAACTTCCTTAAAATTATTTTTAGTATATTCCCCTTTAACCTTTAGCCAAAAAGAATGGGCTTTGGGGTTTTCTCTAATTTGCCGACCCTCCCATTTTCCGGGGAATAAATCCCAAACCAAAAAAGCCGCATTTTTACCAATACCAAAACTACGAAATTCAGGTTTGATATAAAATTCTGATAAATTTTTAGCACCTGACTCAACCAATGTATGTTCGTTCACCAAGGCAAATCCGGCAATTTCATCATCTGCCTTTATAAAATATGGAAACCTATTTGATTTTTCAAAATAAGCATCTAAATATTTATATTCCTCTGCTTTGTCGCCAACCATTTCTCTTTCATATTCCCACAACATTTCTTTCAAAATGTTTTTATCCTTTATATTTATTAATTCAAGTTCAACTTTCATAATCAATTATAACCCAATCATTGGTATATAATTGACCTATATTTATGACAGAAATTGAAATCACTTATAGAGTCTATGACATTAGTAATCTAAGTAAAGTCCAAAAAGATGAGATTAAGGAATTTCTAATAAATGTATATTCGGACAATCCAAACTATAAAAAATCGGTTTATACCAATTCTGATTTAGAAACCTGTGTTTTGATGTATCTAGGAAATGAAATGGTTGGACATGCGGGAATCACAAAAAGAACAGTAAAAGTTGACAGTAAAGACTATCTTGTTGCCGGAGTTGGTGATGTGGCAATTAAACCGGAACTTCAAGGAAAGGGTTTGGGAAAATTACTAATGGAGAAAGCTAACGAAGTAATTAAATCTGAAGACTATTATCTTGGGCTTTTGTTCTGTCATCCGAAGCTTGATAGTTTTTATACCAGCGCTGGCTGGACCAAAAAAGAAAATGGAAAAATTTATGCACTTCGTCATGGTCAGCCCGAAGATCAAAGATTATCCTACATATTGCCTTTGAAACTAAACCAAGAAGAGTTAAATAAGTGGAATAATAAAGATATTAATATTGGAGAAGGAAGTTGGTGATAACATAAAATATGAAATTTTTACCTATCCTTACTGAACTTTATGTAACTGATTTTAATAAAAGTATAAATTTCTACCGGGATATAATCGGATTTAAGATCGAATACCAAAGGCAGAACCCTAATTTTGCTTTTCTTTCCTATAATGGCAGCCAAATAATGATTCAGGAACTAAAGACAGGAGAAAAAGAAGAAGAACAATTAAAATATCCTTTTGGCCGAGGGATAAATTTTCAAATAGAAACCAAAAGTGTCCAAGAAATAATAAGTTCTCTAGATGAGCACGAATATCCACTTAAAAGAGGCATAAAAGATAGTTGGTACAGGGGAGATGGTAAAGAATATGGGTGCAGAGAAATTTTGGTAACGGATCCGGATGGATATTTGTTTAGATTTTCTGAGGAACTAGGAGAAAGAAATGTCTAAAATGCACATCATCTATCTAGCTGGCAATAGCCTCAATAATAAAACTTGGATTGAAAAAATTAAATCCAGCTTCGACTCATTTTCTACTGGCGATATTCTGTATTACAATCACTGGCAAACTGGAGAAAAATGGATAAATCTCCAAAGAGAATCTGAGAAGTTGGCAGAATTGGTTAAAGATAAAACTGATTATTTTGTGTTTGCAAAATCGATTGGATCTGTCTTGGCCTTGAAAAATATTTTTGAAGACAAACTAAATCCAAAGAAAATGGTAATTTGCGGACTTCCCTATCATACCGGACAAAAAGAATTTGAAAAGATAGGTGAATGTCTAAAGACGCTTAAAGTGCCAACAATGTTTATACAAAATGAATTTGATCCGGTATGTGGTTTTGATGAATTAGCTGAAATGTTGGCCAATAATAGTCCCGAGGATTATCATCTGATAAAAAATGCAGGTAATGAGACACATGATTATGAAGACTATGAAGAATTGGTTAAAACCATAAAGATCCATTTTGGTGACGAAGATAAACAGGTCCACTTAGGGAAAATCTATAAAGCTCTCGATATTGTGGCTAAAAAACTAAACACACTAAATATCAAATGGCTCCTTGGTGCCAGCGGAGCTTTGATGGTTCATGGAGTAAAAATCGCACCCTGGGACTTGGACATATTAACTCCTGTTGAAAATATTAAATTATTAAAAGATGAATTTAAAGAATATTTCGTCAGTGAGGATGAGGATGGATTGCTTTTGAAAATTGGTGATATTGAAGTTGAAATAATAAAATTAGATGACTTGGGAAATCCGACTCCGACTTTATTTCAGGATAATTTAATCCCGGTTAATCCTTTGGAAGACGAGCTGTATTTTTATGAACAAAGACCAGGAAAAGAAAATACAATAAGATTGATAAAAGAAAAGTTAAATGAAAAATAGTATTTCTAATACCATAAATTGGAATGGTCAAAAAGTAACTTTTACTTGGATTCCTACTTTTGAAATTGAAGAATATCAACCCATCCGAAACGTAGTTGGTGTCTGCCTAAATGATAATCAAGAAGTTTTAATATGCCGTGAAACTGAAGAAGAAGGTTGGAAGTTGCCGGGTGGTCGCCCCGAAAACAACGAAAGCCCAATCGAGACACTAAAACGAGAGCTAATGGAAGAAGTAGATATTGAAGCAAACAACATAAAAGCAATTGGAACCCAGCGCGTTGAATTTCCCAATAATCCCAAACCATCAGAAGGCGACCTGTTTTACCAAGTACGATACTTTTGTAAAATAGAAAAAATACTTCCCCAAACCGTTGATCCTGATACTGGAATTCTTTACGATCGAAAGCTTATTCCTCTTAAAGAATTGAACGACTATCTAAAATGGGGAAAAATCGGGGATGCTATAGTAGCGATTGCCGCTGAATTTAATAAATAACACCTCTTTTAATTCTAAATTACATTTAATTGCTATAATAATGCATGAGTAAAAATGAATTATGTGCCGTTGTGTATAAATCAAAAGATGGCCAAACTCTATGGAGCCAGCTAAATACTGGAACTAAACAGGCTGAACAAATTAGTGAGATCGAGACTAGTGGCGGTCAAGTTATTGAGGTCACTTCTCAAAAAACGGCAATTTCAAGAGTAAATCAACCCTTACCTTCATTCGAGGATTTAAGAAGATAAGCTTTATTTCCACAAAATTATATATATAATCAACACAATATGGCAAATGAAATCGAAATGAACTTCAAAATTATTGACAAAGATGGTTTATTGAAATATTTGCGATCTTTAACGAGTGAAAAGACACAAAATATTAAAATGACATATTTGGGCAAACATGGAGACGATAGTTTTTATATCCGTATTGAAGAAATTTCAGATGAAAATGGTGACAGGAAAGTATTGACAGCTAAGGGCAACTTTGTTTCCACAGATGGAGTTAACCAAAGAAAAGAAGTTTCCATCTCCATTACTGAAGTGCCTGAAAAATATATCGAATTTTTAACTCTAATTGGCATGGAGCTTCGTGATTCCAAATCGAAGATCCGACATCACTTTCATGTTGATGGCTTGGAAATCACCATTGATGAATGGAACGTCGAAGAATTAGGAAACCGACTGGAAATTGAAGGATTGGATGAGTCTAAAGTAAAAGAGCTTGCTTCCAAACTAGTTCAGTATTGTGACCCAACGCCTTCAAAATAAGACCATTCTAATCTTTGTAAAGCATTTTTCGAGACACCGCCTCGTTAGTAAAGTTATCCCAAATGTCAGATAAGATCTGGTCCTGTTTTATTTCTTCAGGCTTAACATTCTTTAATTTCTCTTCATCAACCATTTTCTCTTTCCATCCATTATCTCCGGATGTCAATCTCTGCAAAAAAGGTTGAAGTTTATCTAGCGCGTACACAAATTTTGCCTCGTTAGTTTCTCTGTTTTCGTATTCAAACCAAAGAGAGGTTAGCCTCTGATTTTCTTCATCTGGCAATTGAGAAAAGAGCTTTTTAGCTGCTTCTTCCTCAGCTTTTTTCTTCTCTTCTTTAGTTTTCTTTTTATCGTCCCATTGACCGGTACCCCTTAAACTAGACCAGTTAGCGAAAATGGTTTAATAGTTAAGGAGGTACTTTATGTCAACAATTAATAACGAAGTCAAACAAGAAATCCTGGCTAAGATCAAAGCCGGAGAGGAAGTTAAAAAGATCGCTACCCAATATGGGGTATCGGATAGAACTATCTACATCTGGTTGAAAAAAGGTGTGGTTAATAACATCTCAGTTCTAGAATTGGGTAAACTAAAAAAGGAGAACCAAATTCTTAAGGAAATAGTGGGTGTTTTAACCATGGAATTGGAGAAGGTAAAAAAAAAGAGAAGCTAGATCTGTCTTTTACCAATGGCTTTATCAACAAATCAAAGTCAGGCTTAATAGCTGTTCCCTTGAGTCAGGAAAAAACAAAATACTAAGTTTGTTGGGAGTAGTTAAATCTGTTTGTTTTTATCAATCAAAAAGAACACTTAAAGACGAGGAACTAAAAGATAAAATTCTCTTTGTTTTAGCCTCTAATCCCAGTTACGGTCATCGAAGGATAGCTATTGCTCTGGGTGTCGGTAAGAAAAGAATTAGAAGGGTGATGAAGCTCTATGGAATTAAGCCCTACAAACGGAAAGGGAGATGGCGAAAAAGACGAGACGAAAGAAGACCGGAGGCTGTATTTACCAACCAGATTAAAGGTAGTTTCCCCATTGTTCCCAATGTCACTTGGGTGTCTGATTTTACTTACCTCCGGTTTAATTCAAAGTTCATTTATCTGGCTACCTTTATGGATTTGTACACACGGGAGATTGTGGGCTGGAGTTTATCGGCCAGACACACTAAAGATTTAGTTATTAATGCTTTCTTTGATGCTTTTGAAAACAAAGGAGTCTTACCTAAATTTGTTCATTCGGATCAAGGAGTGGAGTACAACTGCCATGATTACACTAAGCTAATTACCGATTTGGGAGTAACAGTCTCGATGAGCAAGAAAGCTTCACCCTGGGAGAATGGTTATCAGGAATCATTTTATGATAATTTCAAAACAGATTTAGGACTAGAGTTTGACAGGTTTAATTCTGTTGGCGAGTTTGTGGAAGCTATTCACCAGACCATTAATTACTACAACCAAAGAAGAATCCATACTAGCTTAAAGATGTCACCCTCTCAATTCAGGCAACAATACGATTTACGCCAAATTCAATTTCGCAAAGTGGTCTGACAAAAGGGGTACTTGACATCTTCTCTGTTTATCGGTCTAATGGGAGTCGTCCAAACAAATAACCTTTCAGGAATTCAAAGTCCAAGCGCCGAGCAGCAGCATTCCGCGATGATTTCCGGCGCTGACATGGCTTTTACAGCTGCACTGATCATCGTTGTAATCGGATTTATCATTACCTTTTTTATTAAACCACGTAAAGAAATTACAAGTGATAGGTAATCCCTTGAAGTCATCGCAGCCCCCCCACCGTACGTGAGAATTTCCCCTCATACGACGTTCCAGTTAAGGTTTTTAAAGTAATTCACACAATTTACAAGTAGCTTTTAACCGTTACTGTAAAATTTCAATTATATTAAGAAGATTTCGCAGCTTGTTTATCTTTGCAAGCTGCTTTTTGTCCAGTTGGAATAAAGTAAGGTATTTATTGATGGTTTCCTCTTTTGTTGCGTGAATAAGCACATGCACATCAATATCAATTAATGTGAGGTTTGCATAGCTGTCATTGCCACCAAGATATTTTGCCGTTTTATGGTGACAATGTATTCTTCCAATTTCTATAATCTTACCTGTTACAGCACATTTTCCTTGCTGTGAACAGTGCATGGACGCCCTGTTATCGTTGTATTCTATGCTCATATCACGGATAGGATTTCGCAGAGGTAATGGAGAATTCGACATTTACTACTGAGTGAAGAATGGGCTTCATTTTTTCATGATAATGATTTTTTAGTAGGGTTGTCAGTCGATGGTACAATTCATACCCATGACACTTACCGAAAAAGCCCATTGGGCAATGGTACTTTTGCAGAAGTAATGAAGACTGTTGATTTATTCAATCAATATCATGTAGATTATAATATTCTGACCGTTGTAACAGATCTCGTATCCTCCTCTATTCATAAGATTTACAAGTTTTATCAAAAACAGAACTTTGAGTTCCTTCAATTTATTCCATGTATTCGTCCTTTGGATGATGTTAACAGTCCAATATTATTATCTAAAGAAGCATATGGAAGTTTCCTATGTTATTTGTTTGACTTGTGGTATGAAGATATTATGAATGGTAAAATAGTTTCTATCAGACAGTTCTAAAACTACCTTATGATTTTAAAAGGATATCATCCAGAATCCTGTGATATGACGGGGCATTGTAATATACAATATATTATTGAAGCTAATGGTGATATCTATCCCTGCAATTTTTACGTTTTAGACGAATATAAGCTTAGTAATATCATTACAGACTCATTTGAAAACATCTTAAACAGTCCAGTTTCAAATAGATTCTTAACACAAGGTAACAACAGCCATCCCGACTGTTCAGACTGTGAATATCATTTTCTTTGTAAGGGTGGTTGTCGCCGCTACAGACAAATGGCTATCAATAATGAATTAAATTTCTACTGTGATTCCTACAATTTTTTTTTGCATATTCATTTGACAAAATGAACCTGTTATGTAGAATGTCAAGGTGGTAATCATTGTAAATAAAATCTCATATTTACTATTTCTGGGTTTTTATTACATCTTCTTATTTTAAAAAATGAAGAGCATCATTGTTAATCTTAGAAGAAATCGAACAAGAAATTTCAAGATTTGATTCTGCATCAACCTTTTTAAATCTAAAAAAAGAGGCTATAATTTTCAGTATAAAATGAATAACATAGTCTCTTAGTTTTTTATTCAGTTTTATTTTACAATTTCAATAATAGTCATTACCACGCCTAAACACATGAAGCATATACTTACAACTTTTTGTAAAGTATTGCCGTTGACCTTATTCGCATATCGTGCTCCCAGTATCCCCCCTATAACAGCTCCAACAGATAATAAACATCCTAACTCATAGTTAATATTACCTCTGGATGCATAACCAATCGCAGATGATAGAGCGGTCACTGTCATGATTAATGTAGATGTGCCAATTGCCTTATGCAGAGGAAATTCCAATATCATAATTAATGCTAAAAGAATCATGACACCTCCACCAGCCCCAAATACACCACTAATAATTCCTATCCCAAATCCAATGACAATTAGTGCACTTATTTGCTGCCACTGTTTATTAAAACGAATCTTTTTTTTCGGAAATTCCTTTTCATTTCTATTCTTTTTGTAACTCTTAATCAATAATCCCATTCCTGCGGCAATTAGTACTATTCCAAAAAGAGCGGACAGAGAACCCTCCTCAATCTGGCTGGCAAACTGCGTACCTAACTGTGCTCCAGCGATTGAAGAAATTGCAATCCAAATGCTAGACTTAAAATCTATATTTCCGTTTTTAAAATAGGCATATGATACAACTAACGAGGCAATTACATCAACAAAAAGACTTGTTCCAATAGCAGAATGCGTACTTACCTGAAAGAACATCGTTAAAACAGGCACAATCACCATTACCCCACTGGCTCCTATTAGGCTAGTAATCCCTCCTGTAATAATCCCAATAGCAATAGCAAATAAATAAACTAAAAAATTCATTATTAAATCTCCTAACATCAGATGTGATATTTTTTATTGAACAAGTTGTTTTAAAAACTCTATATTTTCCGCTTCATCATTTGGATGTAATTCAATCATCACAACAATTGAGACGAGCAAAGTCTCTGTCAATCTTGATGTGGATTTAAATTCATCTTTCTCTATGTATATACAAGATATTATATCATTCACTTTTACTAGCAAGTTTTCCTTGATTTCGGAAAAAAAGTTATTACTTTTGAGTTCTTCAACCGAATTATCAAAAAGCACTTTTCCTAAACCATTTCTATTCTTGATATCATAATAAAGTGTATTTATCAATCTATATATCTTTTCTTCTGAAGTAAAGTTTATTAAAATAATCTCATCTAATTTTATGAGCGTTACTTCCCAGCTTTCATTCAATACTTTTAGATAAAGCTCCTGTTTATTTTTGTAGTAATGGTATATGGTACCTACAGCAATTTTAGATTGAACAGAAATCATTCTCATGTCAACCTTAATGTAACCATATTTCATAAACAGTTCCATAGCACAGTTTTTAATTATATTATCAACGTCTTTAATGATTTTTGGCATATATTAATTCACTTTCTTTTTATGAATTATGGTTCACAAAAAGAATAATCCTTTTTTACATAAATGTCAATAATAAAATTTTCCTTTCATGAATTCGTGAAATTTATCCACAACATACTATGAGCGCATTGGTCTTACCATCATTATCATTGATCAATTTACTGTAGTGGGTGGGTTTAGTGCACTAAATTTTACAGATTTGAAGGATTAAAGGATTTGGCGTTTCCACTGTATATAAAGAAATGATAACGTTAAGCTAATTCTATTTCTCTATGGTTGCTTTACGGATATTAATTTCCCTGAAGATTTTAAGATCAAATTTAGGCTTTCTATTATATGTGTATAAATCATTTAACTCCTGCTCTACATCATAAAGCTGTGTATAACAAAATGTGCAAATATTTGGTTTTTCTAGTTGCGTAAATATAAGCCCCTCATAACTCTGACCGGTACCCCTTAAACTAGACCAGTTAGCGAAAATGGTTTAATAGTTAAGGAGGTACTTTATGTCAACAATTAATAACGAAGTCAAACAAGAAATCCTGGCTAAGATCAAAGCCGGAGAGGAAGTTAAAAAGATCGCTACCCAATATGGGGTATCGGATAGAACTATCTACATCTGGTTGAAAAAAGGTGTGGTTAATAACATCTCAGTTCTAGAATTGGGTAAACTAAAAAAGGAGAACCAAATTCTTAAGGAAATAGTGGGTGTTTTAACCATGGAATTGGAGAAGGTAAAAAAAAAGAGAAGCTAGATCTGTCTTTTACCAATGGCTTTATCAACAAATCAAAGTCAGGCTTAATAGCTGTTCCCTTGAGTCAGGAAAAAACAAAATACTAAGTTTGTTGGGAGTAGTTAAATCTGTTTGTTTTTATCAATCAAAAAGAACACTTAAAGACGAGGAACTAAAAGATAAAATTCTCTTTGTTTTAGCCTCTAATCCCAGTTACGGTCATCGAAGGATAGCTATTGCTCTGGGTGTCGGTAAGAAAAGAATTAGAAGGGTGATGAAGCTCTATGGAATTAAGCCCTACAAACGGAAAGGGAGATGGCGAAAAAGACGAGACGAAAGAAGACCGGAGGCTGTATTTACCAACCAGATTAAAGGTAGTTTCCCCATTGTTCCCAATGTCACTTGGGTGTCTGATTTTACTTACCTCCGGTTTAATTCAAAGTTCATTTATCTGGCTACCTTTATGGATTTGTACACACGGGAGATTGTGGGCTGGAGTTTATCGGCCAGACACACTAAAGATTTAGTTATTAATGCTTTCTTTGATGCTTTTGAAAACAAAGGAGTCTTACCTAAATTTGTTCATTCGGATCAAGGAGTGGAGTACAACTGCCATGATTACACTAAGCTAATTACCGATTTGGGAGTAACAGTCTCGATGAGCAAGAAAGCTTCACCCTGGGAGAATGGTTATCAGGAATCATTTTATGATAATTTCAAAACAGATTTAGGACTAGAGTTTGACAGGTTTAATTCTGTTGGCGAGTTTGTGGAAGCTATTCACCAGACCATTAATTACTACAACCAAAGAAGAATCCATACTAGCTTAAAGATGTCACCCTCTCAATTCAGGCAACAATACGATTTACGCCAAATTCAATTTCGCAAAGTGGTCTGACAAAAGGGGTACTTGACATGGACTATCCAATCATAAAGGAAAAGTCGCCGGAGGAACGTATTCGCGACTATGTCATCCACGTTCTCAAAACAGGTTTCTCCGAAGAAAAGCAAGAGATACTGGCATTATTTAAGACGAGATTTATTTTGAAGGATAAACAAATTTATAAGGCAGGGACGGTCTGATCCTTAAGCGCTTTCTCTAACGGGTTGAGTTCTTGTTTATTAATTATTGTGTTCATTGTAGAGATTGCAGCTGTCTGGTTTTTAATTTCTTCCACATATAACTGCCTCACAGTTTGAGACTGAATAAACGTAAAGTAATTGTTACCTGAAGCAACATTCATGGCTCTGACAGCATCTAGTATTTCATAACCCTTGGAAAATAGATGATAAAAAGTGGCAAATGCAATATTTGTCTCACTCCAGGTTGGCTTTTGTTGATTCCCAATGACACCAAAAAATGGAAAATTCTCATCTTTCATTGCCATGATGCAACCACTCGATCCGTTGCAGGTTGACATGGACAATAGCAAACCTCCATTTAGTACTTTATTTACAGGAATCAAAAAGTTTCTCAAATTGTCCCAAGTTACAATATCACCGTTGGTTAGTTGTATCCCTCCATTGAAACCATGAGCACTTATGTGAATTAATGGCGATACTTGGCTGGTTTTGAAATGTTCGACAAGTCCAACTCCAAGTGCTGCTTCTAGTGCATTCCTGCTTACGACTAACTTGTGACTTGAGGATATCCCTGATAACTCAAGGGTTTTTTGTAGAGCTTCGCCTTCGAATCTCTTCAAGTACAGATCTGGATCGCTTGGAGATTCGACAATATAGACATGAAATAATTTTGGGTTCATATCGTATTTTACCGCCCTCTAAATACAAAGGTTCACATCGCCTAGAGGACATGGGTCTAGAACCAAATTGAAGCCAAACAGGAACAATTGAAAAAATGGTTAGGGGAGTAGCATTGCCTATATTACATGGAAAGTTACGGAACAACTGAAAATTGGCGGAGGGGGCGGGATTCGAACCCGCGAGTCCTTGTGAGACGCAGACTTTCCAGGTCTGTGCAATGAACCACTATGCGACCCCTCCAGA
>CAZEXG010000003.1:20314-29143 GCA_964516665.1 uncultured Gammaproteobacteria bacterium
CCCTCCAGAGCGCTTTATTTTACCTATTTTTTGGCTTTTAATAAAGCGTTGAGTTTAAAATTAGCTTGTTTGAGTAAATTTTTTTCAAATTCGTAGGCTAATTTTTTAAGGGCTTCTTCGTAAGGCAGCCATTCCCGAGCTACAACCATTTCCATATCGTAGTATTTCAAGTTACTTTCGGAAAGATATTCCATGAGGAAAAAAGTTACTTTTTTGACAATTTTTTTACTGTTGGGCTGGTCCCAAATAATGTAATCACGGGAACCGACTTTGTCGATAATTTTGGCTTTAATTCTGCCCTCTTCTTCAACTTCGCGGAGGGCAGCTTGTTTCAAGACCTCATTTTGATTTAGATGGCCCTTGGGAAATTTGTAGATCGAACGGTGAGATTTTTTAGAGAGGGTTTTAATTAAAAACCAATAAATTTGATGGTTATCAATTTTATAGACAATGCCGCCGGCGGAACGTTCGTCGTAGTAGCTTTCAGAATTAATTTGAGGATCAATTTTCATGGTGTGCCTGGTGGGAATCGAACCCACATCACTCCCTTCGGAGGGGAGAATCTTATCCATTGGACTACGGGCACTTAGGATAGTGTATTTTACCCTAATTTGCCAAATTTAGAGTGAGGCGATCCTTTTTAAGATCGGCCAAAACTGCTAAAGTTTCCCCTTCGCTTGAGTCAAGAATTATATCAGCTAAATTGTCGACAATTTCATTTTGGATGAGGCGTTTAAGCGGGCGGGCACCAAAAGCGGGGTCGTATCCTTTTTTGGCGAGATAATCCCGAGCCTGAGGAGTAATAGTAAGAATAATATTTTGATCTCGAAGATAGTCGCAAAGACGCTGAAGCTGGATATCAACGATTTGGCGAAGCTCGGATTCTTTTAATTCATTAAAGATGATGATTTGATCAAGACGATTGAGAAATTCGGGACGGAAGAAATTATTTACCTCTGATTCGGGTAAATTTGAGGTCATAATGATGACAGAGTTGGTGAAATCGACAGTACGACCTTTACCGTCGGTAAGACGACCTTCGTCAAAAACTTGTAAAAAGGTATTAAAAATTTGGGGATGAGCTTTTTCAATTTCATCGAGAAGAATGACAGAATAAGGATGGCGGCGGACGGCTTCGGTCAGCTGACCACCCTCTTCGTAACCGACGTAGCCGGGAGGTGAGCCAATGAGTCTAGCAATAGTGTGAGCTTCGGAATATTCGCTCATGTCGAGACGAATCATAGCTTTTTCGTCACTAAAAAGAGCTTCGGCCAAAGCCTTGGCAGTTTCGGTTTTACCAACACCGGTGGGACCCAAAAAGAGAAAAGAGGCAATGGGACGATTAGCCTCACTAAGATTAAGACGGGAACGTTTGACCGCTTTACTAACGGCAGTGATAGCAGCATTTTGACCAACAACGCGTTCTTTAAGAATATTTTCTAAATTTTTTAAACGATTTTGTTCACTTTTAAGCAAACGAGTAACGGGAATACTGGTCCATTTACTAACAATCTGGGCAATATCGGAATCAGTAACTTCCTGTTTAATTAATCTTTCTTCTTCGGGAATCTTTTTCCAATCTTCTTCGGCTTTTTTTAATTCTGCCTGTTTTTCGGGTAATTTACCATATTTAATTTCAGCAGCTTTATCTAATTCGACATTACGTTCGGCACTTTCTAATTCTGATTTAAGGTGATCGATTTCCCCGCGAGCAGTCTGAATGGTAAGCAAATCTTTTTTCTGTTTTTGCCAACGGCTTTTAAAGGCAGTTAATTTTTCTGAAGATTGAGCTAAATCTTTATCCACTTCTTCAATTCTTGGCTTAAGATCGGGATTTTTTTCTTTGGTTAAAGCTTTTTTCTCGATTTCCAACTGACGAACGTGACGTTCGAGAGTATCAATTTCTGTAGGAGAGGACTCCATTTGAATGCGGAGAGCAGATGCGGCTTCATCGACTAAATCAATGGCTTTATCGGGTAAAAAGCGATCGCGGATATAACGGTCGGAGAGACGGGCGGCGGCTACTAGAGCAGAATCGGTAATTTTAATGCCATGGTGAAGTTCATATTTTTCCTTAAGACCGCGTAAAATTGAGATAGTGCTGTCGAGATCCGGCTCCCCTACCTGGACAGGCTGAAAACGTCGTTCAAGGGCAGGATCTTTTTCAATAAATCTACGATATTCAGTCAGGGTAGTGGCACCGATTAGACGGAGAGTACCGCGAGCAAGAGCGGGTTTAAGCATATTACTGGCATCAACAGCACCTTCAGCGCCGCCGGCACCAACGATGGTGTGAAGTTCATCAATAAAAAGAATAATTTTACCTTCGGATTTAACGACTTCGTTGATGACATTTTTAAGACGTTCTTCGAATTCCCCACGATACTTGGCACCAGCCAAAAGAGTGGCCATTTCCAAATTTAAAATTTTTTTGTTTTTTAAAGATTCGGGAACATCGCCAGCGATAAGACGTTGAGCCAGACCTTCGACAATAGCAGTTTTACCCACACCGGGGTCGCCGACTAAAACCGGATTGTTTTTAGTGCGACGGGAAAGGACTTGTAAAAGACGACGGATTTCAGCTTCACGACCAATGACCGGGTCAAGTTTGCCGGAAGCAGCGAGAGCGGTGAGATCAGTGGTAAATTTTTCCAAGGATTTATAGGTAGAATCCTGAGTATCGCTATTCACGTTTTGATCTTGACGTAAATCTTTAATGGCTGTTTCTATTTTAGAATAATCCAAAAATTTTTTAATGGAAGGACCACCATCTTTGGCCAGAGCTAAAAGAAGAATTTCCTGAGAGATATAAGTGTCGGCAAATTTTTGACTAAGAAGGCCGGCAGATTGGATGACGTGTTGAAAATCAGGAGAGGGAGGAATTTGAGAAAGTGAAGTGAGTTGAGGTAAGGAAGAAAGTTCCTGATTTAAGGCATTATAATCGAGGTCATTTAAAATTTCTTTAGCGGGACCGTCGATGGTGGCCAAAGCAGAAAGCAAATGAAGCGGACTAAGTTCGGAATGACGATTTTGGCTAGCCAGTTTAATGGCAGCGGAAATGGTATCTAAAGAAAGTTGAGTTAATTGGGTTTCAGGCATAGCCTATTTTAGAACTATTAGCAGAGTATGTCAATGAGTGCTAATTACTACTTCCCGAAGGGGGCGACGTGGTGTGCGGGGTGGGAAAAAAGTTGGTTGACCAAGACGAAAAAGAAGTTGGGGCAGGTGTTTAGTGGAAAGAATTTCTGCAGTTTCTTGACGAGTTTTTTTAAGAGTTAAAGGATAATTGAAAAAATCGGTAGTATAGCCACGTGATGCCAGAGTTAAGGAAAGTAACTCAAAAAATTCGCCAGCTGCAAACCACTGAGAAATGGAATCATTTTGGGTGCTAATAATGGCTAAAGCCGGGGCTTTTTTGGCCAGTTGCTGACTTTTAGTAGAACGCCTTTTAATTTCTGGATCGTCAGGGTGAAGAAAATATTTGAAGTTGATGGCAAGTTTATATAGGTTGATGACGCCACTGGGTAAACCATCGGGGGAAAATTCCAGATCATCACGAAGCCAACTTTCCAACTCCTCAACTAAAGCCTGTTGACGATACCAAAGGGAAAAAGAACGGTCAATGAGACGGGAAAAAGTAGTGATGTCGCCGGGACGGGTTACAAGATGGAAATCGATAAAATCAGGGCGAGGTAAGTTTTTTAACTCAGTTAAAAAATCTTTAGGAATTTTTTGATCGAGGTAAGGAAAACGATTAGTGTGGCGATTAGGAATAGCATCAAATAAAGGTGAATCTTCCGGTTCCAGTATACGACCATCAAAGGTAAATAAAATGGAATTTTCCTGTTTTTTCGAATTGATGAGGTAGGATTTTTGATAAGAAAAACCAAAGTGTTTGGCGGCAAGTTCGAGGTTAAAAGCAGCGGCGCCAAGACTCATAAAAAATTCCCGATACTCCGGATCGGTGCTTAAACGAGCCCGGGTATAATCGGGAAGAATTTCAATAGTGTCCGGACTAAGTTTGAATTTCCAAGGTTGAGTGTTGTAACCGGAAGGGGCTTGAATGGCGTACTTAATAAGAGAAAGAAGCTGGTTTTTAAGTTTCATGAGCAGTTTAACTAAATTAGAATAGTTACTATAGATGTAGTAACTACTATCAGTTTAGTAGGAGTTAAAAAAAATTGCAAGGCTTAATTTTATTTATCACGAAGATAAAAATGGGTCAGCGATTTGACAAGGACAGCCCCAAGAACGACAACTAAGATAATGGGATTAGTATTTTGTCTAAAAAAAGTATCGTAGAGGGCATAGACAATAAGAGCAAACATCATAAACCAAAGAGCATTGCGGTCGGCTAAGGCTTCATGAAGACGTTCGCGCTCGTCTTTTTTTACCCGGGACATCATATGGAGAACATCAAGCAAAATCAAAACTATCCAAACAAAGGAAAAAATATTGACAACCTGTGAGTTAAGACCGATTTCATTAATGATAATTATGGGAAAGACAATGGCTAGAGCATAAAGCCATCCCTGCCAGCAATTTGGAGTTAAACCCCAACCACTATATTTTCTAATATTGAACCAATTTGGATTACCGATCATAAAAATCCTCCGTCCCTCGATAAATTCGGGACACCTCCTTTGAAGAAAGGAGGTTTTTTTAATAATTAAAATTTAAATAAATCATCAATTGATGTTTTTAAAACTTTAGCCACATCGTGGGCTAATTTTAATGAAGGGTTGTATTTCCCCTGTTCCAGAAAGACGATGGTTTCGCGGCGAACACCAACAGCGTCGGCCAGCTGTTCCTGGGTGAGCTTTAATTTAGCCCGGTATTCTTTAATTTTAGTAATCATAATTATTTACAAGGAAGAGAAGGAGCTGGAAAAGAGGGCTGACCATGTTTAACCCATTCCCCTTTTTGGCAAATCCAGTTATCCTCGCTGGAGAAAAAACGGAGAGTAAAAATGGCTAAAAAGGCAATTAGGGCAGAAACAATAAAGGTATAGATTAGCTTGTTTTTACTGAGAATAATTTTATCGTGTAATTTAAAAATAAGACTGTAGACAAACATCAAAAAACAAGTGGAATAAGCTAAAGTGAAGGCGACCGCTTCATAGGCCTGATTAAGGTTACGGGAGGCATAAAGAACGAACATGATGATGACAGCCACCCAGGAATAAATTTGAATAGCGGAAAAGGCGGATTGGCCACTGACTTGATAATCACGTTCATCAGCAATAACTTCTTTGACCTGACAACGAAGATAATTTAATAAGACCCAAGCGGCAATAATAGTAATCAAAGGAAAGATAAAATTTTTCATAATCAGAGACTGACTGAAAATGATGGCGATAAGAACTGTGACGAGCAGACGTATTTGGTGATATTTTTTGAGGGTCATAAGACTAGTTAATTATTTCTAACTATATGTTAGATCTAGTTAACATATTTGTCAAGAGATAATTTAATCAATATTAAAAAATTTGAAACTGCATTATCGGCCGACGAGAACAACTATGTTCAAAATATTTTAAGACTGGTGTTGTAAATTGTGTGTATTATTATTGCCGTCAGTAATCCAAATATTCCCCATTTTTGACCTCTTTTTTTACCAAAATAGATGATCAGCATTGTAGTTGAGTGCATTATGGTGGTAAATACAAGTCTTTCAGCAATGATTTTTCCTCCGTATTGTTTTCCTAATATTTGATTAATATATAGAATTGTTTCACTGACGGCAAAAATTAATCCGGCGATTAATGGTTTAGCTGCATCTTTTGTTTTTTTATCAATAATCTGAAACTTATAAATTTCCTCAACAAAAGCTGGGTAGGGGAAAAAAAATTCCACTGGCATTAGCAGTATTGGTCCGACTAATGCTCCCAATGTTATTCCGACTGTAGCCAACATAATTTTCTTATCCAACCCCTAATGTTCTGGTTGTTTATCTCGGTTTCTATTTCAATCCATTCTCCGTTTTCACTGTATTTATCAACTGTTCTTGCTGCCCATATCCGGTTGATAATTGGTGCCTCTCCGTTGGGATATTCTCTGATTTTAATTGAAGTTGAACCTTCCGGCACTTTTATTTTTATCCTTTCCGAAGTTTCCCCTAAAACTTTTTCGTCTTTTTTCTCTTCAAAAGAAGTCGGTATTGATGTTGGTTGAGTAGTCGATTCGGTCGGTTGTATCTGTGTTTCAATTTGTTTTTGCGGTTGACTTTTGTTTAATCCCGACGAGGTAATTTTGCTTATTGTCCCAAAGGTCACCAAGAAAACAATTGCTAGCCCCACATGTTTATTGATTTTTGGCATTTTAAAATTTATATTTTTTATCTTCGCCATGCCTTGATGCTTGGTGTTTACTAAAACTTCTTCATGATTTATTTTTTTTAACATAACTTTAAAATAGACGGTCAAAAAAACAATTCCTACTATCAGCACTGTTATCACTCCCCAAAGAGATAAAGTTTGTGCTCCCCCGACGAATCCCATTAATGAACCGTTTCCTGACGCCGCAGTCACTAAGCCTTTCAGATCTTCGATTTCATTTTTGGTTGCCCCTAAAATCTGAATATTGTTTCGGTATGTTTCTATTTTTGAATCAGGGGTTATTGCTTCTCCCTGTGTTCTTTTAATATTTTCCAGTTGCACCAGAATATCGGATTTCAGGGTTACTCCCTGGGCATAATAGGAAGTGTTGTTTAGTGCCGTCATCAAGTCCTCTGTTTGTGATTTTAAAGAATTTATTTCTGAGTCTGAAATTTTCCAGACGTCTTCTACTTCAATGCTAACAATTTTGGTTTCATTTGCTTCGAGATCGTATTCTCCAGTTACCTTGTAAGCTGCCTGTTGTGAATCGTAGGTAACGTCCAGCCCTGGATCGAGATTAATAATGTTCTTCTTGTCAGCTTCCTTTGGTAGATAATAATCTACTGCCACTGTTTGTCTGTTGTTGGCAGGATTGATGATCATGGTTTTAAAAATAATACTTCCCTCCTCCAACCATGTCTTTACAATTGGTTTATTGGTTGTTTTTTCCAGAAGTTCCTTGTTAATACTTGTCAAAGTTTTAATAGCCAATACTTGGTTTTTTAATGCTTGTAGATCAATCGCGTTTGATTGTCCGACCGATAAAATCGAGTTGACATTTGATACCGTATTGATTTCCGATATCTGTGAAGACAAATCTTTGACTTTGTTGTAAATATCCTCTGCAGTATAGCTACCCCAATGGTCAATGATTGTTGTTGCCTGACTTCCAGTAGTCTCTAAAGTTTCAACTGTAGCCTGGATTTTATTGACTTTTCCAAACAAAGTATTGGTGGTGGTGTTGTCGTTGTTGCTACCAATAGCAGTTGCAAGTATTCCCATACTATTAGACAAACTTTGAATATCACTATAGGCCGTGGTCGATTTGCCGTTATAATTCAGTTCCGATTGAATGTTGGCCACCGTTGTCCCAATTCCGGCGATTGCTGCCAATACTTGGCTGTTGTCAACAGTAACTGGGTTGTTTTGAATACAATCAATTCCGCTGTATATTGTCTCGCCTCCGGCGCAAATGTCACCGGTTTCACCGATTTTAGTTGACACTTCAGTAATTTCTTCGATCACTTGAGATAAACTGTAGCTTCCCCATTTAGTCAAAATGGTGTCAATATTGCCGTCAACCACTTCAACGGTACCAGCCAAAGCATCAACTTTGGCAACAATTGAATTAACTGTCGTCTGTACCCCGGCAATATCTTCTTCGTTTTTCTTCAGTTTGCCAAACAAGGTTTCTGCTGTTGATAAATCTCCGTTTTCTCCAACCTTTGATTCTAAACTGTCAATATAGTTTTTTAACATTTGCATATCTTGATAAGCTGTCGTCGATTTGCCGTTGTAATCCAGTTCCATTCTCAATGATGATCCGACACTTAAGGCATTATTTGCCACTGTGTACAATGTTTCTGCGGTTTGGCTGCCCCACTTGTCTTCCACACAGGCGATATTTCCAAAAACACTGTTATTGCTGCAGGTATCATTAGTGCTTCCCAGACCTATTGTTACTGAGTTTAATTTATCCATAATATCGCTGATCCCATAACTTCCCCATTTAATTAAAATTGTGTCCAGGTTCCCACCAATCGTTTCTATCTTGTTGTCCAAAATATCAATTTTGGCGTCAATGGCAGTTAAAGTAGTTCCTACTGTCGAAATTTTTTCTTCATTGTTTTTTATTTTTCCAAATAGAGTAGTGGCTGAAGCCAAATCAGTGTTTTCACCGATTCTGGTCTCCAGCTCATCCACGTAAGAGGCGAGCGTCTGTAGATTCTCATAAGCGGTGGTCGATTTTCCACTATAGCCTAATTCTGAGCGAAGGGTGTTGCCTATATTTATGGCGTTATTGGCCATTGTATACAGCGTTTCTGCTGTTTGACTGCCCCACCTATCTTCTACACAGGCAATTCCTCCAAAAACAGTGTTGTCGCCACAAAGGTCACCTGTGTCACCGATACCGTCAGTCACATTGCTTACCCCGTTGATAATATCGCCAGCCGAATATGATCCCCATTTATTGACTAAAGTAGAAATACTAGTATTAATAGTGTCGATTTTTGATTCGATGTTTGCCAGCGAAGTGGCAACTCCAATTACTTGGCTTTGGGTTGCTAAAGTTCCTGAATTTAAATCTGCTGAAGTTAAAGTTCTAGTGTTATGGCTCCAAATGTCGGCGATTAAAGTTCCGAATCCAGTCAAGGATCTGCTGGTATAGCCCCAAATATCGGCGATTAAAGTTCCGAATCCAGTCAAGGATCTGCTGGTATAGCCCCAAATAT
>CAZEXG010000003.1:29243-32192 GCA_964516665.1 uncultured Gammaproteobacteria bacterium
TCGGCGATTAAAGTTCCGAATCCAGTCAAGGATCTGCTGGTATAGCCCCAAATATCGGCGGCACTCAAATTATCAGGTACTACTTTAAATGTTTTATCTATACAGCTATAGTCGGTGCCGCCAACTATGGCAATAGTGCAACACATTTGAGTTGGATAGATTCCTTCAGTTGCTCCAACATTGATATTGTACGAATACCAGCCGTCATCTAATCCCGACACTGGCATTGTGGCTGAATCGACAAATAATCCCCCTGTCGGGTTTCTTGAAGTTAATACACAGGTGCTGCTTGTGTTTATGGGTGCAAAATTGTCATCATACAGAAAATCCCCGATTACGCAATTTTTGTTGGTGGTACAGCTTTGAGGTTCAGCGGCCCAAAGCACCCCCGCCCTAGCGGCACTAAAAATTACCACTAATAATAGTATTTCCCCGATTTTTCTAAACATCACTATTTTTGTTTTTTATTCTTTTTGCTGTCGTCTCCGCCCTTTAATCCGGTAGAAATTTCTTTAATGGCCTGGGTAATTCCTTTTGCTAACTCGGGTAATTTTTTTGGCCCGAATATAATTAATAAAAGCACTGCCACTACTAATATTTCCGGCATGCCTATATTTTGTAGTCCAAACATCTTAAAATCACCTCCTGAAAAAACAATAATTAATTAAGCAAAATCTATATTCAATAATAGTGCAAATTCAAACAAAAATAAAAGAGGAGCTATCAGTAAGATTAAAGATAAAATATCGGTTGGCGGCAGCAGCACCATAAAAACTGTTAATAAGGCATAAACGTAGCGTCTTTTGCTGATCAGCCAAGCCCTCTTTACCACCCCCAGTCTGATTAATCCGGTTATCACTATCGGCAGCTGAAATACTATTCCCATTAACACTGCCGTCATCACTACTTGCGAAAAAAATTGTTGGATGTCCCAGATGTTGTTTAAATTAAAATCACTTGAAAACTTGGAATAAAGCATTATTACGAATTGAGTAACCCAAGCTCCGAAGATTAGCCCGGCTAAAAAAAGAATTATCCCAATTGGTAATATTTTTTCAATTGTTTTCCACTCTTTTTTGCTGACTGCCGGCTTAATAAATTTTCCCAGCTGCCATCCGCCTACTATCGCTCCCATCAATATTCCACCCAATATTCCGATATAAATGGATATATTTATCAGTTGTGCCGGCGAGGTCATCGTTACATTTACTCCGGAAAAATTGAATATTTTTAGACAAAACATCAATATTTTGCTGCTGAAAAAAAATCCCCCGATTATTCCGACACCCGTCGCTATTAATACCGAGATTAATCTTTTTCTTATTTCCTCAAAATAGATTGACTGTTTTTCCATTTCACAATTTCAGATAAAAAGTATCGCTTATTCTTTTGGCTAGCTTTCCGTCGCTCAAAATTATTGTTTCCGGCACTGAACTGGTGGCGGTTATCGCTGGCAATTCTACTAGCAAACAACCCAGGTTTGAACCGTTCTCTGCCACCATATCTTTTGGTGGATAGTTGTTTCCGGTGGGTATTTCTAATACAAAATTTTGAATTTCCCCGCTTGTAAAAACTACGTCATCCAATGCCATAATTAAGCCTGTGTTAATAGCGCTCTAACTATTACATCATCGCCGATACTGGTTGGAGTAAATCGGATATATGTTTCATCATTGGTTTTGTCGGTATTGTTGAAACTGGTCCAAGTCGTTCCACCGTCAGTAGATTTCTCCCATGTTCCTTGTGCTTGCGCTGTGCTGTCGTCATCTACCAATGGCCCTGATCCGGTGACGGCATCATATAGTCTAATCCGTAAGGTTGGGACTGTTGTTCCAAAATTGGCAGAAAATCTCCAGGCAAATCTTTTATTGGTAGTGCTGCTGTTGGCCACTGATGGCTGAAAATGGGAATCAGTCGACAAATCCTCGTAAGTTACTGCAACCGAAAATATTCTGGCCGGAATACAAAAGTCGGAAATACATTTAAATTCAATCATAAATTGAATTGAAGTATCGCTTCCTGCCCCGGAGATATCATTGCCATCCGCCACCAAGTTCCACGAACCGGTGTTATCACTTATCCCTGAAGTTCGGTAATAAATTCTAAACGGGTCGCTGCCTTTCCCAAGGTTTACACTGCCAATAATTCCGTCCCGACATACGTAAACTCTTTCAAAACCGGAATTATTTGGACAGGAAAAAACTGGTGAGATCAGTCTTTGTCCAGTTGTCGCCGCATATTGCCAATCGGCTCCCGTTGGTATGGCGTGCAAAATATTAGTTGCTGCCGTTGTTCCTACTCCAGCTATGTATAGCATTCCATCTTCCGACCATGGTGTCTGTTGTACCGCCAAAATTGCCGGATGAACCGGAGCGTCGGAATCAGCGGATGACTGGTCAATTTGTTTGTCGTCAGCCAAAAAAATATGATCCATCTGCGATCCGGAATTATTGTATTTGGTGATGTAACTTCTTGCCCCGGCTGTACCGGTGCTAATTACAATCAATCGGTCAAAAGAACCGGCAATTTCTACACTGGCCAATGCTCCTGTGGCGGCAAATGTTGTTACTCCTCCCGGGGGAACCTCCGTCATGGTGTAGTCAATAAAATTTGTTGATAAGTCGGTAATACTGGTCAACTTACTGCAGTAAATTCTGGTTGTACTTACATAATATAAAGCCTCCTCTCCATTGGCCGGCCCATGATTCAATATTCCATACCGACAATTATTGGTTTGCGATCCGGTACCGGAGATAGCCTGATTACCTGTTTTTAAAATCAAGGTCGTATAATCTTTTCCCGAAGCTAAGGTTAAAGATTTCCGAATATTGTACCGATATATACTGTAATTACCTGCCACTGGTAGATTTAAGACGTAAAGATCTTGATAATTCCAGCCAGTTTTTGTCAGCAATCCCGAACCGCAGGCTACTGTGTTTGTTTCTGTTG
>CAZEXG010000004.1:0-29582 GCA_964516665.1 uncultured Gammaproteobacteria bacterium
GCGGTGTGGCGGACAGCTGATGCTTTTGGGTTTCAAAAAATATATTTGGTCTATTCAAAAGAAAAAGTAATCGACCCAAAAAAGATAGGTAAAAAAAGCTCAAGTAGCGCTAACAAATGGCTGAGTTTTAAAATATTTGACGATATAAACGAATGCTACGGGCAATTAAAGAAAGATGGGTACAAAATTTATGCGACAGTGTTGGACAAAGGAGCAAAAAAAATTTCTGAGGTAAGATTTCTGAAAGAAAAGGTGGCTTTGGTGATGGGAAACGAACACCGAGGTTTGTCGGAAGAAGCAATTAAAGGAGCTGATGAAAAAATTTATATTCCGATGAAGGGAATGGTACAAAGTTTAAATATTTCCGTAAGTGCGGCAATATTTATGTATGAATTGGATAGACAAAAAGGAATGGATGGAGAAAAAAATCAGTTAGAAATTGAGGAAAGAAGTGAATTGGAAGAAAAATGGCTACTGGGAAAAAGAGGTTAGATTGCGGTTTTGGTTTTCGTAAGAAACTGAAGGAGTAACCTGAATGAATTTAGCTTTTTGATGAAGCTCAGAAATATTCTGGGCACCACAGTAGGTAAAACCGGAACGAATCCCTTTGTCTAATTGCTCAATAATCTCGGCGACGGGGCCACGAAGCGGAACAAAACGCTCTAAACCTTCAATGTATTGGGTATATTCAGGGGATTTGTCGGAAGGATTTTTTTGATATTGGCGATTTTTTTCGGCAGCAGAAGCGGAACCATTGTAAGCTTTATATTTTTGGCCATTAATTTCTTTTATTTCACCGGCAGCTTCGGCCACACCGGCAAAAAGATTACCGGACATAACAGCATCGGCACCAGCAGCAAGAGCTTTAACGACATCACCAGAATTTTTCAAACCACCATCAGCAATACAGGTGCGAGAAAATTCTTTGGCGGCCCGGGCACATTCAATAATGGCCGTAAGTTGGGGCATACCGGAGCCAGTCATTACTCTGGTGGTGCAGGCGGAACCAGGACCGACACCAACTTTTATAGAATCAGCCCCGGCTAAATAAAGGTCGCGAGCGGCTTCGTAAGTAGCGGCAGCACCGGCAATAACATCAATATTGGGGTGCTTTTGTTTGACAGTTTTAATAAAATCAAGACATGTCTGTTGGTGAGCATGGGCGACATCAACCAAAATTACTTTAGCTCCGGTTTTAACCAAAAGATCAAAACGAGCCAACTCCCCCGGTTTAATACCAACAGAAGGAATGACAAAACAATTCTGATCAAAAATTTGTTTAACTTCTTGGGCTTGAAGTTCCGGAGTGGCAAAGCGAGGATAAAAAGCGACACTACCACATTTAGCTAAAGCAATGGCCATATCAACATTGACAATAGTATCCATATTGGCAGCAGTAACAGGAAAATCGAGAGAGAAGTTGGGGGTAAGGGTGCTTTTTAAAGAAACTTGGCTACGAGAGGAAATGGCGGAATATTGGGGTTTTAGGAGGACATCGTTAAAGGTGAGGGCTAAATCCACAGTAAGAGTGTAGCATATTGAGGTAAAATGGCTATATGAAATGGAATCTGGAGCATATATTAAAAAAAGAGAATTTTGACAGCTTATATCGAGAAATTGAATCGGAAATAGAAAAATTAAAAGAGCAAGTGGAAAAATTGGATCCGAAAATGAGTCAAGAAAAATTTAAGGAGTATTTGGTCTTTAATGAAAAATTAGGAGTTAAACTGGCACGACTAAACTACTTACCTTTTTTAATGGAATCGGTCAACCAAAAAGATCAAGAAGCGAGACTATTGAAAAGTAGGGCGGAAAAACTTTCGTTGGAAGTGAGTGAAATAGGGGTAAAAATGGAAATGTGGATTAAGGGAAAAAGAGAGCCAATTTTGGACGAAGAAAACGCCAAGAGATTATTTGGAACAATTAGCGATTTGGAATACCCTTTGTGGAGAAGCAGAGAGAGTGCTAAGTACACTTTAAACGAGAGCGAGGAGCAGATTATTGAGCACAAGGATGTGAACGGAGTGGGAGTGTTGAGTGAAGTAAGGGAAATGATAGAAACTGATTTTGAATATGAACTGAAGATAGGAAAAAGGACAAAGAAAATAAAAACCCAGGCGGAGTTGATGGCATTAGCTTATAGTCCCAAGGCGGCCATCAGAAAAGCAGTATATAAAGCTTTGTTAAAAAAACAAAAAGAGAATATTGATAAATTTTTTGTAATTTATCAAGGAATTGTAAAAGACTGGGGCTACGAGGCAAAATTAAGGGGCTATAAATCCCCGATCAGTGTCCGTAACTGGGGCAATCATATTCCTGACGAGGCAATTGAAAAACTATTGGAAAGTTGTAGTAAGAATGTAGATATTTTTCAGAAATATTTTAAATGGAAAGCAAAAAGACTGGGGGTAAAAAAAATAAGGAGGGAGGATATTTATGCCCCAATAAAGAGTAAAGAGGTAAAGATTGATTTTGAAGAGGCCAGAAAATTAGTAATTGAGTCTTTTAGGGAATTTTCGCCAATATTTGCAGAAGCAGCGGAGAAAATTTTAAATGACGGACATGTGGATGTAAAGCCAAATAAAAACAAGAGAGGTGGGGCGTTTTGCGCCACAGTGGCACCGGAGATAAGCCCTTATGTGATGTTGAATTTTACCGGAAAATCCAGAGATATAAGTACTTTGGCACACGAGTTAGGACACGGAGTGCATTCAGTTTTGGCCAATAAACATTGGCCTTCCAGCCAACAGGCAAATTTGCCATTAGCAGAAACAGCCTCAACTTTGGGGGAATTAATATTGTTTGAGAAAATGATGGCCAAGGAAAAAGATAAGGAAATAAAGAGAAGCTGGCTTTCAGATAAAATTGCGGATGCCTATGCGACAATCTGCCGACAAAATTACTTTGTGAAATTCGAGATTGAAGCTCATGAAGCAATAGAGAAGGGCGTGACCGCCGAAGAATTGTCAAAGTTGTACCTTCAAAGCCTAAAGGAGCAGTTCGGGAGAAGTATTACAATTGATCCCCTGTTCAGATATGAATGGAGTTATATTTCCCATATATTTGAAAGTCCGTTTTATTGTTATGCATATAATTTCGGAGAATTGTTATCTTATTCCCTATGGGCTAATTACAAGAAAGATCCAAAAAAATGGATGAAGGTAATTGAGACAATTTTGGAAGCAGGTGGCAGTCAGAGTCCACAAAAAATATTAGATGATGCTAAAATGGAGATTTGTGCAGTCGATTTCTGGCAAAAGGCATTCAGCGTCGTTGACGAGTGGATGGATGAGCTAAAATCGCTGTGATATAATGTAATTATTACTATAATTGTAGTAGAAATATGAAAGAAGAAACAAAAAAGAAACTAAGCAAATTTTTTGCTAATTACCCATTGAAAAAATTTAAGAAAGGCCAAGTACTTTACGAACCAAATGAAGGTTTTGGAGGAGTGTCTTTCGTAAAAAACGGTTACCTACGGGTCTACGATATGGGTAAAGAAGGAAAAGAAACAACGATCCAATTATTTAAACCTTTGTTCTATTTTTCAATTATCGGCGCCATGACCGGAGTAAAAAACAGACATTATATAGAGGCATTAACACCAGTAGAAATATGGACAGCTCCGAAAAAAGATTTTATGGAGTTGATGCAAAATGATAAAAAATTGAATGATGATATTACTAACGCTTTTTTGATTAAGTTTATTGATATGACTTCATATATTTCTCAATTAATATCCGGAGATGCTTATGCTAAAGTAGCGACTTTGATTCAATCTTTGGCTGAAGAATTCGGGATAGTTAAGGGAAAATTTGTGACCATTAAATTTAAAATAACTCATAAATTAATTGCTTCTTTAACCGGTTTAACCAGAGAAACAGTAACCCTGCAAATGCTAAAACTGGAGAAAGACGGCTTTATCGACAATGAACGAAGACAAATTGTGGTTCAGGATATGAAAAAACTGAAAAAAATGTTGGGCTACGAATAAAGCGGATAAGTGGTGTAAAATTTGGTGATGAGGAAATGGCTGATAGGAATAGGTGGAATGTTTTGTTGGGGAATTTTTTTGGCGGCTAGAGTTTTGGCAGTTGATTACGAAATAAACAATTTTGACAGCCGGATTATTCTGGAAGAAGACAGTAGTTTAACGATAACAGAAAGGATCGAGACAAATTTTTTAGTGGCAAAACATGGAATCTTTAGAGTAATTCCATATATATATAGTAGTAAAGGAAAGACAATCAAGGCTGAGCTGAAAATAATTTCAGTAAATAATGATAAAGGGGAAAAAATCCCCTACACGGTAGAAAATTACAATCAGAGTAAGAAAATAAAAATTGGGAGCGCTGAGACTACAGTAAAAGGAATAAACGAATATATTATTAAATACAAAGCCAGCGAAGTGGTGTTGGATTATGGCAAAGGCCCGGAAATCTATTGGAATGTGACCGGGAGTGAATGGGAGGTACCAATAAAAAAGGTCAAAGCAACAGTTGAATCCCCTTTTGGAAAAATTATTCAGACGGAATGTTTTGGGTGCAAGAGTAATTTTTCAGATAGTGAGGCAGTTTTTGAGGGACAAAAAGGATTAACAATAGTAGTACAGATAGATAAAAATAATTCATTAAAAATGCCGAGTGTTTGGGAAAAAACGATCAACAATGTGGTGGACAATTGGGGTTATGGGATAGCATTGATACCTTTTATGGCGATGCTTTTGGCTTGGTATTTTAAAGGAAGGGACAGAAGATATTTATCGGAAAATGTGTTTTATAAGGAAGAAAAAGAAAGAATGGTAGGAGTGGGAGAAAGAAGCCATTTACCATTAGTGTACCAAGGAATAAAGGGTTTAACCCCCTCGGAGGTGGGTTTTATTGTGGACGAGAAGGCTGATCTAAGGGATATTGTGGCGGAAATACTGGAACTGGGAAGGTTGGGATATTTAATAATAGAAAAAATTGAAACTAAAAAATTTTTAGGTAAAAAAACAGATTATAAATTGATAAGTAAGGGCAAAGATTATTCTCAATTAAAAAAACATCAGAAATATTTACTGGAATCAATTTTTAGCAGCAAAATAAAAAAATCCATAAATATAAATGGAGTGGAAAGTTCGACGGAAGAAATAGGCGAAGGAGAAGAAATAAAAATATCTGAACTTAAGGATAATTTTTATAAACATCTGGAGCCACTAAAAGAAAAAATCTATAAGAGCATGGTTGAGGAGGGGGCAATTAAGGAAAGCCCCGAGAAAACTATTAAGAGATGGATAGGGATAGCCACAATTTTGAATATAATAGCGATAACAATAACGGTATTTTGGATTAATACAACAGGAAATCCCGGACCAATATTTGTTTCGATAGGAGCAGTAATAGGAACCTATGTAGTGGCAAAATATATGCCATATAAAAATGCCTGGGGATACAGTTTGCACCGACAGGCGGAGGGGCTTAAGTATTACATTTCTAAGGGTAAATGGAGAGAGGAGATTGCAGAGAAAAAACTGTTTTTAGCGGAAACACTACCATTAGCAGTGGCGCTGGGAGTGGTAGAAAAAATAGCCAAGGAAATGGAAGCATTGGGAATAGAAGCACCAGAATATTTTAGGGGCAGTGATATAAACAGTTTTAGTAGAGATTTGATTTATTTTAGAGGTAATTTAAGCAGAAATTTGGTTTACATGGCGGCTCCAAGTAGTAATGGTACTTTTAGCCCATCGGGTCATAGTAGTTGGTCGGGAGGGAGCGGGTTTAGCGGAGGTGGACATAGCGGTGGCGGATTTGGCGGTGGCGGGGGTGGTAGCTGGTAATTATTCGCGACAACAATCGAGAATTTTACCAATGACACCACTGACTTTACCCAAGAGATCGGATTTTTTTAAATCTAAATTCTTGCCCGGTTCTTCTTTTAATAGAGTAGACGGAGACTTGACTGATTTATCCAGTTTAGCTATCAAGCCAAGATTGATTCCCCAAAAAAGGTTGTAGAGGTGGTAGGACTTTTCGAAAAAGGAGTGAGCTTCGGATTGATTGCCTTTGGTTTGAGCTTTGGTACCAACTTCAAAGAGACGCATAGAAGCAGCTAGAAGATGTTTGCTGGTGCACCAAATCTCCCCTTCCGGATTTTTAACAATTAGCTTCATCAATTCTTTGCGCATTTCCCGGGTTTCGTTAAGGAGAGCAAAATATTTAGTTTTACCGGTTTTATTGGCAGTAAAGAACAAATGTTCCTCGATGCTAATTAAATTCATGATAGCGATAGACAAATCTTCATCGGAACTAAGATCAAGTTGGTGACCGGATTCAGAGGCTTTAATTTTGTCCATAAATTGTTGAATATTGAGATTATTGGCCATATGCGTATTGTAGCAAAATTAGATTAATTAACCTGTAAAAATAGAGGCAGCAGAAATAAGAAAAAATATACCAAAGGAGTGGGAAAAAAGAGATACTAAAAGAAATTCCAGAAGGTTCATAGAAGAAAGACCCATAAGACTGATACCTAACTCGTCAGGAAAAGGAGAAGCAATAATGAGAGCACCAATTACCGGGAGAGTCCAAGAAAAATATTTAGTACGGACAATTTTCTGGAGATGATTTTTGGCTAAAAAGCGTTCGTAGATGGGGGTAATATCTTCGGATACCTTATCTTTAACAAAAAGAAAAATTAATATATCTCCAAGCAAGGCACCGGAGACAGCACAAAGGATTAACCAAAAAGGATCTAGAGTTTGGGCAAAATTTAGAAGGAGGAGAGCACCGGTGGCGGCGGTGAAGGTGGAAGTAAACAATAAACCGGAAAGAGCAGCACCAAGATAGGAGATTTTTTCAATTTCAGCCACCAAAGATTGGAAGAAGGGAAGACGAGAAAGAATAAAGGCAAAAATAAGACCGCCTAAAAGTAGGAATAAATTATAGTGACGGCGACGAAGACGACGATGACTCACTAAAAAATTATAGCTTAAAAGACAATCTGTAGTTTATCTAAGTCTTCTAGTAGTAGGCATTTTTGCGTATTGGACATTACTGATCTCAAGACCCTTATCGATTCTTATAGTGTTAAGTTTTTGGGAAATGGCTTCGTATTCATCGAGGTCACAGCCATATAGACCTCTCTGGTGGAGTTTTTCATTGATGGTTACTAACTTACCTAAGTGATCCGGGGTAAGCCTGTTAAGCAATTCCTGTGAACAAAGTGCTCCAATAATGGTACTGCCAGGACGATAGTACTGTCTATCTCGAGTGTCTGGAATAAGATATGAGTTAAACCAAATAATTAATTGATCGGGAGTAAGTAAATTAGTATTAACAAGGTTGTCAATGTTTATTGCGGCTATTTGGCCTTTCTGGATCATGGAGGAAAAGAGTTCTAGGGTTAGAACGCCCTTATTAGCCAATTGTACGACTGGATCATAAAAATAAATACTTTTTTCGGGTTGAGAAGGACTCATATAGTATAAAATATCACAACTATAGGTTAAAGACAAGCTTGAAAATGAGAGTGGTGATTAAAACTATACCTACAGGAAAGACGACTTTGGCGTAAGGGAAAAGAGTTTTGCCATTATTTTTATTTTTGGTATAAGCATAAAGAAAATTGCCAAGAAACATCAACAAAAGGCCTAAAATTTGTCCAAAGATTATTTTATTGAGACCGAAAAGCTGGTTACCAGCGGCAGCAATCTGGTCAGTAAATTGAAAATAAAAGAGGGTTAAGCCAAGCATGATTAGGGATAAAATCCAAGGATTTTTTAGAAATTTTATTTTAAATTTCGGTGCCAACCAAAATGATATAGCGGTATTTAAGGCTGAAATCCAAATTGAAACTAGAAAATCATCAATACCCAGTTTTTTGGCAATGAGCATTCCCCCACCAACAGTAACAACGCAGACAGGACATTGAGCATAAGCAGGGATAACTAGAGACATGGTTTTATTTTACCTTTATAATAAATAAATAAGTAGTTGACAGAATTTAATTATACTACTACATTAGTAGTTATGAATAAAGAAACAATCATCGTCTTAGCTTTAGTTACTGCCGCTTTTTTTGGTGGATTTTATTTTTCTAAAAGTAACGCGACAAGCAGTACGACGACAGCAACACCAACAACAGTTCAAGAACAAGCAACGGCAAATACAAATGTGAGTATTGACCAAGTTAAGGCCTTGTTTAACGATAAAAATATCGTTTTAGGAAATAAAGATAGTAAGTTGTTGATTGCTGAATTTAGTGATCCAAGCTGTCCTTTTTGCCATGTTGCCTCGGGTAAAAACCCAGCGCTTAACAAACAAATGGGACAACAATTTTTATTGAAAGCAGACGGAGGAAGTTATGTGGCACCGGAGCCAGAAATTAAAAAATTAGTCGATTCAGGAAAGGCAGGCTTTGTGTGGCTTTATGCTAACGGTCACGGAAATGGAGAGTTAGCGGCACAGGCATTATATTGTGCCAATGAATCAGGAAAATTTTGGGAAGTGCATGATAAATTGATGAGCGAGGAAGGATACACATTAATTAATGAAACAGTGAAAAACGATAAAACAAAATCTGGAGTTTTGGCTGATTTCCTGAAGGGAGTAATTGAGACTAAGACAATGAAAGAATGTCTTGATAGCGGAAAATATAGCAGCAAATTAGGTGAAGATATGACAACAGCCAGTGGAATTGGCTTTGAAGGAACTCCCTATTTCATTGTAAACACCACGAGGTTTGTCGGAGCATACAGCTTTACCGATATGCAATCAGCAGTGGACGAGGCATTGAAATAAAGAAGAATCTCAATATTAGATCTTGTTATTGAATCGGTTTAGAGAAAGGGAATTTAAGACAACGCTGACACTGGACAAGCTCATCGCCAGGGCAGCAAATTCGGGGCGGAGAGTGAGCCCAAAGGAAGAGAAAAGTCCGGCAGCAATAGGAATGCCAATCAGATTATAGATAAGAGCATAGAAGAGATTTTGTTTTATTTTCCTGATAGTAATTTTGGAGATAGAAAATAAGGTAGAAAGGCTTTGCAGATTATTGTTCATAATCACAACACTTCCCGATTCTATGGCAATATCGGAACCAGAACCCATGACAATACCCAGATCGGCTTGAGAAAGGGCAAGAGAATCATTAATGCCATCACCGACAAAGGCTAGATTTTGGGTAGCCTGAAGATTTTTGATAACTTCTGCTTTTTGATCAGGAAGAAGGTTGGCAAAAACGTGATCAGAGGAAATGGATAATTCAGAAGCAATGGCAAGGGAATTTTCATAGCTATCACCCGAGATTAAATAAAGCTGAAAATTATTCTGTAATAATTTTTTAATGGCTAAAACTGATTCTGCTTTAACCGTATCTTTGATAATAAAAGTCGCAAGAGAGCGGTTGTTTTTGGTTAGTTCGATTTGAGAATTTTTAGTTTTACCTAAAAAATATTTATCTTTACCAACTTCCATTTGGAGACCAAAGCCGGGAAGGGTGGTGAAATTTTTGATCTTGAGATCGGAAGAAGTGACTTGACGGGATTGACAGTAGTTAATAATGGCTTTGGCCAAAGGATGATTTGAATTTATTTCTAAGGAATAGGCTATATTTAGTAGTTCTGAGTCAGAAAGTTGAGCGTTATTTTTAAAGGAGGTAACGACGGGAATACCAGTAGTGAGAGTGCCGGTTTTATCAAAGGCAACAGCGTTGATGGAAAGGGCAGTTTGAAGAGCTTCCCCACCCTTAATTAAAATACCAAAGCGGGCGGCTAAACCGGTGGCAACCATAATAGCAGTAGGGGTGGCCAAAGCAAGAGCACAAGGACAAGCAATGACAATGACGGCCAAGAAATGAAGCAAGGAAAGATCAAGGGAACTTTTCAGGACAAAAAACCAAAAGAGAAAGGTAAATAAAGCTATAAGCAAAACAGCGGGAACAAAAATCGAGGAAATTTTATCAGCCAAAGTTTGAATGGGGGCACGAGAAGACTGAGCTTCGTCAACCAGTTTAATGATACGAGAAAGAAGAGAATTGGCGGATAAAGTGGTAACTTTTATTTCTAAAGAACCGGAAAGATTTTGGGTGCCAGCAAAAACAAGATCCCCTATTTTGACATCAAGAGGAAGCGACTCGCCAGTCAAAGAAGACTGATCCAAGGAGGAATTACCACTAATTATTCGCCCATCAATGGGAATAATTTCACCTGATTTGATTAGAACAACATCGTTGAGTTTTATTTGATCCAGGGGCAAATCACGATAGGTGTGATTACTTTTCAGATGGGCGAATTTAGGAGAAAGATCAACTAATTTACTGATGGCAAGCGAGGTTTTCGTTTTAGCTAAAGATTCAAGCCATTTACCCAGGCTAACAAAAGTAACTAAAGAGGCGGCAACTTCAAAATAATGGTAAGTGTTGGTTAAAAGACTGAAGAGATAGGCGGAGAAAGTACCAATGGCGATAAGAGAATCCATAGTAAAAGTTTTTAATCTGAGAGCAGAAAAAAATCCCAGAAAGAAATTTTTACCGACAAAGAAAACGTTGATAGTAGTTAAAAGTAGAGCAATCCAGAAGATATAAGGAATGTCGACAAACATGGAGAGGAATAAAGGCAGGGTAAGGATAAAAGAAAGCAAAAAACGTTTTTTATAAAGGCGACTTTCAGAAAGATCGTCAACTTTTTGAGCGACAACCTGATAACCAGCAGAAATAACAGCTTTTTCTAAAAGAGAATTATCAACTATAGTTGGGTCAAATTTGACCAGAGCTTTGTGGGTGGCGTAGTTTACATTGGACGATTCAACCCCGTTAACAGAGTCTAGTGACTTTTTAATCAAAAGAGCACAGGAGGCACAATGCATGCCGGCAATATTCAGGGTTTCTACCTTGCTTTGAGATGTCATACTACAAGTGTAGTAGATATTTAATTATTTGGCAATTGGATATTTTTATTTTACGACTTCGATAGTGCCGGAGATCATACCCATCCAACAAGAAAAGCGATAGGTTCCGGGAGTAGTGGGAGCAGTAAATTCTTTGATGGAAGTGGTACCAGGAACTAAATTAATTGCACCTTGAAAAAGAGAGCGGGCAATAATGGCATTAGTGCAAGCACTGGTACCAGTATCAGTAATTTCCCAGCGAATTTTTTGACCGCTTTTAACTTGAAATTTGTTGGGAGTATAGCCCGAGGCGGAAGCCGACATTTTTAGAATAGCAAGCTCAGGTGTAGTGGCAGACGAGATTGATTGAGCACCAGCGAGCGGTGTGCCGATATTTAGAAGATTAAATTGGTTTTTAAAATTAAAAAGAGCAAAAATTAAAAGTAAAATACCGGCAATTTGGGAAGCAGTTTTATGACCGGTAATTTTGGTGCCAGTAAGACCAATTAAGAAAAGAGGAATAAAAGTGCCCAGAGCAAAAAAGAACATAATAAGAGCACCGGTAAGTGCTTTTCCCGAAGCTAAGGCTAAACTTTGAGTGGTAAGAGTAAAACCACAAGGAAGGAAAAAAGTTAAGCCACCTAAAATAAAGGGTAAATAGCGACCTTGGAATTTGTCGGCGGAGGAAAATTTTTCCGTAAAGGATTTGGGAAGAGCTAGGGAAAATTTTTGAAAAGCTTTGACACCTAACATTTGCAGACCAAGAAAGAGCATGAGGAGGGAAACAATAAGGGTAATAATGATATTTAGGGTGACGGAGAGACGAAATACACTGCCAAAATAACCCAAAATTCCACCTAAAATAGCAAAGATAATCAGACGACCCAGGTTAAAGGAAACGAGAGGAATTAATTTATGTTTAGACCACGATTGAGACAGGGAGAGAACGATCCCCCCAACTAGGGCGGCGCAGGTAGAAAAACCAGCCAAAAGACCGAAAAGAAAAAATGCGGGAGGAAAAGAGGAGGTGGAAACGTTAATGGTTGGCAAAAGATCAGATTTTAGAAGAAAAAAATAGATTAAACCAAGAAGAGCAACTATGAAAAAAGAAGATAAAAGTCCTTTTAAATCCCCTGTTGAGGAAGGCTGAGGATTATTTTTGGAAAAAATGTAATGAGAATCTTTAAAAAGTTTATTGAGGAGGTTTAGTTTAGGTCGGGATTTTTGATATTCAATTTTGACGGTACCATTGGCAGAAGAAGCAGAAACTGACTTGACTCCAGGGAGTTTTTTGACTTCATTTTCGATAAGTAGTTCGCAGGAGCGACAGTGGGTGCCGGAAACAGAATAAAGGACAGAGCTTGTTGGAGAAGACATGATTACTACGATTGTAGTAGAATAACGAAGATTGTCAAGTTCAGAGTTTGTAGCCCAATTCTTTGGAAACTTTTTTGAACGAGGAAACGGCTAGATCGCCATAGGAATGAAGAAAACGACGATAGAGATCCTCGAGACCAGGAGAAGCAAAGGTGACCTTATCTTTGGTGGGAGTATAGAGATAGACATTACCCTTTAGCTTTCTTTTAAGAAGCTTTTTATCAGTCATCCGTTTAAGGATAGTCATAATGGTGGTATAGGCGTGTTTTCCGGATAATTTAGTTAAAACCTCAGAGGGTTTTAGAGGAGATTCACTACTCCAAAGAATTTCCATAATTTGGTGTTCCAAACCACCCAGAAGTTTACATTTAGCATTGCAGTGACAGTCGCAGTTCATGTAATGATGATTTTACCACCTAAAAGAAATTTCTGGGAGATTGAGTGGTATTATTTTTATATGACACAAACACAACAAAACCTCCTTAAAGCTTATGCTGGTGAAAGTCAAGCCAGAAACAAATACACTACTTTTGCCAAAATGGCAAGAAAAGAAAATTATGAGTGGATCGCTAGAGTGTTTGAGGAAACAGCAGAAAATGAAAGAGTGCATGCCGAGGAAGAATTTGAAATGATCAGCGGGCCGGTAACTAGCGTTGGTGATTTGGGTATCGCTCCTTTTTCACAAAGTACCGTTGAAAATCTGAAAATGGCGGCTGAGGGTGAAAAATATGAATGGACAACAATGTATCCTGATTTTGAAAAAATAGCCAAAGAAGAGGAAGAGGCAGAACCAGAGCGACTCTTTGGAAAATTAAAAGAGGTGGAAAAACTACATGAGGAAAGATATATTATAATTGCCCGAAAGATGGATGAAAAAACTTTATATGATAGTGAAACCGAATTGGAATGGAAGTGTGTAAATTGTGGTTACACCTATTTTGGAAAACAGCCTCCAATGACTTGTCCTTTGTGTAAAAAACCTTTTACCTGGTATATGCCAGTAGGGTTAATAAAGTAAGCTAGAGAGAAATTTTTTTGAGTTCGGTGATGAGATGTGTGTCATTTCGGAAAAGAATACTATTTATGCCCAAGGACCGGGCTGCTTGAATGTTTTTTTCATTATCATCAATAAAAAGAACTTGAGAAGGCTCTAAATTTTCGAGGGCAAGAAGTTTTTTAAAAATTTCCGGATCGGGTTTTTCTAAACCTAATTCCCAACTACTGTAAGCAAAATCAAAATTTGATTTTAATCTTTGGTGGATATAGGGATGAAAAAAGTTTTCAGCATTGCTGAGATAGCCTACCCTGAGGAGGGAACGAAGATTATTGATGAAATGAAGGAGAGGTTGGTTTAAATAACGATTAAATTCATCCGGATTATAAATTTCGGCAAGAGCTTGGTAATAAGGAGCAGAATCAGATTGATTTAAAAAAAGGACAAAATCGTCAAGAGTTTTTTGATTGGTTTCAAAATATTTATAGTAAGAAAGATAGTGTTTTTTAAATTCATCGAGAGTCAAACCAGAAAGAGAAGCCCATTTTTCATAAAGGCGATCCAAAAGAACCTGATAATTCCAAACAACATTGCCAATGTCAAAAATAAAAGTGGTGACCATATTGCCAGTATAATAAGAAAGTGACTGATGAAGAAGTAGTAAAAAAAATACAAAAAGGGAACAGGGAGGAATTTGGGAAAATTATTGAAAAATATCAAGGGAAATTGTTTGGCTATATAAAAAATCTAACTAACCAGAACAATATGGAGGTAGAAGATTTAGTGGAGGAAGCCTTAATTTCAGCGTACGAAAATTTGAACGGATTTGAAACAAATAAAAAATTCAGTAGTTGGATGTATAGAATTGCCCATAATAAGGCAATAGATTTTTTTAAAAAAAAGAAGTTAAAGATAAGTCAAATTGAAGAACAAGAAGAACTAATCGGAGAAAATGATAAGTTGCTGGAGGAGGTGGACAACGAGGAAAAGGAAAGAGTCAACGCAGCAGTGGAGAGTTTAGAATTAAAATATAAGGAAGTGATATTGCTTTATTATTTTGAAGAGAAAAGTTATGAGGAAATATCGGACATACTTCACATATCGACCAATGGTGTGGGAGTATTATTATTTAGAGCAAAAGAAAAATTAAAAAAAATATTAAAAAACAGCTAACTATGAAAAAAAATATCCGAAAAGAGATAACAAAAAAAATAAAATCCGGGGAAATTAAAATGAAAGAGAAGTGGCGATTTGAAGCTAGAAGATGGGAATTGAGAAGTTTGTGCTTGCTGGCAATTTTGGCAATTGGATTATCTATTTCGGGACTGATTTATTTTATTCAGATATACGATCCGAGGGAGCTGGCGGAGTTTGGCTGGATAGGTTGGCAAGTTTTTTGGGAAGAATTTCCTTATTATTGGTTGGGCGGGGCAATAGTTTTTTGGATATTGGCAATAATAATATGGCTTAATTTGGGTGAAAATTATAGGAGAGGCAAGAGGGGCGCCATATTAGTGATCAGCGGAATAGGCCTATTGTTTATAGCTGCTGCAATTCTTTTTCTAGGTTAGACAAGTCGGCCTCGATACTAAATTCCGTGCCAGTATCAAGTTCCTGAAGAAGGACTTCTTCGTCGGTGGGAATGGGAGTTGGACTGGGGCTGGGAGAAGAAGTAGAGTCAGAACGATTACAGGCAGAAAGAGTAAAAAAAGAAAAAACGAGGATTAGCAGAGTAAAGATTTTGGAGAACATAATAGTTGATTAAAGTTTAGGACTTTTGACAATCAACTTGAGGGTGTCGACCAAATAGCGATGAAGTTGCTGAAGGTCTTTTTCCACGCTTTTAGCAGCACTTCTGAGAGAAGGAATCATTTTGTTGGGCTGGTCAGAAGTGTTGATAGTGGCGACCAAATTTTTTAGGTCAGTAAGATGTTTTTGGTATTGAGTGGTGGTGGAAAGATAGGCATCTAAATTTTTTTGAGCTTCACTAATATCACGGGTAGCTTTTAGATCGTTAATTTTAGTTTGAAGACGATCTTTGATTTGAGTTAGATAAGCAAAACGTTTTTCTAATTGAGCAATGATTTTTTCACCTATTTTTTGGGTATTTTTGCGAGTACTGATCAATTTGTTATCATCTTTTTTAAGCTCTGTTTTTTTCTCCAGCTTAATTTCCTCTTTGGCTTCAAGCCGAATCTCACGTCGAGAGGAAGAGTCATTTTCGGCTAAGACTGGAAAAACGGGAAATAAAGAAGAAATTAATAAAAAAGAGAGAAAGAATTTAGAAGTATTCATACCAAGTGATACGAAAGAAAATTTTTTTTATTACAAGATCTGGCAATGAGGGCAGAAAAAGGTACCACGGCCGGCAAGTTTAAAATATTTGATTTTAGTACCACAGTTTAAACAAGGCTCCCCTTTTCGTTCGTAAACCCGAAAATAGAATTGGTTTTTACCGGCGGTGCCATCAGGGCGAAGATATTTGTTATCGCGGGCAGTGGAACCACCTGCCAAAACTGATTGGGTCATAATTTCGAGAAGAAATTTATGAATTAGTTTTGCCTGAGCTAGGGTAATTTTATTAGCCGGACTTTGAGGGTGAAGGCCGGCGAGAAATAAGGCATCGTTGGCATAAATATTGCCAATACCAGCAAAATAATGCTGATCGAGAAGAAGGACTTTTACCGGTCGACTGGATTTTTGAAGTTGATTAAAAAGATATTGTGGAGAAAATTTGGGATCAAAGATATCGAGACCTAAATTAGATTGGCTGTCGGCAAGCTCGGTCTGAGAAAGTAGTTTTATCCAACCAAACTTACGTTGGTCGTTGAAATATAATTTAGACTTGTCGGAAAAGGTAAAAATAAGGCGGGTAGACTTGACAGGCATAGGGAGAAGGGAGTCTTTGGTGGGATGGCCAAGAACATTGCCCTGATAAATTAATTGACCGGTCATTTTAAGATGGACTAGTAAAATAGAGCCATTGCTTAGGTAAATTGAGAGCTGCTTGCCGATTCGGGAAAAGTTAATAAGGCGCTGATTAATTACTTTTTGAGGATCGCCAATAAAGCTTTTAGGATTAAGAATTTCGAGATGAGTGATGCTTTGGTGAAGTAGTTTAGCTTCTAAAAAAAGTTTGACTACCTCAACTTCGGGAAGTTCAGGCATGAGTTATTATATGAGATCGTCGAGATCGAGAGTGGAGATAGATTCGTTTTTAGCTAAATGCTGGAGACCGACATTCATATCGGCAAGACTGTCTTTAATATCGGAAAAGGAATTGAGAAAAGTTTGGGTTTGAGAAACATAACCCATAATTAAAACCAGATCAGAAATATCTTTTTTACCGGTATAAACAGCGTAAACTAGATAAAGAATGTTGAGAGAATAAAAGAAGACGGAAGAGTGTTGAAGGGCAGACCATTCAGTAAAACTCCAATCACAAAGACGTCTAAAGTGGCGGGTATAAGACTTTTGTTCTAAGTCAAAATCATTGCTGTCTTGAAGTTTTGAATAATAAGCCTCGGTTTTGGAATTTTGAATATCTTTTAGTTGGGAATAGCGTTGGGTGGTGTAAGTATCGATCGCAAAATATATGGAAATATAGGCCATAATTATTATAAATGAAGCAAAATCCTGGGTAAGAAGAATTGCTGGAATAAAGATGAATGAAACTAAAGAGTCAATACCAGGCTGTTTGATCAGATTCAGGGTAACTGAACTGGCGTCAGAGAAATTTCGGATGGCCTGAACGGCAGCGTGGCGATCTTCTTTGTTTTCCGATTTTAAATCAGAAAGGAAATAATTATGGATATCGAAAGAAAGATCACTAATTATTTCTTGAAGGCGGGAAATAGAGAGGAGTCGGCTGTAATTGTCGACCAAACGGACAATAAAGATTAAAAAGACAGTAAAAATTATCGTAAAGAGCGGGGTTTTGATCTCTAATTGCTTAATCACTAGAGAGTAGAGGTAAATAGTGAAAAGAGGCAAAATAGCAGAAAGAAAACGAATGAATGACCAAAAAAATAAACCCTGACGATTAGAGGTTATTTTTAAAACTAAATTGAAAACTTTTCGAGTTTCCGGGTTCACTAGAATTAATTTTAGCAAGAAAATTGGGGGGGGCTTGATAGGTAATGTACAATAGGAATGATGGAACAAATTTATGACACAATAATTATCGGTTCAGGACCAGCAGGATTGACGGCGGCAATATATAACGTCAGAGCCGAATTAAAAACTGTGGTAATATCCGGAAATATACCCGGAGGACAACTGACAATTACGACAACTGTAGATAATTGGCCAGGTTATCCAAATGGGACCGGCGGATTGAAATTAATGATGGATATGCAGCAGCAGGTAAAGAATTTAGGAGTGGAAATAAAAAATAATTTAGTCAGTGAGATTAAGAAAAATACTGATCTTTTTGATGTTTACTTGAAAAATGGCGAAATTTTAAAAAGTAAGGCGATAATTGTAGCTACCGGCGCCGGAGCAAAGTGGCTGGGGCTACCAAAAGAAAAAGAATTAATCGGGAAAGGAATCTCGGGCTGCGCTACCTGCGATGGTATGTTTTTTAGAAACAAGACAGTGGCGGTGGTAGGTGGCGGAAACGTGGCCTGCGAAGATGCTGATTTTTTGGCAAAAGTATGTAGTAAGGTTTATATGATTCACCGTCGTGATGAATTTAGAGCTACACCGGTGGAGGCAAAAAGGATTTTAGAAAACGAAAAGATAGAAAAAATTTGGAACTCAGAAGTGGTGGAAATTGAAGGAGAAGAACACATATCGGCAATAAAAGTTAAGAACAAAATAAATAATGAGGAAAGAATATTGCCAATAGATGGGTTATTTGTAGCAATAGGGAGAATTCCGGCTACTGATTTTCTAAAGGGAGTAGTAGAACTAAAAGAAAATAATTATATTGTAGTGGGAAAAGACCCAGAATACGTCCAAATGACGTCGATGCCGGGAATTTTTGCAGCCGGAGACTGTATGGACGAAAATTACCGTCAGGCAATTGTGGCCGCCGGATCGGGAGCTAAGGCAGCGATTGATACGGAAAGATGGCTGAATAATAGATAAAAAAGCAAGAGAGATTTTACTTGACTATCTTTTTAATTTTATGGATGAAGTTTTGGGTGGAGAATTTAGTGGCATTTTGGTAACAATCAGAAGCTTTTATGTTAAGTTTTGGGAGTTTTTGAATAGCGGCAGCACAAGAGTCGGGAGTCAGATCATTAAATAAAATGCCGGTTTTGCCGTTAATAACAGTTTCCTTGATTCCCCCACTGTTGTAACCAACAACGGGACAACCATGAGACTGGGCCTCGACAGAAACCATGCCAAAATCTTCGTTGTCGGAACAAAAAAGATAAGCTTTGGCTTGGGAAAATAATTTAGCTTTTTCTGCCTGAGAAATTTCACCGATAAATTCAATGCTTGGGCCAGCGATACTTTTTAATTCGGCGGTATAACCGGCAAAATCACGACCAAAAATTTTTAGAGGAACTTTTAATTGATTGCAGGCCTGGATGGCAATGTCGTTGCGTTTGGCCCGGGCAAGACGACCACCGGTTAAGTAAAACCCTTCCGGCCTTCGGCCACCTTCCCTTGACAGGGCAGGAACTTTTGGAATATCGATAGGAGGGTTGATGACAACAGAATCACGACGATAGAATTTTTGGATGCGGGCGGCGGTGGTTTGGGAATTGGCAATAAAAAGATCAACATTTTGAGCATATTTAAAATCAAAAAGACGTAAAAAATGATTGGCAACTTGGGCAAAAAAATTAATAATTGGGTATTTTTTAAGGTTGCGGGCGGTAGGAAGACCGTAAAGATAACGAGGAGGGGTATGGCAATAGCAAATTAATTTGGCGGATTTTTTATTGAGAGAGTTGGGAAAATAGGCGCCGGTGGCAGAAGTGATAATCAAATCGTAGGAGGAAAAATTGAAAAGATTAAAGGCTAGTGGGGATAAAAGACGTAAAGGACTGATAATTTTGTAAGCAAAAGGAATGAATTTAAAAAAAGATTGATGAACCCGATTCCCCCATTTTTTTTCAAGCCGGCTGCGGTGAGGACCAAAAAAACGAGGACAATAAAGGGTAGTAAAAATATCAGCCTCAGGAAAAATGTCGGTAAGTGTTTCAAAAACAGCTTCAGCACCACCGTATTCTTTGAGATAATCCTGAACGAGAGCGATACGCATTGGCTTATGATAGCAAAATTAGAATAACAACTATTTGATCTGAAACAAAAATATCCTATAGTCTATTTTTATGATATACTTTGATATGAACAATCCATTTTCAGGGTCAAGAGGAGAGAGACCACTTGGAGCAATAAGAAGAGAGGGTGACCTTGTATGTTCTGGGTGCAAAAAAAGGATAAATATCGAAAACCTAATTGGAAAGAATAAAGATAAATGTCCGATATGTAAACTGAAAATTGAAATACCCAACATGAGAGTCAAACCCTAAAGAAAGGAAATCTGATTATCGTCAGGTTTCTTGACTTTTTTGGCTTCAGTGAAATTCAATTTTCGCTTGAGACGAGAAGTGAGGGATTTAAAATTATATTCTTCAAAAAGAGACAAAAGACCGAGGAATTTATCGTTATTGAGACGGGCGGATTTAAATTTAAATTTTAGAGGAATATTGTAGACCAATGTGGCTAATTTTTTGGAAAGATAGGCATTATCTTTGTCTTTAATTAATTTTTCCCTGAGGGAAGAATTAATTTCATCAAGATGGTCGTAAATATTGTCTAGGTTTTGGTATTTATCCAGCATGGTGATAGCGGCTTTGGGGCCAACACCAGCAACGCCGGGATAGTTGTCAGACATGTCCCCCATCAGCGCTTTTAAATCGACAACCTGGGAGGGAGAAACTCCGAGTTTTTCTTTGACAGCAGCGGAATCAAAAGTTTTCGTTTCGGAAAGACCGCGAATGGGGACATAAAGAGAGACTTTGGAATTAACAAGTTGCATCAAATCTTTGTCACCGGTAATGATGGTAATTTGATGAATAAATTTTTTCTTTTGAGCTTTTTTGGCCAGAGTAGCGATCAAATCGTCGGCCTCAAAACCACCCATAGCAATGGCCGGTATACCTGCGTCTTCAAGGGTTTGGGGTAAAAGTGGTAGCTGGGTAACTAAGTCATGATCGGTGGGTTTGCGTTTGGCCCGATAGCCAATAAATTCGGTATTACGGAAATTGGGGCCGGGAGAATCAAGACAAACCAAAAGATAATTCGGATTTAGTTGATCAATAGAAGACAAAAGCATGGAATAAAAACCATAGAGAGCGTTGACCGGTTGGCCGTTGTGAGTCAGAGGAGGAATGGAATGGTAAGCGCGGTGCGCGATGGCATGGCCGTCGATAATAACAAGATGAGACATAGAGGTAAGAGGATTATAGAACAAAAATAATGCTGGATAGTCAATTTTGGTAAAATACGCGAATGATAGTAGCAATGCCAATTCATGACATTGATGGAGTGTTAACTGAAGAAATATTGGAAAGAGTCTCGATTTTGAAAATGATTTTCAGAAAGGCAGTGGTTAGTATAACGCCGGCAACAGAAGAAAAAAATCCTGATTTAGTGAAAAAATTAAAAAAACATAGTTTTTTTAAAGTAATACTGAATAAAAAAGGGACGCGTTTTGGTGATCATTACTTAGCAGCATTTAAAGGTGCGGTGAAAACTGCCCAAAAAGGAGAGATTGTTCATTTTTGTAATCAAGATAGGTTGATTTTCATTATTGATAATTATTTGGATATTTTTAAAAAAGACCTGAAAAGCAAGAAAACAACAATATTCCAGAGATCAGATAAGGCCTGGCAAAGCCACCCGATTAACTATCAGGCGATAGAATCAATGGCAACTGACCTGGGATTTAAATTGTTTGGGAAAAAATTTGATTTTTTTTGGTGTAGTTTTTCAATGTCAAGAGAAAATTTGGGAAAAATAAATAACTTAGTAAAAGACTATAGAGAAGATTATTTGATATGTGCTGAAATGATTTTATTGAATTTTAAAAATTTAACAATAAAAGAGGTTGACTGGTTAGCATGGGAAGATCCATATATTTTTCATAAAGATGCTAATAAATATAAAAAAGAAAGAGAAAGTGATGAAAAAGAAGTTGAAAAAAGATTAGCCTACGTAATACCGACAATTAAATATCTTTTAGGCTTGAAAGCAAAAAATAATTTAGGAGAGAAGTTCAAGAGTTTTTAGGGTAAAATTTTAGGAGATGGAACAGCACCCAATTCCACAACAAATTACCTCCTACGAATTTAAACTAGTGGGAGAAATGACCCTAAAGCAATTTGGGAAGGCGGCAGGGGGAATAATTGCGGCATTATTGATTAATGCCTTACCTTTGGTATTTTTTATAAAATGGCCGTTGATTTTTTTATTTGCCGGAGGTGGTTTAGCTTTGGCTTTTGTACCATTTCAAGACAGACCCTTGGAGAGCTGGTTAAAAGCTTTTATTAAATCAATTTATGCGCCAACAATTTATGTTTATAAGAAAAGAAGTAGAAGTAATTGGTTGGATGTTGATTTGAGCAAAGTAATTGTCAATGAAAAAGAGGAGGAGGAAGAAAGAGAAAGAAATTTACCGAGTAAGGAAGGGACAAAAGTTAGGGAATTTATTGAATCGTTGCCGTCGGTGGGAAGGGAGGAAGGAGAGAAAAAAATAGAGACAGGAAACGAGAAACAAGAAACTGGAATAGAACAGAAAAAAACTGAAGAAATGGTTAAGAAAAATGTAGATTATGGAAAAACAAATTTGAATCTAAAAAGAGAAAAATTGGGAGCGACCGGTGAGGCGGTGTTTGGAGAAATTCCAATGCCGGATATTCCCGAAATGCCAAATGTGGTAGTAGGAATGGTGACCGATAAAAATAATAAAATTATTGAAGGAGCAATTGTGGAAGTACAGGACAAAGAAGGCAATCCAAGTCGGGTACTAAAAACAAATCAATTGGGACAATTCAGAAGCCTGACTCAGTTGGCTAACGGAAATTATTTAGTGGTACCGGAAAAGGAAGGTTTTGATTTTGACAGAGTGGAAGTAATACTAAAAGGAGAGATCGTTCAACCAATTAAAATTATCGCCAAATAGAAGGTAAATAGGTTATTATTAAACATATGGCAGTAGACCCAGTAAAAGTAGCAATCAAAGAAAGCACTCAAGAGCATCTGCCAATTGAGGATGTAATTGATGGAATAGTGATTCTGAAAGACGGATCGGCAGCGATGGTTTTACAGGTATCTTCGGTTAATTTTGATTTATTATCCGAAAGAGAACAATCAGCCTTAGTGTTCGCCTACGGAGGGATATTAAATTCACTTAATTTTCCAATACAAATTGTGGTTAATTCGACATCAAAAGATGTTGGTAGTTATTTGGACAATTTAAGACAAGCAGAAGAAAAACAAATTAACCCAAAACTAAAAGAAAGAATTGCCTCGTACCGAAAATTTATTGAAGAAACGGTAAAAAGAAATGATGTGTTGTCGAAAACTTTTTATATTGCCATCCCCTTTTCAAGTTTAGAATTGGGAATTAAAAGTGCCCAGAAACAAGTATTGGGGGGAATTATCCCTTCAAAAGACAAAGGTGAGCTACCATTTTCTCGGGAATATATTGTAGAAAAGGCGAAAATCAGTTTAGAGCCGAAAAAAGACCATTTAATCAGACTATTTTCGCGTCTAGGTTTGGAAATTAAAGCCTTGAATACCAAAGAGGCAATCGAACTGTTTTACAAGATCTATAATGAGGACACGGCCAACAATCAAAAATTACAAAGTGTTAATTTTTCAGCGGCGGCGGTGAGCAGTAAATAAGATGAATTTATTAGGAAAATTGCCAATTTTGGGGAAGAAAAAAGAAGAGGTGCCAGAGGTTAAAGAAGAAAACAACAATGGTGGCGGAAAACAATTTATTGAAGGCTTGGTGTCGACAAAGGACATTATTGCTCCAGCGGCATTAGAGGTTGATTTTAATAACATCAGAATTGACGGAAAATACTACCGAACTTGTTTTGTGGTGGGATATCCAAGATTTGTGGGACTAAATTGGTTGTCTACCTTGATTAATTTCGATGCGTCATTGAAGGTGTCGATGTATATTTATCCAACTGACGGTAAGGAAATTTTGGATGATTTGAGACGAAAAATTACTGAAATGGAGGCAGAAATAAGTACCGATATTCAAAGAGGAAGAGTGGTTAACCCGGCAACACAGGCAAAACTTGAAGATGCACTTAATTTACAGGCGGATTTAGTCAAAGGTGAAGAGAGATTTTTCCAATTTGGATTGTATGTGAGCATGTCGGCAAAGAGCAAAGAAGAGTTAGACAGTATTACTAAAAATTTAGAGGGAGCTTTGGGAGCACTGATGATTATCTCGAAAAGAGCTACTCTACAAATGGAAGAGGGTTTTGTAACGACATTACCGCTATGTTTGGATAAATTGAATATAACCCGGAACATGGATACAACGTCTTTGGCAAGTACCTTCCCTTTTGTATCTTCAGATTTGTCCGATGATAAGGGAATAATGTATGGTATTAATGAACATAACGGATCGTTGGTGATTTTTGACCGTTTTTCAATGCAAAACTACAATTCGGTAGTATTTGCTTCGGCTGGTGCAGGTAAATCCTACATGATTAAGCTGGAGGCAATGAGATCGTTGATGTTGGGTACCGAAATTATTGTTATTGACCCGGAAAACGAATATCGAAGTTTGGCAGAATCAGTGGGTGGACAATATATTGCCTTCGGATACGGAGAAGAATCAAAAATTAATCCTTTTGATTTATCGCTGGTGGTGGAGGAAGGAGAAAATGCACTTAACGATAAAATTCTAACTTTACACAAAATGTTTAAAATAATGTTGGGAGCGATGGATCCAATGGAAGAATCGATTTTGGATCGAGCAGTGATGGAGGCTTATAAAGCTAAAGGGATTACACCTGATCCGGAAACACAAAACAGAGAAGCACCGTTAATTGAAGATTTGTATAAAGCTTTGATTGGAATGGAAGAGGAAAAAGCGAAGAATTTAGCGGCAAGAATGGAAAAATATATTAAAGGTTCTTTTGCTGGAATCTTTAACCAAAAAACGACAGTAAATTTGAAAAATCAATTTGTGGTGTTTGGAATTAGGAATCTGGAAGAAAGTTTAAGGCCGGTAGCAATGCATATTATTTTGGATTATATTTGGACGACTGTAAAAAAAGAAATGAAGAAGAGAATCCTAATTGTGGATGAGGCCTGGTATTTGATGCAATACGACGATTCGGCGGCATTTTTGAGAGGAATCGTTAAGAGAGGACGGAAATATTATTTGGGAGTAACCACAATTACCCAGGATGTTGACGACTTTTTGGAGACACCATACGGAAAGGAAATAGTGACTAACAGTGCAATTCAAATTTTATTGAAACAACATAGCGCCGCGATTGATAAGGTCGGAGAAATTTTTTATTTATCCGAAGGAGAAAAACAATTATTGTTGGCAGCCGATAAAGGTGAAGGTATCTTTTTTGCCGGACAGAATCACGTAGCAATTCAAGTGATTGCTTCGGCCGAGGAACACCAATTGATTACCTCGAATCCGGAGGATATTTTAAAACAAAAGCAGAATCTAGCAGCAACACCAGTAAAAACACCAATAATTAAGGAGGAAAGTCTAGCGGTAGTCAGTCCAGTAAAGCCGGTTATTCAAAGCCAAGTGGCGCCGCCAATAGTAGAAGAAAAAAGAGAAGAAGAAAAAAAGTCGGTGACAGTACCTTCTTTTGAAGAACTAAAAAACAAGGAGGAGAAAACAAGTGAGATAGAAACAAATCCAAAAGTGTTATTTAAACCAGAAATAGAGGAATCACCGGAAGATTTATTGAGAAAAAGAATTTCGCAAATGGAAGAAGAAGAAAAAAAGAAAGAAGAAGAAGAGAAGAAGAAAATCGCTGAGGAAGAAAAGGCAAAAATTGAAAATGAAAAGAAACTTAGTGGAAATTTAGGTAATTTCGGATCGCAACTTGGCGGAACTTTACCAAAATATCAGGAATTATTTAAAGCAACGGAAAATAAATTGCCACCACTGCCACCTTTACCAAAATTCCAAACACCAATTAAAGAAACTCCGATTCCGCAACCACCACAACTAGCTAAAAAAACTAAGGTGGAATTTGTTAAGGCAGCCGACAAGGAAGAGGTAAAAGAAGAGGCGACAAAGATGACCTATGATGAATTGTTCGGAAATGATGACAAGAGTTAAGGTATAATTTGGGATATGAGTGAGTCTCCAAGAAAAGTAAGAGATTTGATAGAATCTTTGGAGATTTTTAGGGGACAAAGAGGGCAAATTTTAGCCAACAATAAAGAGCTTTATGAGGAATGCCGAGGATTGTTTGAAAAATTAGGAAGGTTGGATGATTTTGAGCCAAACAGTGTTGAAAAAGTAATTTTGGTATTGGAAAATTTGCCGGATGAAATTAAGGACTCAAAAATAGAAGAGATAGAAAAAATAGAAGAAGATAAGGAATTAGGAAGTAAGTCGTTAAATAAAGAAGATTTGGAGATATTGTTGGAAGAATACGATAAAGCTAGTGGAGCAGAAAAAATAAAAATCAGTGAAAAAATCAGCAGATTGAGTGGTGAAAAAAATGTAGAAAATTTAATAAGAAGACAAAAAGAGTTGGCTCAAAATAAGACAGAAAAAACAGAAAAAGTAAGAGAGAGAAATAAAGATAAATTAAATGAATTTGATCCGGAACTAAGGGAAAAAATAGTAGAAGATTTGACAGGAGTTGGTCTTCAGGAAAAAGACGAAGTGGCGGTAATTATTGAAAAAGCGGTATTAAGTGAAAAAGTAGATAAAAAAGAGATTGAAAAGGAAATTAAAAAAGAAATTAAGGATAAAGAAGAGGTTGAGGAAATTATCCAAAAAATAGAAAGGGTCAGAGCGGAAATTACAGTAGAGACAAAGGCTAGAGAAATTGTCCAAGTAACGGTAGAAAAGTTAAAAGAAGAAGAGATAATAGTTTTGGAGAAAAGTCAAAAAGAACTTAAGGAAAATATATTAGAAGCATGGAAAGAAGGTGAGAAATTGGTGGTTCCAGCGGAAATTAAAGGAAATGAAATAATTATTAGAGAAACAGTAAAGGCGACAGAAAATTTTGGACAAGAAAATTTAGAAACAATAGTTAACTACAGAGCTGAAGAATTGGAAAAAAATATTGGAAAAGAATTGAGAAAAAATGGAATTCAAGAAGAGGCCTTGATCAGAGAATACAGCAAAGTAGTGAATCAACTGACGAATAATCCGGAAAAAATCGTGGGTGAAATAAGTAAAGAGGAAGCGGCGAATTTTGTGGAAAGCAGAAATGAAAAACTAAGTGCCGGAGAAGTTGATAGGTCGATAGATGAGGCCAAATTTATGGCCAAAAATGTGGTCATGGCACCAAAGAAATTTAACCAATTAATAGGAAAATACAATGAATTAAGAGAAAAAATTGGCTCTGAAAAATTACCAAAAATAAAAGAAATTAGGGTGGTGGATAAAATGGCAGTGCTATTCAAAAACAATCCGAAGGCACTGCAATTGTTAAACGGGGCCCAAAAAATGGTGGGTTTTTTGGATAAAGTAAATAATTTTCCAGGAAATGTGTTGGCAAGAATCGGGGCTAAGGATGTGGGATTAAAAATAATCACCAAAATTGGCGGACAAGCGGCGGGAGAGTTTATAAAAAATGCGTCACTGGTAATTGCAGAGCAAGGAAGTTTACAAGGAATAAGGTCGATAGCTTTGGGAATAATGGGAAAAGGAGCAGTGGCTGCGGGAGGAGTAAGTGGAGCTTTGGCCGGAGCAGTGGCGGCATTCCAAGCGATACCAGTGGTGGGGCAAATTGCTTTGGTGGTGGCCGGAGCAGTAATGATCGTAAAACCAATAATCGATGCAGTCAAAAATTTTGCCAAAGACAAACTAAATATCAATTTAAATGGGGTAAGAGATTTTATTGCCGAAGATTTGGGTTTAGGGAAAATTGTAGGCGGAGTAGGACAATTTGCGGTAGATATAGGGACAGTATTGGTGGGAATACCGGCATTATTGGGAACAATTGCAGCTGGAGCGATAATTGCACCAGTAATAATATTTTTCTTTATCGGATTTTTTGTTTACTCGATGCTGCAACAAAATCAAATTTCTTCGGTAGTACCGCCACCAGCAGTAGGTGGAGGTAATTGTGTACTGAAAAGTGTGGCAGAGAGTGAAGGAATGATAAATTGTGATCAAGGAGCGCCTGAAAATAATTATCCAGGAATAAACAGGGCAAACTTTGTGGGTTTGGCAGGAAGGTGGAAAAATGAAGGAAAAAATTATTCTGAAGAATGTTTTAATGATGTAGTTAACCGTTCGCTTTGCGCTGGAGTAAATCCGGCTTATTCGTTGTGGGTGTGGTTGCATGAGTCTGGTGCAAGCAATTATTCAATTGATGAGGTGAAGGATTTTGGAATCGCCAGCAGTTCATTGACACCAGCAAAAAACTTTAGTGCGCAAATAAATTATTTTTTAAAACTTGATCCGGCGTCGAAGTGTATAAATGATCCAAGAATAGGCGGAGACTATTGGTTGGCTTTTTCAGCTGATTTCCTAAACGGTGACTGCGATCCAGATAAAGTAAGTGCTGACAGTGGTATTACTCCAAGAGATTATGAAAAAGAAATTAGAGAACAATGGAGTTGGGTTAGTAGCGAAGCCATGCCAAATAGTATTAAGGTAAGTAATGGCGGAAGTAAATGCGATAGCATTGGAATAAATGATGGGGGCGATACCCCAATAAGCAATGAATATACTGATGAAAACGGGCAAACATGGATTTGTTATGAAGGAGGAGATGGAAGCAGTGGTGAAGTACCTGACTTTGAAGCTTGGGATCCAAATACGCCAGTGCCGGAAGGTTGTCCAAGCGGAAGACCAACTTCGGGTTATTTCACCCAGGGACCATTTGCCAATAATTGTTCACACCAAAGTATGTCGATACCAGCGGTGGATATCGGAGCCGGAAATGGGTCGGAAATCAGAGCAACTCATGACGGAGTAGTGTCGCTACAACATGACAGTATTTATGGTTATTACATAGATTTACATGGAAGCTGCGAAGGTAAAGATTTTTATAGCCGATATGCCCATATGCCGGAAGGAGGATTTAGAGTAAGTAATGGACAAAAAGTAAGCGCCGGACAGGTTATTGGAGTGGTGGACAATACAGGTTCATCAACCGGACCACATTTGCATTATCATATTTCCGGATTAGATAAAAATAATTTTGGTCAATATTTAGGTTTAAGTACAGAAGAGACCAAAAAACTATGGGGTTGCTGCGGTAGTTGGAATGGAAAGGATTGTCCGTAGTAAGATAAATAAGAGATGATAGAAAAAATAAAGAAAAAATGGTTAGTAATCGGAGGAGTGGTATTTTTTGGAATCATTTTGTGGTCGAGTTGGCCTAGAAACAAAAAAGAAGACAATACAATTAAGACAGTAAAAATAGAGGAACAAAGAAATGATCCTTACTTACCAGTAGAACTAAGCCAACCCAAAAAGGTAAATTGGATAAAAAGTAGTGAGAAAGACGGTACAAAAATTAAGGAATTAAATATCCAAAGACAAGGAATTGACGATCAGAGAGAAAAAGAAATAAAAAATATATTGGGAATGACAACAGAAAATGGTTATGTGGACAAAGAAAATAATGTCATCAGTTGGACGAAGGAAATTAGCAGTAAGAATCAAATTCCGGAGACAGGAAAATGGAATTTAGAGGAGGATAAGAAAAAATTAGCTGATTTAGTGGAAAAAATTAACGGCAAAGCAGAAATTGTTTGGACAAAAACTACTTACCAAAAAATACTTTATCCAAGATGGATTGAATCAGTAGAAAGTGAGGCTCAAAGCGTGATGATTAGCGGAGATTACGTGATTCAAGGAGTTAGAGCCAGCACTTATTTTGGCGATAGTATAAGCGGCATATTTAACCGAAGAGGAGAATTGTTAAAAATTTATATAAATCTAGCGCCGGAAGTGATTAAAAGTGATAAAGAAATAAAAATTATCAGTACGGATGAGGCCAGTAGAAGCCCAATGAATATTTATGGAATAGTGGATAAGGGCGGAGCAGAGGAAATAAACGAGGTAAATGTAAACAAAGCTGAATTAATTAATGTTTTTGATAATAAAAGGAATTTAATGAAGGCATACTATCAACTGAGTGGAAATAGTTGGGTGGAAAATAAATCAGTAAAAATTATGATGT
>CAZEXG010000005.1:0-26026 GCA_964516665.1 uncultured Gammaproteobacteria bacterium
ACCGGATTGGGAGTTATGGAAATTAAATCAGCTTTAGAAGAAGCTGAAGGTAATGAAGCCAAGGCCAAAGAAATTTTGAAAGCTAAGGGTTATAAAAAAGCGGAAAAAAGAGCCGAAAGAGAAACCCATCAGGGAAGAGTGGCAACTTATACCCATTCTACCGGTAAAATTGGTGTAATGGTGGAATTACTTTGCGAGACCGATTTTGTGGCTAAAAACGAAGATTTTATGGCTTTGAGTAGAGATCTTTGTTTGCAAGTAGCGGCTATGAATCCCGAAAGCGTGGCTGAACTAATGGAGCAAGAATTCATTAAAGATGCCAGCCAAAAAGTAAAAGATTTAGTAACGGCCTTGAATGCCAAATTTGGAGAAAATATCAAAATTGGTAGAGTCCAAAGATTTGAGATTTAAATTGTAAAATTAAGCCCCTCCAATTCGGAGGGGTTTTTTTGTTAAAATAGAGAATGATAAATTTTGCAGAAGTAAATACCCGGATGGGAAAAATTACGGATTTATTTATTGGCGACATTGCTTCAATTCGAACCGGAAGAGCAACACCCGCATTGATTGAAAGTGTAGTGGTAACAGTTTACGGCGGACAAAAAATGCGTTTGATGGAATTGGGTTCGATTAATGTGCCGGATGTACGGACAATTACTTTTCAACCTTGGGACGGATCGGCGATCAGAGAAATTTGTAACGGAATTATGGCCGCAAATATCGGAATGATGCCGGTGGTGGATGGACAATTAATCAGAATGAATTTGCCGATGTTGACTACTGAACAAAGAGAAGACTATATAAAATTGTTGGGGAGAAAATTGGAAGGAGCCAGAGGGATGATTAGAGATGCCAGAGCTGATTTCAGAAAGAAGATAATGGATGCTAAAAACGAGAAAAGCATTTCTGAAGATGAATTTAAGAGAGATGAAGCGGAGTTGCAGAAAGTAACGGATCAGTATATGCAAAAGCTGGAAGAATTGGCAAAAAAGAAAACAGAGGAGATTAGAGCATGAGTATCCTTATTTTTGTAGTAGCATTGTCGATACTAATTTTGGTGCATGAATTTGGTCATTTTTTTGCGGCTAAAATTACCGGGGTGAAGGTAGAAGAGTTTGGATTAGGTTTGCCACCAAGGATTATTGGCAGAAGAAAATGGGGAACAGAGTGGAGTTTAAATTGGTTGCCAATTGGTGGTTTTTGCCGTTTGTTTGGGGAAGATCCCAGTGAAAAAGGTGCTAATAAGAGAAAATATTCTTTTTTGAATAAAAATCCCTGGCAAAAAATGTTGATTGTGCTGGGGGGAGTGACGATGAATTTGGTGTTGGCGGTGGTGGTGTTTACGGTGGTTTATTCGATTTTGGGAGTGCCAGTGGAAAAGGACAGAGTCAAAATTATTGGAGTGGCCAAAGACAGTCCGGCGGGAAATGTAGGCTTGAAAGAGGGCGATGTAATTCTAAAGATTAACAATATTGAAGTAAAAAAAGCCGATGAATTGACGAAAGAAGCAGGAAAAAATAAAGGGAAAGCGGTAGATTTAGTCGTAGATAGAGAAGGACAGAGCATGAATTTGTCAGTACAGGTACGGGAAAATCCACCGGAAGGGGAAGGCTCAATGGGAGTAGTGGTCAGTAATACGGAAATGGAAAGATTTAAGTGGTACGAATTTTATAAAGGGATTGGAGCCGGATTTAAAGAGGCCTATTATTGGGGAAAAATAATTTTCGGAGGAGTGATGGATATGATCGGGTCTTTATTTAGAGGCCAGGTGCCAAAGGATATTTCCGGGCCGATTGGGATGTATCAGGCAACTAGTAGTATCAGAAATAATCAGGGATTTTTGGCTTTGGTTCATTTTTTTGGAGTAGTGTCGGTAAATTTGGCAATAGTTAATGTGCTGCCTTTTCCGGCTCTGGATGGGGGACGAATTATTTTTGTACTTTATGAATTGTTAACTAAAAAGAGGGCAAACGAAAAATTTGAAGCGGCAGTAAATAATGTAGGAATGATAATTTTGTTAGGACTGATATTGTTGGTGACTATAGGAGATGTAAGTAGAGTCTTTTTTTAAATAATAGCTTTTAGCTCAAGAAGATAGGCACTGTTGGCGTCAAGGTAGAGCTTTTCGGTATAAGTAGGGGAGTCGACATTAAAAGTTTTAGTAGATGTTTTGCCTAAATATTGGGTAGTTTTTAGTTGATAACGACCCGGTTTAACACCTTTATAGTTGATGGGGACTGTTTCGACGTGGGAATTTTTGGAATCGTAATTGACAAGCAAAGTTTGGATGGTGCTACCGTTTTTCAGGGAAAGGGAAGTAACGTAAGAACCGTCACCGGTGGCGGGAAGACGCTGACCCTGGAGTTGATTTAAAAACTGAAAGGCGTAGTAACGGGGCTTAGCTTTTTGGTCGTGAGTGAGAATACCCCAACCGCTGCTTTTATCGGAGCGGGGCGAGGGACCGTCGACGGCTTCGAAAGAAAAGATACGGTGGACTTTTCCGGAAAGTTGGGTGACCAGAGAAATGAGATGGATACCGCTTTGGTGGTTGTCGTAGACAGAATTTGGTTCCGGATCGGGACCAGTTTCGGTGATAAGGCGTTCAATATTGAAATACTGAGGATAGTCAGAGAGAATTTGATTAAGTTTATTAAAATCGTCGAGATAATCGCCGATATTTGGGGAATATTTATGCCAGGAAATAAAATCGAGGCGAAGATTGTTAGTAGATGCGACTTTGAATAAGGCTTTGATCCAATTGGGATAAAAGGCTGTAATGGCCGGACCACCGATTTTGTAGCTTTTTGAGCCGGCGCCGGCGGCGACGGCGCTAACAGAGTGGATATAAAGAGTAGAGTAATTGGGATCTTTGGCATAGTGCCAGCCACCAAAAAGATCCGGTTCATTCCAAACTTCATAGTAAATATCGGTAATATTTTTTTCAACTGAATAGTGGTAGGCGGTGGCTTTGACTAAATTGTCCCACTGAGTCCAATCGGATGGGGCTTTGGAGTCGGGAGTGTAGGAAAGGGAAAGCATGGGTTTGGCGCCGGTGGCCAGAATGGAATTAACGGCGGCGTCGAGACCAGAAAAGTCGTATTGGGAATTACCTTTATCAATTTTATAAAAATCGAAAATATGATCGATACGGATTAATTCTGGTTGAAGGGTGCGGAGCTGGGAAAAGACGGGTTGAATCATATCTTTAGGCTCCTCGCCGCCTTGGGCTAAATTTCGCCATAAGGAAGGGGATAATTTTGAACCTGGGTTTTGGACATCAATATTAATGTTGGCGGGAATAAATACTGCGGATTTACGTAAATCAAGCATTTTTTTAACAGCGAAAATGAGTAAAGGAAGAAAAAGGAGGAGAAGAAGGGTGGATTTAAGAGAGGCTTTCACAGAAAAATAATATCATTTTTTGAAGTTAGGATATTTTGATATATTGACCCTCCGATTTAAAAATGTAAAACTGATTATTAGTAGTAGTTTATACAAACTTAAAAATAAATGAAAAGAAACGGTTTTGCTCAAATTCCTGTCATGATTGGGTTATTGATTATGGCAGTGGCCGTGCCGGTAGCGACGAAGCTAGTGCAGCAAAACCAGGATACGAGAAATCAAGCCGCAGGATGTGGTTCGAGTGGGACTATTAGTCAATGTGGGAGTAAGGGAGGGTGTGCTACAGGATACAGGTGTTTACCGAATGGTTGTAGTTATGATCCTGCTTGTGGTGGCTTTGTACCAACCAGTACTCCTAGACCAACAACAGCGCCAAGTGTGTGTAATGTAAAATATGAAAATTTGGGATGTAACTATGCAGGAAATGGAATAAATTGTGCCAATCAAATGGGTCAAAAAGTAACTTCAGCTAATTGTTCGGTTTCTTTCAAATGTGTAGCGAGCAGTAGTTGTGTTCCAGCGCCAACAACAGCGCCGACAGCGACACCGATTGCTTTGAAAAATAACTGTAATAGTGGTGATTCATGTGTAATGGGATGGGCAGGAGATTGTAGTGGTGGATATACTTATGGTTTTTCTGGTGTGTGTCAATATAGTGTTCTTGGACGCGGTCAGGATGGAATTTGTTGTACAAAGACCGCACCAACTCCTGCTTACGGAGATACTTGTGAAGGCACTAAGGGTGGAACCTGTTGGGATCTTGATGCTAGAAAGATGGGTGAGTGTACAGAGTGGGTACCAGGTAACTACATTGATTGTTTGGAAAATACGGGAAGTTATTACAGTTGTTGTAAAAAGATTGGAAGTGGACCGACACCGAATACTAGGCCTCCAGTGACAGCGACACCGATTGCTTTGAAAAATAACTGTAATAGTGGTGATTCATGTGTAATGGGATGGGCAGGAGATTGTAGTGGTGGATATACTTATGGTTTTTCTGGTGTGTGTCAATATAGTGTTCTTGGACGCGGTCAGGATGGAATTTGTTGTACAAAGACCGCACCAACTCCTGCTTACGGAGATACTTGTGAAGGCACTAAAGGTGGAACTTGTTGGGATCTTGATGCTAGAAAGATGGGTGAGTGTACACAGTGGGTACCAGGCAACTATGTTGATTGTTTTGCATCTGGAGGAGGTTATTACGGTTGTTGTAAAAAGGTTGGAACTAATCCAGCTCCAACAGAGACAGCTTCCCAATGTAGTCCTTTGACCGATTCGGTCACTTGTGCCAATACACCTGGATGTTATTGGCATAGTGATACCAAAAAATGTAGTAATGTTAAGCCAACAATACCAACGGCAACTCCAACTCCGAACACTAGGCCGCCAATAACAGCGACGCCAACGGCTACTGGTCCATTAAAGTGTTATTGTGAAGGTAATTGCGCAGACAAGATTTGTAACTGGCAAAGTGCTCCTGGTAATGGTTATACGGGATATTGTTCAAATACTAGCTGTCAAAATATTCCGACTCCAAGATTACCGTCGCCGACTTCTGCAGTCGGAGGGTCTTCTTGTTACTGTATTAATGCATGTTATACGGGGGCGACTTGTGCATATACTGGTTACATGCCGGCTCCTTATGTTAAGTGTCCTACAAATTCTTTTTGCAATTCCACAAATCCAACAGCTACTCCGACAACTGGCGGTGGTGGTGGAACTAATCCATCTCCAACAGGATCTGGTGCTGGAAGTGGCTGTGATGGAGCGATTCCAAGAGATATTTGTGATACTAATAGACTAAGTATTAATGCCCAATGTGTTAATAATGGTTGGGATTACGATGTACAACTATGTGACCAAGCAGGAAGAAAAGAGACCTGTGGTGGCAGACCTTATTGCTGTCCTTCGGCTGGTGGTCAGTGGACGACGGATATGACTGCTTGTGGTGGTAGTGGCGGTGCTTGTACTCAGTGTGCCGGACATCCTGACTGGAAAGTGAAGGGTGATGCTGATTGTAGCGGGACGACAACAATAAATGACTTTTCAGTGTGGAAATCAGAATATATATCAGGAAACTTTGGAACTGATACAAAGAATTCCTGGAATGCTGATTTCAATTGTGACGGTAAGGTCACGCTGAATGACGGTTCTATCTGGACAGCTAATTTTATAAAAGGTTTAACAAACTAAAATGAAGAAAAGTCAATTATTGCTCATAGTCCTATTAATGGTAGCTTTGGCTGGGGGAATAGTGTTGGTAAATAAAAATCAGGACACCAGAAGAGGTGCTGCTTTTGGCAACACAAGTCTGCAACTAATGCCAAGTGATAAGATAATTAAAGCTGTGGGGGAAATATTCCCGGTACAGGTAATGTTTACGACCCAAAATAGCGAGAAGGTTGATGGAGTTCAAACAGTAGTTTGTTATAACAACTTGATTTCCTTATTAGAGACTGAATCCAAAGGAAATGCTGATGCAGGTTTTCAGGATGATCTGATAATTTCAGTGAAGAGCGAAGGTGAAGGAAAGTGCGCTACGGTGGTAGCTATACCGAAAGCGACAGTCGCTGATGAAGCAAAAAGATTGTCAGCCGGAAGTGCCATGACATTGAAATTTAAAGGTGTAAGTAGAGGAGAAGGTAATTTAACTTTAAATAAGGATAAATCGGAAGTGACCGGAATTAATGATGCCAGTGGAACTGATAAAAATTTGACAGTGACGAGTGTTGTTGGAACAAGTTATGAAATTACGGGAGAAGCGTTGACTGGAGTTGGCCCGGTATTGAATTACAAAGTTAGCTTTGCTTATGTGAAAGCAGGGGATGCAAAATGTGTCGTGGATTGGCCAATGCAAGTGATTGTACTGGGTTCTGGAGCATCGAAGGTCTATAGTAATGTTATCCCCGACAGTAAAAGTGAAGTTGATGGGAAAGTTATTTTCCAGGGAAGTTTATTATTGGATGGATTTACCCAAAGAGAGAATTTAGCAGTCTTTTTTAAAGGACCGAAACATTTACAAAGAAAGTATGCAGTTAATGAGCAGTCCGGAGCTTACGGTAAAGCCGGAGGTGAAATCACTTTGACTGATTCAGCTGAAACTAGTCCGCTCTATGACTTTAGTGCCTATCCGATGATCCCCGGTGATGTGAAGGGACCGAATACCGATAATCAGGACGGGTGGATAAGTGGTGTTGATTATTCCTATGTTAAGGGTAAAGCTGCTGTTTATGAGACAGTGGATGCGGGGGGGTATCTGTTAGGAGATTTAGACGGTAATTGTCAGGTTAATTCGAACGACGTTAATGAGTTAAAAAAGTCTCTTGAAGAGAAACAGGAGGAATTATATTAAACATATGAAAAATAAGTATTATTTCCTAATAGCCATAATAGCAGTGGTAATTATTGTAGAAAGCCTGATGCTGTTATCTAAAAAGCAAGACGTGGGTACAGTAGTGGTAGAAAATAATGTAACGCCGAGCACGGAAGTAGTTAAAGAGGTAGGTGATTTGAGTTTTAGTTGGAGAGAAGGGGATAAGGCTGTTTTATTAATGACAGCGAATCGGGATATGTCTTTGGACGCGGTTGATTTATACATTGATTACCAAGGGGTAGATATAAAAGCAGTAAACAGCAACGGCGGAGTTTTACCCAGTCCGACTTTTAAAAGAATCAGCCCAGAGAAATCTTTGGTGGTGTTGAACTATTTAATTGATGCTCCGGATGGATTGAAGTTACTAAAAGGTCAGACAATTGAAGTGCTCAGTTTAGATATTAGCCAAAAGACAGGTCAGAATTACGAATTAAAGATAGATGAAAAAACTCAAGTGGTTGAAAATGGCAGTTCCAAGGTGTTACCTTTTAGTAGTCAAGAATTAATTATTAATGGTTCTTTGTAATGAAAAAAATATTCTGCCTCATTTTGGTTCTATTTGTTACTTTTATCGGAATAAAACCGGCTTATGCAGCTGGCCCGATGCTGAAATTTACTCCAAGCAGTGGCACCTATGATCTTAATTCGACTTTTAAGGTGACGATTGGGATTGATTCCGGAACAGAGAAAACCCAGGCAGTGGATGTGTGGTCAACATTTGATGCATCAAAACTTAAAGTGGTTTCGATTGTAAAAGCAGCGACACCGGCTTTTGATTTTGCCATGGGGGAAGCAAATATTGATAATGCTGCGGGTAAATTCAGTGTTTTGTTCAGTCCTTCGGCTGGAAGTGCTTCTTTTGAAGCAACAGCAGTATCGGGAGATTTAGCAGTGGTAACTTTTGAAGCAAAATCAGCTGGAACGGCAGCGGTGAATTTTACTTGTAGTCAAGGTTCAACCATTGATTCCAATATTTTTAATACAGCGACCAACGATGTTATTAATTGCGCTTTGAATCAAAACGGGTCTTATACAATTAGTTCATCAGGTGGCAACACTAGCGGTGGAGTGACACCGACAGATGCACCAGTAAATGCAGAAACAACCAGTAGTGAATTGCCAAGAACTGGAAGTGTGGGAACAACGATTGGTTTGTTGGTGTTTGCAGTGGTGGGAGTGTTGTCATCGTTTGCCTTAAGGTTTTTATGAAAAAAAAATTTTCATTTAAAACGATTTTGATTATCGTCATCATGTTGCTGGTGGGTGTTTTGGGAGTTTTAGGGGTAAATACAGCAAGAACTTATTTAAGTGGCGCTTCAGCAGATTTGGCTCCGAAGAATGTCAGTGCTAAAGTTGGTGAAGATGGCAGAAGTGCAGTGGTATCTTGGGTGTCAGACAAGGCGGAAATGGGAGTGGTGGAATATGGAACAACGCCGGCATCTTTATTGTTGAGAGCTTTGGAAAGCGAAGCGACAACGGCCCATAGCATAAATTTAACGCCATTGAAGGCAAATACTAATTATTATTTTCATATTAGAATCGGTGAGGAAGTGTTTGATAATAATGGAATCCCTTATTCTTTTAGAACTAAAGCATCGACGGACGTCCTGCCGACAACGATGCCAGTAGTTAGTTTAGTGCCGACAATAGCAAGTCAAAGTAGTGGAACTACTGGGGGAACTTGTAGCCGGGATGTAGATTATAATAAGGACGGAGTAGTAAATTCTTTGGATTACTTGAATTGTGTAAATAAAGTACCAACGCCGAGTGTTGGTAGCAGTAGTGCCACTAACGATTGTCAAACAGTGGGCGATTACAATAAAGACGGAGTCGTAAATAGCCTAGACAGACTAAAATGTTTACAAGATAAGAAGTAACGGGTAAAATAGCCTGATCTAAGGAGGTGATTCGATGGCTATCATCGTAAAAAGAAAAAAGAGCGAATCAAAAGACGATATTATTGGTAAATTCCGCCGACTTTGTTTGGAGGAGGATATTACCGAAGAAATAAGAAAAAGAGTGGCTTATAGCAAGCCTTCTATTGGCCGTTATGCCAAGAAAAAAATAATTTTATGGAGAGAAAAATGCCGTAAAAGGGCAAAAAAATCTCGTAGATATGTTGCGTAATCAACTAAAAGAGGAGGCAGTTGCTGCCTTAAAATCAGGGGATAGAAAAAAAACAGAAACGATCAGGTTTCTGGTGTCTTTGATTGATAAAAGGGAATTACAACTGCCTCCAGGAGCTTTAACTGAAGCAGAAGAGCTCAATGTTTTAAGAAAAGAACTAAAAAATAAAGAAGAATCGAGGGAGATGTTTGCCAAAGCAGGAAGGAATGATTTGGTTGAGGAGCAGAATTATGAAATTGATTTAGTAAAAGCATATTTGCCTAGTGAATTGGGTGAAGATGAAGTAAAAAAAATAGTAGAAGAAGTGGTAGCAGAGAAAGGAAAGGTGTTTGGGATGGTGATGGGGGAAACTATGAAAAGAACAGCCGGTAGAGTTGGCGGAGAAGTGGTTTCAAAAATAGTAAAAGAAGTGTTGGCGGCATGAAGAACGTAATTTTGATTAAGCATCCGAAAAATTGGGGTTTGAATGAAGAGCTGGTATTAATAAAGTCGCAAAAAGCATTGGAACATTTTGGGTATAAAGAGGGAGTGGAATTGAGTGTAATTTTTGTGGGGAGAAAAAAAGCTAAAGAATTGAATATTCAATATCGACAGAAGGATTATATTCCTCAGGTGTTGGGATTCCCGATGTCGAAAGAAGTTGATGTGGACGGCTATATAAGGCTTGGAGATATAGTGATTTGCAGTCAGAAATTGAAATACGAGTGTGAGTTTCAAAAGAAGAGTCAGGAAGAGATAATTGAGGAATGGATGATTCATGGGGTGGAAAATTTGGTGAAGTGATGTAGTTTGTAATGTTGTGAAAAAGGGTCGATTCTGTTTAAATTAGGCGATGGCTATTTTTCACTTAAAGTACCGACCCAAAAGAGTTGATGAATTGGATTTATCAGAAGTTTCCAAAAAAATTAAAGATATAATTTTAAGTAAGGAAAGTTTTCAATCGATACTTTTGGCGGGCCCAAAGGGTTCAGGAAAAACTTCGGCAGCCCGGATTTTGGCCAAGGCAGTCAATTGTTTGGAGTCAAAGAATGGCGAGCCTTGCGGAGTGTGTGATAACTGTAAGGAGATCGAAAAAGGAAATTGTTTGGATGTAATTGAAATTGATGCGGCTTCTAATCGGGGAATAGATGATGTCAGAACATTAAAAGAGAATGCCTATTTGTCGCCGATTAAATTAAAGAAGAAGGTGTTTATTATCGACGAAGTTCATATGTTAACCAAAGAGGCTTTTAATGCCTTGTTGAAGCTGATTGAGGAACCACCAAAAGAAACTTTGTTTGTACTGTGCACAACTGATACCCAAAAAATTCCGGAAACAGTGTTGTCGAGGTTAATAAAAGTTGATTTCAGAAAGGGAAAAAAGGAAGAATTGCTGGCCTCGTTGGAGAAAATTATTAAAGGGGAGAAAATTGAGATTGAAGAAAAAGCAAAAGAGAAAATTGTCGAAAATTCAGACGGTAGTTTTAGAAACTTGCAAAGGACCTTTAATGAAATTTGTCTGGAATATGGGGACAAAATTAGTGAGGAAAATGTGGAGGATTATTTTAAAGCCACAAAGGGAAATTATCCGGGCGAGGAGCTAGAAAAAGATTTGGAATCGGGAGATTTGAAAGGGGTAATCGACAAAATAGAGTTAATGGCGGAAAAAGGAGTTGATTTTGGGGAATTAAGACTGGATTGGGTTCAATATTTTCATCAGAGAATGCTGCAAAATTTGGGAGAGAAAAAATATCAGAAATGGATTGAGGTTTTGGTCAGAGCAGGGGAATTGGAAAAAATGGTGGAAATTGGCCAACTGCCTTTGGAATTGGCGGTGATGGAAATTGGTGGGGAGCAAAAAGTAAGTGAAAAAATAGTGGAGGAAAAGAAAGAAGAAAAAAAAGTAGAAAGTAAAATAGAAGAAAAGAAAAAAGAGAAAATTAAATTAGAGTTGGAAGAGGTGGAAAAAAGGTGGCCGGAGATACTTTTAGCCGTAAAACCATATAATCATTCAGTAGAGGCCTTTTTACGGGCTGCCAGACCCAAGAAAATAGAAAAAGGGAAATTGATAATCGAAGTATTTTATAAATTTCATAAAGAGAAACTGGAAGAGATAAAAAATAAAAAAATTGTGGAGACTGGTTTAGAAAAGGTTTTTGGAGGCGAGATCGAATTTGAGTGTGTATTGGGAGAGGTAAAAAAGGAAAGAGAAATGCCTTTGGAAATTAACAAAAGCGAGGGGCAAAAGGTGGTTTCAGAATCAGAAATTTATGACATAGCCAAGGATATTTTTGGATAAAGCCTATTTGGCGTATAATAAAAAAGTTATTTTTTTAAATCATTTATTAAAAATATGTTTGATAAAGCAAAATTAATGGCTCAGGCTTTTAAATTAAAAAAATCGTTAGAATCGGAAATAACTGAAGTTGAGGAAAATGGAATTTTGATTAAAGTTTCCGGTGACCAAAAGGTAAAATTTTTATCGATAAACGGTTCGGAAAATAAAATTCTAGTGGAAGTGATCAATAAAGCAATGAAAAAATCTCAGGAAAGTGCAGCCAAAAAGATGCAAGCCTCGGGAGCCTTTGAAGGTCTATTAAAATAAAATGAAAAAAATCCCGAGAGCTATCAGTGAGTTGAGTGAAAATTTTGAAAGATTGCCAGGAATCGGACCGAAAAGTGCTGCCAGATTGGCTTTTTATTTGCTGAATGTGCCAGATGTTTTTACCGACAAATTGGCTAATTCAATTAGCGATTTGAAGAAAAAAATTAAAATTTGCCGGCAATGTTTTGGTGTAGGTGAAGGAGAAATTTGTGAGATTTGTAGTGACGAGGCAAGAAATGGCCGACAAATTTGTGTGGTTGAAAGAGCAGACGAAGTAATGGCGATTGAAGCGTTGGGAGGTTACAACGGACTTTATCACGTTTTGGGAGGAGTAATTAATCCTTTGGACCATGTTGGTCCGGATGATTTAAAGATTGAAGAATTACTGGTAAGGATCAGAGAGAAAGAGGCAGAGGAAGTAATTTTGGCGATGAATCCGACAATTGAAGGAGAGGCGACGGCTCTGTATATTAGAAAAAAAATTGAAGAAAGATTATTAGGAAAAGTAAAAGTTACCCGAATTGGCAGTGGATTGCCGATGGGAGCAGAATTGGGTTACGCCGACCAGGTGACTTTATCAAAAGCTTTTGAAGGGAGGAGAGAAATATGACAGATGATAGTATTTTGAAACAGGTAGTAAAAGGTTTAGGAGAAGTAGGGGAAGAAACATTAAAAGAAACGGTAAATGAAGCTATAACTATAGGAGAAAGTGTGATCACAGGTAAGGAATTGCTGGGTGATATAAAGACAATGGATGAAGGAGAAATGGCCCAAAAAAAAGCAGAAGAAGAAAGAAAGAAGCAGGAAGAACTGGCAAAAATAAGAAATATTCCAGGGAGGAATGTGGAAGGGGAGATAAAACAAGTGGTTCAGGAAAAGAAAAGTGAAGAAGAAGAAAAAGAGAGGGAATTTTTAGAAAAAATTAAAGAACAAAGAGAGGCAGAGGAAAGAGAGAGACAACAAATGGAAGCAGAAGAGCCGGGTAATGCCAAAAGGGAAGCAGCGAAAAAGCAGATGGCACCGGGGAAGAAAAAAAGTTCTCAGCCGGATACGGCGGCAATGTCGCAAACGAGTGAATTTAAGGGTGGTAAAATTGACTAAAGATGAGGATTTATAATACCCTGAGCAGAAAAAAAGAGGAATTAAAGATGATAAAGGAAGGAAAGGTGGGAATTTATTCCTGTGGACCGACAGTATACAGCAGTCCCCATATCGGGAATATGTACGCCTATGTGTGTTGGGATGTGTTAGTAAGAAGTTTGGATTTTTTAGGTTATGAGGTAGAACAGGTAATTAACATAACTGATGTAGGTCATTTAGTGGCAGACAGTGATAGTGGTGAGGATAAGATGGAAAAAGGCTCAAAAAAAGAGGGAATATCAGCCTGGGATTTGGCTAAAAAGTATGAGACAGAATTTGTGGAAAATTTGGATAAATTAAATATTAAAAGACCATGGAAAATGCCGAGAGCTACGGAACATATTGAGGAACAGATCGAATTAATTCAATTGATAGAAAAAAATGGTTTTACTTATAGGATTTCCGATGGAATTTACTTTGATACCAGTAAGTTTTCGGGTTACGGAGATTTTGCCCATTTGAATTTGGAAATGATTAAAGAGGGAGCCAGAGTAGAGGCAAATCCCGAAAAAAAGAATCCAACAGATTTTGCGCTATGGAAATTTAGTCCTTCGGCAAGCTCAGGACAAGTCCGACAGATGGAGTGGGATAGTCCCTGGGGGTTTGGTTTTCCTGGTTGGCACATTGAATGTACGGCGATGTCAACAAAATATTTAGGTAATCCTTTTGATATTCATACCGGCGGCGAAGATCATATTGCTATTCATCATACTAATGAAATTGCTCAGGGTTTCGGGGCTTGGGGAAGACAAACTGCCAATTATTGGATGCATAATGCTTTTATTACTTTTAAGGGAGAAAAGATTAGTAAAAGTACGGGGGGTCTGTATACAATTTTTGATTTGGAAAAGATGGGCTATGATGCTTTGGATTACAGATATATGATTTTAGGATCACATTACAGAAAGGGAATGGAGTTTTCCGAAGACAACCTGAGGGCAGCCAGAACCGCTAGATTAAAGCTAACTGAGATGGTAAGGGGGGAAAAAGGAGAAGTTAATGAGGAATGGATAAATAAATTTAAAGAAAAAATTGATAATGATTTGCTGATGCCGGAAGCTTTGGCTTTGCTTTGGTTAATGTGGAAGTCAGAATTAAAAATCGAAGACAAAAGGGCAACACTGGTGGAGATGGATAAAGTGTTGGGATTAAGACTGGATGAAGCAAAAGAAGAGGAAATTCCGCAGGAGATAACGGATTTGGCTCAGAAGAGAATGGAAGCGAAGAAAAACAAGGATTGGGCGGAAGCGGATAGATTAAGAGAGATGATAAAAGAAAATGGATTTTTAGTGGAAGATATGGCTGAAGGTTTTAAGATAAAAATGCTTGACAAAGGGAATAATTAACCTATAATAAATCAATTATTATATTTTTAATAAAATATGACCGAAAATATTGGTATTAGTGCTTTTTTAGAAAAAGGTAAAGAAAAAGTGAGAAGTGGATGGAATAATTTAATGGAAAAAATGGGAAAAGTTAGAGATCGTTTTGATATTTTTTCTGAGGAAACTAAAGCTGAACTAGTAGTAGTAAGTAGGCCAGTTATTGAGGGGGTAAAAGAAGTTGGTAAAGGAATCAAAAATTCTTATAGCGAAGTGGAAGGTAATGTGTTTCAGAGAGTAGGAAACGTATTTAAGGAAGGTTGGAAAGTGATGAGCGAAAAGGCAATTTTATTAAAGAGTAATGTTGAAAAAAAAGCAGCTGGATTGAAAAAAAGATATGAGGAATTGGGGGTAGGTTGGGGAACTTTATCTTTGGTTCATGAAGCAGTAGAGAGAGTGGAGGAAGTGCCAGCTTATGTACAAGGAGCAATGTCGATTTTTGAGAAAAAGAAAAGCGAAGTGGTGGCCGAGAAGTTGGCAAAAACTTCTATAGATGATGAAAATGGAACAAAATGGGATTTATTAGCAAGAACAGTAGAACACATTGTCGGACGAAAAGAAAAATTTGAAGAAAGGGCATTGAATTTGGCTGATAAGATAGTAAAAATGCGCGAAGGACGCTGGAAATTGGTAAAAACTAGAAAAATGACAGTAGCTGTGTAAAGATAAAATTATGATTAAAAAAGAAGTAAAAGAAATCATTGTTGACATGGAGGTGTCGGAGGAGGTTCAGGAGAAAATAGATAAAATGCTGGATAAATTTGGAGATGAGGAGGAGATAGGGGATGAAATTATTGATGAAATATTAAAGTTAGTGGATGCAGAAATTGACAGTATGGAGTTGGCCAAGGATATTTATTTGGCGGGGGCTGAATTAGCTGATGAGTTTTTAGAGAAAATTGATCAGGAATCAACGAAAATAAATGAGGAAATTAACAGCAAGTTGTAAATTATTATTAGCTATGTTAAGCTAATCTCCGATGAAAGACAGTAATTATAACTACGAGGTAATAGTGGTACTTAACCCTAAAACCGAGTCAAAAATTAAAGAAAAAACAATAGAAGCCATTGAAGGTAAAATTGCGGTGATGGATTTTTCGGTAGAAAGCCGGGAAGATTTGGGCAGCAAAGAATTGGCTTATGAAATTAAAAAGACTAGCAAGGGAGATTTTTGGGTATTTAATATTGGCGGAAAGAAACCAATTAAACTGAAAGAATTTGATTTATTTTTAAATAGAGATCCTTCTATTATTCGTTATTTAATTTTAAAGAAGTAAGGAGACAGAATATGCCAAGCAGATGCTTGAATAGAGTCATGTTAATAGGTAATTTAACCCGTGATCCGGAATTAAGATATACTCCAGCCGGAATGGCGGTAGTTTCTTTTGGTTTAGCCACAAACCGGGTTTGGGTGACCAAGCAAGGTGAGAAAAAAGAAGATGCTCAATTTCACCGAATTGTTGCCTGGAATAAATTAGCTGAATTGTGTTCTCAATTATTAGCTAAAGGTCGGAGAATTTATGTTGAAGGTAGAATTCAATACCGGGAAATTGTAGATTCTCAAAATGTGAGAAAACAAGTTTCAGAAATTGTGATAGACGATATGATTATTTTGGATAATAAGGGTGTTAATGGTGGTAGTGCGACTAGAGAAGAAAATGAAATGCCAGAAGAAGGTGTTGATCTTAACAATGGAGCAATAGAAGATATTGTTATTCCTGATGATATTGGTGGGGTAGAGGAAGCTCCTGTAGATTCAAATTTAAATGAAAATGCTTAAAAAAGATAAAAATAGACTAATCAAACTCAAAGGTCGAGGTAAAGATTGCGCTTTTTGTAAAAGTAAAAGCAGTCCTAATTGGCGTGATTACGAAAAACTGAAAGAATATATGTCACCCAGATGCCGAATCTTGTCAGCTCCGACTACCGGAGTTTGCATGAAGCATCAGCGTCAATTGGCGCGAGTGATCAAGGAAGTCAGAGAATTGGCTTTGTTGCCATACACCGCCTCGAAAGAGTAAGATAGAGTAATGGTTAAAGGTAAAGTTTGGAGTAAGCTGGTAAATAAGCTGGGGGATTTAAGTGTGGAAGCGAGAGATAAGGTGGTAATGGTGAAAAAATTAGATGAGGGAATTTTATTGAAAGCGGAAGTGATTGGAGTAAAAGGAATTTTGTGCTTGGAAAGTGAGTGTGATGTAGAAGATGCGGAAGTTCCCGTAAAAGTTTTAAGCCAGTTGGAGTGGGAAAAATTAAGGTAGAATAGTAACATGCAAAAAAAGATTAGAAACGTTTTTTTGGTATTGGCTTTGCTTAGTTTGACAGCGTTGTTTTCCTTTAAGAGTGGAGTCCAAACAGGATTGAAAAGCGCTGGACAAAACACGGACGCTTTGGATTTGTCTTTGATGTGGCAGGTTAAAGATAAATTGGAGAAGAATTATCTTGATAGCAGCAAGATCAACAATGATAATTTGAAATACGGAGCAATTCAGGGAATGGTGGCTTCGTTGGATGATCCATACACCGTATTTTTACCGCCGAAAGAAAATAAAAGCTCAAATGAAGATTTGGCCGGGGAATTTGGTGGTGTGGGGATTCAGTTGGGTTATAAAGATAAAAATTTAGCGGTAATGTCGCCTTTACCTAATAGTCCTGCAGAAAAAGCAGGAATTAAGGCAGGGGATTTAATTTTAAAAATTGTGGATAAGGAAAAAAATGTTGATCGGGATACTGTTGGAATTAGTTTAAACGAAGCCGTCGAATTAATTCGGGGCAAGATAGGGACAGAGGTTACTTTGAAGTTATTTAGAGAAGGAGGAAAGGATACTTTTGAAGTGACATTGAAGAGGGACAATATTGTAGTACCGGGGATGGAACTGGAGTGGGTAGAAAAAAGTGGTAAAAAAGTAGCGTGGATAAAATTGTATAAATTTAGTGATCAAATATATAAAGATTGGCCTGAAACAGTGGAAAAAATACTTACTGAAAAATCCAAACTCGGAGCTAGTTATGGAGGAATAGTCTTGGATTTGAGAGATAATCCGGGGGGTTATTTACAGGCGAGTGTGTTGGTGGCTTCTGATTTTTTGAAAGAAGGAGTGGTCGTAACCCAGCAATCTACCGGGGGAAAAGAGGAAGTGTACCGAGTAGATAAAAGCCGAAAAAATTTAACTGAAGACAAGTTAGTGGTGTTGGTTAATGGTGGATCGGCATCGGCAGCAGAAATTCTGGCGGGGGCGATAAAGGAAAATGGCAGAGGCAAGTTGGTAGGAGAGAAGACATTTGGTAAGGGAACAGTGCAACAACCGGAAGATTTTCCCGATGGATCTGGATTACATATTACTATTGCTAAATGGTTATTACCTAATGGTAAAAATATCCATGGCGTAGGGGTAGAACCTGACGTGGAAGAAAAGTGGAATCAAGAAAATAAGGATAAAGAAGACAACCAGCTGGACAAGGCAATTCAGCTGCTTTTAAGTTTATAATTTATAATTAAAGAGTGAATAGTAAAGGTATAAAAACATTACTATTGGGATTTGGTGTGGGGGTGGTGGTGATGGGAGCTTTTACAGTAGGAAGGTGGTCGGTGGGAAAGAATTTTAACGAAGGAGTTACAAATAGCAAGTTGGAAGTGGTTGATGAGGAGTCGATGGTGACAAAGGTAGTGGAAAAGGCAACACCGAGTGTAGTGACGGTGTCTATTTCTAAAACTCAGACAATTTATGATCCTTTATCTTTTCTTTTTGGGGATTTAGGTAAAAGTTCAACAACGGAAAAAATTGAACAGGATATCGGAACCGGTTTCATTATTAGTAGTGATGGTTTAATTGCGACAAATAAGCACGTAGTGTCCGATAGTCAGGCAAAATATAAGGTGGTAATTGGGAAAGATGAAGTAGTAGATGTAGTTGATATTTATCGGGATCCGGTGAATGATTTAGCCATACTTAAGGTAAATAAAACAGGGTTAATTCCGGTGACTTTGGGTGATTCAGATAAATTAAAAGTAGGTCAATCGGTGATCGCGATTGGAACTGCTTTGGGTGAATTTAGATCGACGGTAACTAAGGGGGTAATTTCCGGCTTAGGTCGGGGAATTACTGCTGGAACTTCGCTTGGCTCTTCAGAGAAATTGGATAACGTGATTCAGACTGATGCAGCAATTAATCCGGGCAATTCAGGTGGACCATTGTTGAATTCGACAGGGGAAGTAATTGGGGTGAATGTGGCGGTGTCACAGGCGGCTCAGGGAATTGGTTTTGCTTTACCTATTAATTTAGTGAAAGAATCGATAGATAATTTTAAAAGTACCGGACAATTTGAACGGCCATATTTGGGAGTAAGCTATGCCATGATTTCCAAAGAATCAGCGTTGTTAAATGAAGTGCCGGTGGGGGCTTATGTTCAGGGAATAATTGCTGGTAGCCCGGCAGAAAAGGCAGGAATTAAAGTGGGCGATATCATTACCGAAATTGACGGGAAGAAATTGGCCGACGATAAAAATACGGTTTTAGCCACTTATATTAACAATAAAAAGATTGGAGATACGGTGACGGTAAAGGTTTGGAGAGATAAAAAAGAGGAGACAGTACAAGTAAGATTAGAAAAGAGAAACGAGTCAGATTAACGACGGTTTTTCTCAGTTAATTTTCTTGCTTCCGGAAGTTTGGCATTACAAAGTCCACAGATTGATTCTCCACTTGGTAGTACACGAGGGAGTGATATTCTGTGACAACTAGGACACTCTACTCCATTGTGAATACCACGAGTATCAGAGAACTTTTCGTTTATTCTTCCCCCTCCTGGATAACTCAATGTTGTCATATAATTTATATTATATGATAAATATGTACTTTTTGCAAGGTATGGAGATAGTTCCTAGTGCTAGGGTATCTTTTATTGTGACTAACGGAACAAGAGATGATTAAGGGGATACGATTAGATAGGAAATATGGGACTTTCTTGATATAGGGCTTTCGGGGCTAGTAATAGATATTCCGACGTGATATTGGTTTGAACCAAGTTCAACGGCGGAATCGCTGCTTTGAACAAAATCGAAGGCTTTATCTAGAGCTGGACTGATATCTTCTAAACTAACCCTTTGCCTTGATTGACGGACAAGTGAATCAATAGAGGCGAGAATATTTGATTGATCAAAAGGATTAATAATTTCACCCCCGGGAAATGATTTGAGGGTGTATAAGAGGGTTCTGTTTTGATCAATTTCGACAACGATAGGTATTTCGGTTTTTACTGGTTTCATAGGGTAATTCTACAATAGAAATTGTATTTAAGCAATTTTTATTACTATATTATTTTTCAACTTCATCGAGAACAGTTAGTTCGAGGAAAAGATCGGTCAAATCTCCATTGAGACATTTACTTAAAGGAAATTCTTTGTCGATGCGGTGGTCTTTAACTTGGTTACGGGAATAATTGTAAGTGCGGATTTTGTCAGCACGCATGGCCAGACCAACTTTTTCCCGAGTGGTGCCCAATTCTTTGATTTTTTTATCCTCTTCAATTTGCCAAAGTTTAGCCCGAAGTAGATCCATGGCAATTTCCCGATTTTGTTGTTGAGAACGTTCCTGGCGGACAGAGAAGGTGAGACCGGTAGGTTTATGGAGTAGACGAACGGCAGTGGAAACCTTGTTGACGTTTTGACCACCGTTACCACCGGCCCTGGAGGCGGTCATTTCGATATCGTCAGGGTTGATGACGATATCCTGAGAGGTAACCTGGGGATAAACTGCTACAGCGGCGGTAGAGGTCTGAATTCGACCATGTTTTTCGGTGATGGGAATGCGTTGGACACGGTGAGTACCAGTTTCCCATTTTAATTGATCGAAAGCGTCGAGACCGGAAATCCGAAGAATATTGCTATCGAGATAATTGACTTTCCAGCCGACTTTTTCGGCATAACGGGTGTACATGCGCATTAAATCTCCCATCCAAATTTCGGATTCTTGACCACCAGGGCCGGGACGAAATTCCAGAGTAGCGATGTTGGGATTAATGGTTGGCATATTTAAGTTTAACAAAAAATCCGCCTTAATTTAGGTGATAAATTAATAGCGGATTTAAATATCTAATTAGATTTTTTGGCTTTAGCTTTTTTAGCTGTTTTGGCAGCTTTTGCAGCTTGATAGGCAATACCTTTGGCCTGTTTTTCCTTGAATTTATCAATTCTTCCTTTGATGTCAACAAATTTATGTTGGCCGGTGAAGAAAGGATGGCATTTACTACAGACTTCGACTTCGATTTTTTCGAGAGTGGAACCAGTAGTGAATTTATTACCGCAGGCACAAGTAACCTGGCAATCGGTGTGATAAGTTGGATGGATTCCTGATTTCATAGCTAAGTATTATAGCACAGATTAGGTGGTGCTGACCCGATATTTTAATCCATTTAGTCTTAGCAGGGGATGGCGTTTAATTTTTTCCAAGGCATGACGGCGGGCATTGTTTGGAGTGCAACCGCAGTTACCAATAGTGGAAAGAACATATTGACCATCAGGAGAGAGAACAGTGATGGTGGTGTAGTGATGACCTACTTTTTTCTCCATTTGGAGATTATTGTAGCATCTCGATCAATTTTGTTTGAGTAGTAGTTTGTTGTTCGCCGGTGGACAGATTTTTGAGGGTAATTTTGTTTTTGGCGGCCTCGTCGCTGCCGATAAGAGCAACAAAGGGAATATTTTTGGCAGAGGCATATTTAAATTGTTTACCTAATTTGTCGGCGTCAGGATAAAAGGCAGCAGCAATGTTGTTTTGACGGAGAAGGGAAGTGAGATTTAGGGATTGAGTCAAAGTATCGGGACCAAAATTAGCAACCATAATTTTAGTCTTAGTTTTGGCTAAATTTGGGAGTAAATTGAGCTCGATGATACAGTCAACAATGCGATCAAGACCAAGGGTGGTGCCAACAGCGGGGGTGTCGGGACCGCCAAGAATTTTAATTAAATTGTCATAGCGGCCACCACCGGTAATGGAACCAATTTTAGGTTCTTCAACGTAGGTTTCAAAAATGATGCCGGTGTAATAATCAAGACCGCGAACCATGGTGGGATCGAATTGATAGGCATCTTTAGGGACAGAAAAGTTTTCAAGTAAGGCAAAAATTTGCTGCAAGTTTTCATCCGGTTGAGCTTGTTTGATATAGTCGAAGAGGGAATTGATTTGAGCTTCAGGGAAGCCTTTATTTTTGAGTTCATCTTTTACTCCATTTTCACCAATTTTCTGGAACTTGTCGAGACTTTGAAGAGCCGAATTTTGCTTCTCAGTAATGCCACTTTGAGTTAAAATATTTTTTAAAACATTACGGCTGTTGATGCGGATGGAGAATTTTTTAAAGTCTAATTTTTTAAGAGCGGTATAAATAACAGCAATAATTTCAGCATCAGCAATGGGGGACTTGGTACCGAAAGTATCGATATCACATTGGAGAATTTCGCGGTAGCGACCTTTTTGGGTATTGTCGGCTCGCCAGACATTTTGGATTTGATAGCGTTTAAAGGGAAGGGCAATATTTGGGTACATGGCTAATACTTTTGCCGTAGGTACGGTTAGATCGTAGCGCATACCGACACGACGGCCGCCTTTGTCGTCAAACATATAGACCAGTTTTTCGCCTTCTTCTCCGTATTTACCCATGAGGGTAGAGCCATATTCTAAAGTAGGAGTTTCTAAAGGTTCGAAGCCAAAAGTTTCAAAAACATCGATAAAAAGATTTTTGACATAGTTGCGAACGGTCATGGTCTCGGGTAAAAAATCCCGGAAGCCTTTAAGAGTTTGTGGTTTATTATTATCGGACATAATTTATTTTAACATTGTAATTTTAATTTACTTTTTATGTAGAAACACGTTGCTGGCGTGTTTCTACATAAAAATTTACCTCTCATTATTGTTTTTCTGTTGCCGATTTTTCCTCAAGCCTTTGACAAAAACCGTCAAGTTGACGTTCTCTATTAATAAGAGAAATGAGAGATACATCATTTGGGTTTTTTGTTAACATTATTTCAAACCTTTTGGTTTGGCTTTGAGAGATGTCGACTATCCAGAGATTGTTTTCCTGATCCCATCGGTAACCGTCTCTGCGAGTTGGTTCACCTGGGGCAGGGGGAATGTTGGATGTGGCATCAAAATTATAAATGTCCATTTTATACTCCGCTTCTTGAGGTTGAGTAGTGTTTATTTTTTCTTTCATAATTATTTTTTGATAAATGTTTGGGAATCTGAACATAACTTGTTCAAAAAAATCCCCGATTTACGGGGATTTAGATTGTTAATAAAAAGATATTTTAGGCCAGGCGATACCCCGCCGGTCGGCTGACCTGCGTATGGGTATGATGTAGTTGATTAAAAATAGTTTTAATCATATGGGGTGGCATACCGGATTTGAACCGGCAACCTTCTGCTCCACAGGCAGATGCTCTAACCAATTGAGCTAATGCCGCCAGAAAAGAAAAACCGCCTATCTTTTGGCGGTTGTGATTTGATATTGCAAAAAACCGCCAAATTAATTGGTGGTATGGTGATGAGTGGCAATCACGTTGGCAAATATCATTGGCTTTATTTTAACAACAAAAGCAGGAATGTCAATTGTTGGCAGTGGTACTCTGTTTAAGTAGACTAATGATTTGGATAGCAGGGAAGGTAGGGGAAGAACTGTTATCGTAAATGCAAATTATTTTTTGTCCTTTTTTAAGATCGGTACTTTTTATTTTTTTGCCACTGTCGTCGAGGTAGACGGTGTCAGTGGACAATTTTATTTGAAGCTCATGGTTTTTATTATTGAGAGGAATGAGAACTAAAACGGGTGAAGTTTGGGAAATATCAGCAATTTGACCTAAGGTTACGCTTTTATGATTTTCAATTTTTTTAGGATCAGCGATGATAATTCTTTTGGTATAGGAAATGGTATCTTGGGTTAGGGAAATGAGTAAAATGTCCTGACCGACTTTGAGGTCTTCTTTCTTAATTTTATTTTGTTTTGAGCCAATAAACACGGTATTGTCAGCAAAAACAAATTCCATTATCTGGCCTTTGGTATCAATTTTGATTTTATTGTCTTTGATATCGGTGATGGTGCCAAGATAAGCTTTTTTAGGATTCGGGGTAAAATTTTGATCTAATTGATCAAGTTTTTCTTTGACTTTTTGCTCGACCAGATCGAGGATTTCCTGTGATTTAGAGGTGGTGGGGCTTTGAGCGAAGACGGGAAGAGGCAGAGCGAGGATTAAAAGATAGAGGGTAATGAGGATTTTCATTCTATTTTTGCCGTAGAATAGGTAATATATAATTTTGCTTGTTTTTCCTGATCGGTGGAGGTAATGGCAGTAAGGCTAATATCGTTGAAACCGGATTCTAAATCGATATTTTGAGAAAAATTTCCTTGAGCGTCAGCGAAACAGGAATAGTTGTCAGTGGGAGTGGTAATAATAATTTGACTTTGAGGAGTGGCTTTACCTGCCAGAGTAATTTTTGAATTTGCAACCAGATCGTAATTTTGATGAGATGTTACCTCTAAGTCGACTGAATTAGTGGATTTATTGGATGAAGTTGCTTCGATGGTAGGATTGGCTGATTGGGTAGGGGAAGATGAGGGGGTAACGATGGAGGGAGGATTTTTGGTCTGGTTTGAACTGGGCCTAATGAAAAAATAGGTGCCAGTTAGGCCAAAACCGATAAGAAGTCCAAAAAAAACTGCTAATGACAGTTCCTTAATCATGATGCTTAATGTTATCATAAGCTTATGGAAATTAAATACTTCGGAGACGGCAAGCTGTTTATTAAAGGTAAAAAGGAGTCGCTTTGGCTCAATCCGGAAAGTGGTGATTTGGGGAAAAAAGAGACCGAATCACGGATTTTAATATTTACTGATAAAGAGAGGAATTTTGTAAAAACTGGTGAAGAAGAAAATAGAGTAGTGGTGTGTGGACCGGGAGAATATGAAATTGGTGGAATAGAAATCAGTGGAATTAATTCAATGTATTCGATAAATGTGGATGGGGTGAAAGTGGTAACTGTAGGTAGGGTGGAGGGGGAGTTGAGTGAAAAGAAAAAGGAAAAATTGGAAGAAGCAGATGTATTATTGGTAGCCTTAGGTAAAGATGCTGTGGATATTGCCAAAAAATCGGCAGCAAATTATATTGTGCCGATGAATTATAAGGGCGAAGAAAAAAGTTTGGAAGAATTCTTAGATGCTTTTGATAGAGAAAAATTAGAGGCAGTCGAAAGCCTGAAGGTAGAAAAAGATAGTCTACCTGAAGGAATGGAGGTGGTCTTATTAAAGATGAGAACATAAAATTACCACCCTCTTTTGAAGAGGCGGAAGTGTGTGTTTTAGGTTCGATTTTGATCGATAATGAGGCGGTTTTGGCGGTATCGGAGTTTTTAAGAGCGGAACATTTTTATAACAATAATTTAGGTAAAATTTACGAGGCAATGATGGGCCTATATGAGGCCAGAAGTCCAATTGATATTGTGACGGTGTCGGGAAAGCTTAAGGAAATGGACATGCTGAAGAAGATTGGGGGAAAGGCCTTTTTGTCGAAGTTGGCCAATGAAGTACCAACTTCAGCTAATGTGGAAAGTTACGGAAGAATGATCAAAGCCTTGTCGGCTAAACGGGAATTGATTTCAGCTGCCGGAAGGATTTCAGAAAAAGCTTTTGATGATTCAATGCCGGCAGATCAGTTGTTGGATATAGCGGAACAGGAAATATATTCACTGTCTCAAAAACACATGAAATCGGTGCCCTCATCGATTAAAGAGGTGTTAACAGCCAGCTTTGATCGTTTGGATGAATTGCAAAAAAGAGGCAGTGGTTTACGAGGTTTGGCGACCGGATTTCATCAATTGGATTCGATGCTGGCGGGAATGCAGGATAGCAATTTACTGATTTTGGCAGCCCGGCCTGGTGTGGGAAAAACGGCCTTTAGTTTGAACATTGCCCGACATGTGGCAGTCGAGGAAAAAATGCCGACCTGTATTTTTTCCTTGGAAATGAGCAAGGAAGAGTTGGTGGACCGTCTGTTGGTTAGACAGGGTTTAATCGATGCTTGGAAATTGAAAACAGGACAATTATCAGACAGTGATTTTGCATCTTTGTCGGAAGCGATGGGTGTTTTAGCAGAAGCACCTCTTTACATTGACGATACACCGGGTTTAACAGTGACAGAGTTGAGGACAAAAGCCAGGCGTTTACAGTCGGATAAAGGAATTAAATTTATAATTGTCGACTATTTGCAGTTGATGCATGGACATTCGAGAGATAACCGGGTGCAGGAAGTTAGTGAAATTTCCCAGGGTTTGAAAAATTTAGCTAGAGAATTAAAAGTACCAATTTTAGCGGCAGCTCAACTAAACCGGCAGATGGAGGCCAGAGGAGGGAAGCCAAGGTTGTCTGATTTGAGGGAATCGGGAAGTATTGAACAGGATGCCGATGTGGTAATGTTTTTGTATCGTGAGGATGAAGAAGTCAAAGAAATGGTGAGTTGTTCCATTGAAAAGCATCGTAATGGTCCGACAGGACAATTTAATATGTACTTTAATGGGAAACAAGTTAGCTTTTTCGATGTAGATAAAAAAGACTAGGTTTTTTGAGATATAATTTCAGAATATGAGATGTAATGAATTTTGTCCTCTAGCTAATAGAGAGGATAGGGTTGATGAGTGTTATGGGTTTCTATCAGGTATGAGTATTCAAGTAGAAGGGGAGACTGTGGTGGTGTGTCTGATGAGAAATTCTCACCTTCCGGATATTTTGGATTGGCGAATAGATGCTAAAAGTGAGCCCGGTTCTGAATGTCGCTTAAGAAAAAGAATAGACTTGTTGGATAAAACTCACTTTACAGGGGTTAACGTTGGGGCTGTAGTTTGTACAGCAATGGGTAGAAGAAATGTTTTTATGGCGTTAACCCTGCCTCTTGAAGAGGAAGTGTAAAAGGTGGAAGTGCCGAGGGTGGGAATCGAACCCACACGGTATTGCTACCACACGATTTTGAGTCGTGCGCGT
>CAZEXG010000006.1:0-3368 GCA_964516665.1 uncultured Gammaproteobacteria bacterium
AAAATTCTTCTTATTTGATCAGCAACTCTTCTTCTCTTTAATGACTTATCACCGGTCTGTCCTTTTATCTGAATGCCTAAGCTTACTTGATCCCGCCCCAGGAAAAATCTACCTGGATGCTACTTTGGGTCACGCCGGCCACACTTTAGAACTACTGAGAAAAGGCGCCACTGTTTACGGCTTGGACTACGATCCCACAAACCAAAAAATTGCCATTGACAGAATTAAATCGGAAAATTTATCAACTAATTTTCACCCAATTATCGGCAATTTTTCCAAAATATTTCCTCTCTGGCAAAAAAATATTGGTCAGCCTCTTGACGGCCTTCTTCTCGATCTTGGTCTTAGTGTCAACCAACAATCACTGCCCGGTAGGGGATTTTCCTTCACCGATCCGGATTCTCTTGACATGAGATTAAACCCTCAAAAACAAAAAATTACGGCAGAAAATATTATTAACACTTGGGATCGTGATCAGCTTTATCAACTTTTTACTAAATACTCTCAGGAAAAATTATCTCGGCCTTTAGTTTATGAAATCATTAAAGCCCGTCAACAATCACCAATCAAAAGTGGCCAAAAATTGGCAGAAATTATTTCCCAATACTATCAAAAAAAACATTATCGTTCCCGCCATCATCCCGCCACCCAAATTTTTATGGCACTTAGAATTGCCGTCAATCAGGAGTTTTCTCATTTAAACCAAGCCTTGAAATCAAGTTTAAAAATTCTTAAACCCGGCGCTCCGGCAGTAATTATTTCCTTCCATTCCGGTGAAGACCGTTTAGTTAAAAACTTCATCTCCCTCAAACATCTGTCTTCCACCCGAATCCTCCCCTCCGCCAACGAAATCAAAAACAACCCTCTTTCCCGTTCTGCTGTACTTAGATGTTTTCAGGCTCCTCATGATTGAGCGTCTTTTACTCGGTATTGCTCTCGGTCTCATTTTTTTTCAAATAGCATTTTCCGTCTATTATTCCAATGAAATTGTATCCTACAATCGTCTCTATTCCCAACTGCAAAAAGACTATCAAAATCTAAAATTTGAAAATCAAAAACTGGAAATAGAATTTGCTGACCAATACACCCTAAATGGAAAATCAACGTTCTAAAATTATTCTCCTTACCATTTACCTTTGTTTTATTTTTATTCTTGGCCGTCTTTTTTATTGGCAAATTATCAAAGGCCAGGAGCTAAGGGACAAATCTCTTTCTCAAATTTACAAGCTGGACACTATTATTCCTCAGCAAGGCCACATTCTTAGTTCCGACTCTTATCCTCTCAGTCTCGACTACTCTTATTATCGTTTAGCCATCTACAAACCCAATCTACAAAAAGAACTTCCGGCTGTTATTGATGAAATCAACAAAATTAAACCCGAATTTGCCAGTGAAAATGCCGTACTTTTGGAAAAATTTAAAAATTCCTCTCAAAAATGGCTGGAATTTAATAGTCCTTTTGATTATGAGCAAATGCTCAAATTGCAAAAAATAGGCGGTTTAGATTTCCAACTTAAACAACAGCGTTATTATCCCGAAAAAACTCTGGCAAAAAATTTAATCAATAATTTAGAGTTGTTTTACAAAAGACGTCTTAAAGGTCAAAGTGGTTTTATCCGCACTGTCGTTGACGGCAGTGGTCAAAATTTATTAACCAAGAAAAACTGGAAAAAGAATGAAATCGATGGTCAGGATATCAAACTTAGTCTTAATCGCCAAATCCAATTTCAAGCCGAAAAATTATTAGAGCAGGGGGTTGAAACTTATCAGGCCGATGCGGCTTCTCTAATTGTTATCGATTCTAAAAGTGGCCAAATTTTATCAATCGCCTCTTTCGAAGCCAGTCCTTCTTCTGTTCTCACCAAAATTCCCAATATTAGCGACCTTTTTGAACCAGGTTCCATTTTTAAACCCTTAGTGCTTTCCATGGCCCTCGACACTAATTCTATTAACACTTCTTTTATTTGTACCCAATGTAATCGTCCTCGCCAGATTGGCGAATATACCATCAACAATTGGAACAACGAAGTTCATCCCGATTCAACCCTAAAAGATATTATTAAAAATTCCGACAATATCGGTATGAGTTACATTATTGACCGTTTAGGCCTATCTTCATTTTCCAACTATTTCCATCGTCTTAAATTAGATCAGAAAAGCGGTGTTGAATTAGTAGGCGAATCGGTCTCACCTCTAAAAACTTCCTGGCCGGATATTGATTTGGCCACTGCCTCCTTCGGTCAAGGTTTCGCTATTAATCAACTTCAGGTCCTCCAGGCCTTTAATACTCTCGCCAATCAAGGCAAATTAGTTAATCTTCATCTCAATCAGGAAACTTTAATCAATACCACTCCTATCTTTAAAACAGAGACTGTCAACTCAATCAACGAAATTCTCAAATATGCCGTGGAAAACAGTCCTGTAGCCAGTCTAAAACCAAAAGATTTAGAAGTCTGTGCCAAAAGTGGTACCGCCCAAGTGGCAGTTAAAGGATCTTATACCGATTCCAGTACTATTGGTTCCTACATCGGTTTTGCTCCTTGCCATGATCCCAAATTCACCATGATTGTCACCGTCAACAACCCTCGTTCTTCCCCTTGGGGCTCTTCGACCGCCGCCCCCATGTGGTTTGAAATGGCCGAAAAAATCAACTCTTTGTTATAATTTACATACTCACAATGATTCGCTTTTTAAAAAATTATCTTTGGCATTTACCCCAAGCCGCCTATTGGAATTATCGCTACCAATATCCCAGCCGAAAATTAACCCTTATTGGTGTTACCGGTACCGATGGTAAAACCACCACTTGCACCTTAGTTCAAAAAATTTTGGAAAATGCGGGTATTAAATGCGGTATTATCAGCACCATCAGCAGTTCCGGTCTCCACACCACCAGCCCCGATCCCAAAGAAATTCAAAAAGTTTTTACCGACTATTACCAACGCGGTTATACCCACGTCGTTTGTGAAGTTACTTCTCACTCTCTCGATCAATTCCGTTATTGGGGTACCCATTTTAAATTTGCCATTCTGACCAACATCGCTCACGAACATCTCGATTATCACAAAAGCATGGACAAATACATTGAAACTAAAGCCAAGCTTTTTTCCCAAAGCGATTTGGCCATCCTTAATCATGACGATCCTCATTTTACCCAAATCAATTCCCTGATCAATATTCCTAAAGTCACTTATGGTGTCAATAAAAAATCAACCTACACTGCTAAAAATATCCGGCTTGATCAACATCAAATGAGCTTTGAAATTAATCAGCAAAAATACCACACCGACAGCAATTATCGTTATCAAATCTATAATATTCTGGCTGCTTTTGCCTTAACTCAGGAAATGAAACTCAACCATCATGTT
>CAZEXG010000006.1:3468-22736 GCA_964516665.1 uncultured Gammaproteobacteria bacterium
ACAATATTTCTCATATTGCCTACGTTTTTTACGACCCCAAATATGCTCATCAGGATCTTCCTATCCGTCTTTCTTTGCAGGTTGTTGAAGATAGTCAGCGACAAAACTTGAAATATTGTTATCTTGGTCGTTTTAATCCCGACACTAAATTAGGTTATTACAAAAGGAATTTTCCCGCCTTCCAATATTTTATTAATCATCAATGGTCATCTTTTAATTCATAAACTTATGCACATCCATATTCTTGGTATTGCTGGCACCATGACCGCCCCTTTAGCTATCGCTTTAAAAAAAGCCGGTCACGAAGTTAACGGTAGCGATCAGAAAAAAATTTATCCTCCCTTCAGTACCCAACTACGACGAGCTAATATTACTCTCAACCAAAGCCCCATCAATAAAGATATTGATTTAGCCATCATCGGTTCTTCTTTTCAAGCCTTCAGTCAATGTCGTCAGGAATATCAGGAAATTATTAACCAAAAAATACCCTATATATCGGCCACAAATTATATTGCTCAGAATTTAATAAAAGCAAATAGTCTTCTTGTTGCTGGATCTTACGGTAAAACCACTACCACTGCTGCTGCCGCCTGGCTTCTTCACCAAGCCAAATATCAACCAGCCTTTATGTTCGGTGGTCAAAGTCTAAATCGATTACCTTCACTTTCTTTCTCCAATTCAGATTGGTCTGTCGTTGAAGCTGATGAATCAATTAATGGACTCGATACTCAAGCTAAATTTCTTTATTACCCCGTCAAATATTTAATTCTCACCAGTGCTAATTGGGAACACACTGAAAGTTATTCTAGCGCCGAAGCCAATTTTAACGCCTTTAAACAACTCATTTCCAGAATTCCTGCAGATGGCCTTTTAATTTATAACCAAAACGATGCTTCTTTAAAAAAGCTTATTCCTTTTGCTAAATGTAAAACATATCCCTACACCTACACCAAAATTAACAACCAATACCTTATTGGCGACCACAACCGCAATAATTTAGCCGCAGTCGAAACTTTGGGTAAAGTTCTAAACATTCCCGACTCAACTATTAGTAATTCTTTGAAAAGTTTCCGAGGTATAAAAAGAAGACTTCAACTTTTGGCTGAAAAAAAAGGCATAAAATTTTACGATGATTTTGCCCAATCTTACGAAAGAATTAATGCTGCCATTAGTACCATTCAACACACTTACCCTCGTTCTCGAATTCATGTTTTTTTCGAAATTCATGCTTCCTTTCTCCAACAAAAATCACAACTAGAGCGTCTAAAAACTATTTTTGAAAAGTGTCGGGAAACGGTAATTTTTCAACTTAATTTTAACCAACGTCAATCTTCTCAAAACAGGTTAAGCGCCTCAGAAATTTGTCGTTTAATTCCCAAAAGTACTTATATTCCATTACCCTCTGATTTGGTTAAACACTACCAATCCCAACTCCAAAATGGCGATGTCTTAATTCATTTTAGTTCTGGCGGTTTACTTGGCCTAAATACCCTTCAAAAAATTATTCGTTCATTTTCTTGAGCTACAATAACTATATGATTCATCTTTATTTGGGTTTACTTCTTTTTTCCTTCATCGCCACCAGTATCCTGGTTGTTCCCTATATTAATCTTCTTTATCGCCTGAAATTCCAACGCCAAAATCAAAAAACTTTAGACTTCCAAAACAAAAGAACCCCGATTTTTGATCGCTTCCATTCCCAAAAAAGCGGTACTCCAGTCGGTGGGGGACTACTCATAATTTTTGCCGTTACCATTCTTTTTTCCTTTCTCTTTCCTATTCTTAAAGTTTCAAATATTTTTATTTCCAGTAACTATCACCTCATTACTGAAATATTTATTCTTTTCTTTACCTTCATCAGTTTTGGTCTTTTGGGTTTATACGACGATCTTCTTAAATTTTTCAGCTTTGAAAAAACTGGATTTTTTGGCCTCAGAATGAAACACAAACTCCTGCTCCAACTTTTTCTGGCCTTAATTATTTCCTGTCTCATTTATTTTCAATTGGGTGTCAATTTTATCTATGTTCCTTTTCTGGGAGCCATTAGTTTAAAAATATTTTTTATCCCTATCTCAACCTTGATTATTATTACCTTCGCTAATTTTTTTAATATTACCGATGGTCTTGATGGTCTCGCCAGCGGTTCTCTAATGATCTCTCTTTTTGCTTTCTGGATTTTAGCCGGCAGTACTCTCGATACTCCCATTTCACTCTTTCTTTCCCTTTGGATCGGATCTCTTATTGCCTTTCTCTACTTTAATGTTTACCCTGCCAGAATCTGGCTTGGTGACGTTGGTTCTCTTTCCTTTGGTGCCACCTTAGCTGTCATTGCCATTCTTTTGGGTAAAATTGTTCCTTTAGTTATTGTCGGCGCACCTTTTATTGTCGAAGGCCTCAGTAGCGCCATCCAAATTTTTAGTAAACTTTATCTTCATAAAAAAGTTTTTCCGGCCGCTCCGATCCATTTAACTCTGCAAAAAATGGGTTGGGAAGAGCCCAAAATCGTTTTTCGGGCTTGGCTGGCAACTGTTATTTTGTCAATCTTTGGCTTATGGCTGGGACTAAACTAGAAGCACTTCGCAGTGAAATTCTTAAATACATCGGTCTTCCTTATTTTATTAATCGACCTAAAGTAGCTTCCAATGAAAATGCTTTACTCGGTAAAGGCAACGCTAAAGAAATTGCCTTAAAAACAATTGAATTCGCCAATGAGGAAAACATAAAACTTCTTGATCTTAGTCCGCAACAAATTTACAATTTTCAAAAAAAACATCACCTTGGTATCGATTGTTCTGGTCTAGCCTGTCATTTATTGAACTTTTATTTCGGAACCAATTTAAATCCCCGTCGAACTTCTGCTGACATGCTAACCTCAGCCCCTTTATCCCAAAAAATTGATCCCGAGACCGCCACCACCGGTGATCTTATCCGTCAAAGGAATGGCCACCATGTTCTTTTTGTTATTGAAAAAATTGGCACCAAAATTATTTACGTCGACAGTTCAGTCAAGGGCAGGGGAGTTCGCTATGGTGAATTTGAACTTGGCGATCCGAACTTTGTCCACCAGGGCTTTTACCGCCTACTTCTCCTCAATTAACTCCCTGTATTTTAGTGGATTAATCGACAATATTTCTACTTCAGTTCCACATTCCCCACACTCTAAAATATCACCTACCAACATGCTTTCTGCTTTTATTTCACTCTGACAATCAGGACAAATGACTTTATTATTAGTATCTGACATATAATTTAGTTAAAATATGTAACTGGCTATTATTATATGACACCTTTAAACCAAATCGCTAATCTATATTTCAAAAGGGAAGACCTCAACCCCACCGGTTCAGCCAAAGATCGAGCTCTGCCTTTCCAAATCCAAAATTTAATTAAAAATAATTATTCTCAGGCCGTCATTTCCTCCACTGGCAATGCTGCTATTTCTGCCTCATATTTTTGTCAACAAGCCAATATTTCTTTAACTGTTTTTGTTTCCCCAAAAATTAATCCTCATAAATTATCCCTAATCAAAGGACATATTATTCAATCATCCCAGGCAATCAGTGACGCCATCAAATTTTCTAAAAATAATCATGCCTACCTTCTTCGTCAATCCACCGATCCCAGTGCCCAACTTGGTTACGCCCAAATTGCCGAAGAATTACTCCTTCAATTACCTCAAATTACCAGCATTTTTATTCCGGTCGGCAGTGGCACCACTCTTTGTGCCATTGCTAAAAAGTTGCCGGAAAATGTCAAAATTTTTGCCGCCCAAGCTGCCAGCAACCCCACCATCGCCTCTCACTTCCATTCTAATATTCCTTTAGAAAAAGACAGTCTTACCGATGCCCTCTCCGTCAAATACCTTCCTCTCAAAAACGAAATCATCTCTGCCATCAAAAAACACCATGGTACCGCCCTGGCCATACCCAAGGAAAAAGTCTCCGAATATCTCGAATCCGTCAGTAGCTTTAACTCCTCCCCGGAATCTGCTTTGGCCTTAGCTGCCTATTATCAAGTTAAAAATTCTGACTTTGACCCGGGTGAATACCCGGTAATTCTAGTCACCGGTACCCAAAGATGAACTATCTCGAAGATCTCCTCCGTCGTTCTTCCTATGATTTTTATTTTCTAATCGTTGATAAATTTTTATCCATCTCTCTGCCACAACTAAAAAATTTTCATCCTCTTTATAAAAAAAATCTTAAAACAAAAAATAGCGGTTATCTTCTCTCCTTACCAGAAATAAAATCCCAAATTTCCCAGAGTCAACACCCTGTTATCGTGCCCTTCAAACCCTCGGCCAAAATCGAATTACTCTGTCAAAAAAATCAATGGATAAACGCCAGTAACCCGGCCAAAAGCAACCGTCTTCTCGAAGATAAAGTAAAATTTTTTAACCTAGCTAAAAAGAATAATCTTCCTGTTATTCCGGGGTTTATTGACGAATTCAATCAAAATTCCTTTAAGCAAGCCCAAGATTTATTTACCGATAAAATTGTTATTCAAAGTCATTTTGGTTGGGCCGGCAATAGCACCAATTTATTTAGCGACTATACCACTGCCTCCAAACAAATTCCCCAGGGCACCCTTGTTAAATTTTCACCCTTTATCAAAGGTTATTCCCTTCTGAATAATTGTTGTCTTACCCGTTATGGTCTACTTCAAAGTCCACCGGCCCTTCAATATACCGGTTTAAAAGAATTAACTAGCAACCCTTTCGCCACCGTTGGTCGTCAGTGGCCTTCCTTGGCCTCTCCCAACATTCAGCAAAAAATTTGGCAAATCACCACTGACTTTTCTCAAAAAATACTCGCTCCCTTAGGCTACAAAGGTTTTTTTGGTTTGGATTTTATCGTCTCCGACGACGAAGTTTACCTTCTAGAATGTAATCCTCGCCTCACCGCCTCCTTCGCTTTTTATACCCAAATGGAACTACAACAACAACTAAACCCACTCTTTTATTTTCATCTAGCTGAATTCGTCAATCTCGACTATGAAATAAATTTATCGAAAGAACAGGAAAGATTTTATAATAAAAATTTGGTTGGTTCGGAAATTACCCTTCGTAATTCTACCGGTACTACCATTAAAAAAATCAATGATTTTCAAGCTTTTTCCTCTGAAATTGAACCCTTAAATATCTCTCCCCAGATTATCGCCGAGCTTAAATCATGAAAATATCCCTGACCATTGTCTACGCCTCAATCCTTTCCTTCATTGGTCTACTATTTATTGCCTCCGCCTCCCTTTTTGAAGCCCAAAACACCACTGGGGACCAATATTTTTATTTAAAAAAACAAATTATTTGGCTCATTATTGGCTTTATTTCTCTTTTTATTGTTTCCAAAATAAAAATCGATTTTTTTATTAATAATTCCTTCCGTTTTTATCTATTTTCCCTTATAACTCTTGTTTTAGTCCTCATTCCCGGAATCGGCACCAAAGCCCTGGGTGCTAGACGCTGGATTGATTTTGGCCTTATTAATTTTCAGCCTTCAGAATTATTTAAATTTACCGGTACTATCTTTTTTTCCTATCTTTTTTCCTTGCCGGAAAAAAGAAACCTTAAAAATTTAGCCCTATATTTAGGCATTCCTCTCCTACTAATAGTCGTCGAACCAAACCTTAGTACTACCGTCATGGTTGCTGCTATTATGTTCTCCATTTACTATCTTTCCGGAGCCGAAATCACCAGCCTTTTTTCCGCCGCTTCAGTCATCACAATCGCTAGTCTCCTTTTAATTTTTATTTCCCCTTATCGTTTAGCCCGAGTAAAAACTTTACTCAATCAACAAAGCGACCAAAACTTAAATTATCACAGTGAACAGATAATTCTTTCTCTCGCCTCAGGCGGCTGGTCAGGTAAAGGTTTTGCTAATTCCGACCAAAAATATAATTTTTTACCTAAAATCAGTACTGATTCTATTTTGGCCATCATCGGCGAGGAAATCGGTTTTGTTGGCCTCCTTTTAATTACCTATGTTTTTCTTCTTCTAATTTCCCGAATCATCCACATTTCTCAAGTTAGCCCCATTCTTTTTGAAAAATTACTCCTCAGTGGTATCGCTTGTTGGATCGCTTACCAGGGCCTGATAAACTTTGCCGCCATCGTCTCTTTAATCCCACTGACCGGTATTCCTTTTCCTTTTATTGCCTACGGAGGCTCTTCTCTGATCACTATTTTTGCTGCTCTTGGATTAGTCATAAACATAGAAAAAAAATATGCCTCCCTGCTATACTCAAAGCATGATTCCCCGAAAAAAGATTATTCTCACCGGAACCCACCTCACTCCCGCCATCGAATTCATTCAACAACTTAAAAGCGACCGGGAATTTAACTGGGAAATTGTTTACCTTGGTCGTAACTATAATTCCAGCCTTAACCAACAAAAATCTATCGAATCTGAATTAATTCCTAAAATGGGAATCAAATTTTATGGACTGTCCTGTGGCAAACTTGATCGTCGTTGGCTTCCCAATACCCTCTATGGCATTCCCCAAACTATTAAATCACTTTTTGACGCCATCAATATTATTTCCCAAGAAAAAGTTGATCTGGTCGTCTCCTTCGGTGGTTATCTTTCCGTCCCAGTCATTATCGCCGCCTGGCTAAAGAAAATCCCTTCTCTCACCCACGAACAAACCCTGACTCTCAGCCTTTCCACCAAAATTAACAGCCTTTTTTGTCAAAAAGTCGCCCTTTCTTTTCCCTCCCCACACCTATCTGCCAAATATGTTGTTACCGGCAACCTGCTTCGTCGGGACATTTTTTTATCCAGCTCGGCTAAATTTCAAAAATTAGAAAAAGATTTAAAAAAATTCCCTCTTATTTTTCTTACTGCCGGCAATCAAGGCTCAACCCACCTAAATCAAACTTTAAAACAAATTTTGCCTAACTTAACACAAAAATTTACCATTATTCATCAATGCGGTGCCCTTGATTTTCCCGAATATCAAGCTCTTCAAAAAAAATTTTTGCACTACTATCCTCAAGCCTACATCGATTCTCAAGATATTGGTTGGCTCTTCCACCACTCTTCCCTAATTATTAGTCGTGCCGGGGCCAATACCATTCAGGAAATTGCCGCCTTAAAACTAAAATCAATTGTTATTCCTTTACCGGTTAGTCAACAAAACGAGCAACTTAAAAATGCTCTCTGGCTAAAAAAACAACTTCCGGAAACTACTATTATTATCAAAGACCGCCAGTTGTCAGGCAAAAAATTACTCTCAACTATTACCAAAATAATTTCGCTGCCGACACATCTTTCCTCTGTTAATAAAGCTTCTCCCAATCTCAAACTATTAAATCTCATTAAAAGGCTCTAAAATTAAACTATGCAGCATTTTAAGACCATTAATTGTCTCGACATCGGCACCTCAAAAATCACTGTCCTAATCGGTCAATATCCGGAAAACGACTCCAAGATTAATGTTGTTGGTGTTTCTTCTGTTCCCGCCACCGGCTTCAAAAAAGGTCAAATCATCAACTTGGATCAAGCTTCCCGCACTATCACCGAATGTATTGAATCTGCCGAAAGAATGGCTGGCTTTCAAATAAATCATGCCTATGTCACCTTAACTGCGCCTCATTTTGAATCTCTTAATTCCAAAGGTGTTACTGCTGTTTCTGCCCCCAATGGCGAAATCTCTGCCGCCGACATCGATCGGGCTGTTGAAGCCGCCAAGGCCATCGCCTTACCGGCCAATAAAGAAATAGTCCACGTTATCCCTCGCCTCTACACTGTCGACGGTCAGGAAGGCGTTATTGACCCTATTGGCATGAGCGGCGTCAGACTCGAAGTAGAAACCCATCTTATCCTTGCCTCCACCCCAGCCATTAAAAATCTTTATAAGTGTTTAGAAGATATTGGCCTAAAAGTTGATGCCATCGCTTTTTCTGCCTTAACTACCGCCAAAGCCTCTCTTACCGATACTGAAACCGAATTGGGCGTCGCCCTAGTCGATATTGGTGGCAGTAATACCACCCTCACAATTTTCCAAGATTCTTCTCCCACTTTTTCTGCAGTTATTCCCATCGGTGCCAACAATATCACTAATGACTTAGCTATCGGTCTAAGACTTCCATTGGAAGATTCTGAAAAAATTAAAATCAGGTTAAAAGCTTACGTCGACAAAAAAGGCTTTGAAGATGAAATCGAGCTTCATCATCTTGGTATAAATAATGGTGAAAAAAGAAAAATCTCCTATTCCACCACTGTAAATGGCATTATGCGTGCCCGTCTAGAGGAAATCTTTCACCTAGTCGCTACTCTTATTTCAGAAAATGATTTTCAAAATACAATTCCTGCCGGCATTGTCCTCAGTGGAGGCGGTTCACTAAGTATTTTGGTCACCGAAGTTTGTTCCCAAATCATCCCTCTACCTGTCAGAGTTGCCGAACCTCCCCGTCTAGGTGGCTTAGTCGACGATATCACCAATCCTGCCTTTTCCAGTGCCATTGGTGCTTTGCTATACTTTCAAAACATTCGTCCATTAACCAAATCAAACAGCCATAACAAAAAAGTAAAAGTTTCTTTTGATGGACTTCTTGGGCGACTTAAAAATTTTATTGAGCCTCTTTTACCCTAAAAATGGGATTAATTAAAACACTTACCGGTCAATTTGCCAAAATAAAAGTCATCGGCGTCGGCGGTGGCGGCAACAATGCTGTCAACTCCATGATTTCCGAAGAAGAAATCAAGGGTGTCGACTTTATTGCCGTCAACACTGATTCCCAAGCTTTATTAAACTCTTTGGCCCCAATTAAAATCCAAATTGGTGAAAAAATCACCAAAGGTCTTGGTGCCGGTGGCGATCCCAATGTCGGTCAACAGTCTGCCGAAGAATCTCAAGAAAGAATCAAAGAAGTTCTTGAAGGCACTGACATGCTATTTATTACCGGTGGTATGGGTGGTGGCACTTGCACCGGTGCCGCTCCGGTTATTGCCGAAATTGCCAAAAAAGAATTAGGAATTTTAACCATCGCTGTTGTTACCAAACCATTTTTATTTGAAGGTACCCGACGCATGGGTAAAGCCGATGAAGGTCTTAGTAGACTCCGCCAAAATGTTGACACCTTGATTGTTATCCCTAACCAACGGGTAATGGAAGTTGTTAATTCTCAGGCCACCCTTTTAGAAGCTTTTAAAATTGCCGATTCCGTTCTCACCAAAGGCACTAAAGCCATTGCTGATTTAATCACCACTCCCGGATTAATTAATCTTGATTTTGCCGACATTAAGTCAATTATGAGTAATGCAGGCTCCGCTCTCATGGGTGTTGGCGAGGCTGAAGGTCAAAACAAAGCCATTAAAGCCGTTGAAGCCGCTATCGATTCACCATTAGTTGAAGTCAACATTGACGGGGCTAGGGGAGTCCTCATCAACATCACCGGTGGTCCGGACTTAACTATGGCTGAAATCGAAGAAGCCGCCAAAACCATCACTGAACATGTTGCCCCTGAGGCAAATGTTATTTTTGGTGCTTCAATTAACCCCGATCTTACCGATAGAATAAAAGTAACTGTTATTGCTACTGGCTTCGATCCCAATCGCAGCGCTGCCTATTCTTCCTTTAAAAAATCACTGCCACTGCAGAAACCTTTATTAAACAACGATTCCACCGCTCCTCAGGACCTTGATCCTCACTTACAAAATTTAATGGCTGATCAGGAAGTTCCTGCCGGTATTGATATCGAAGACGAATTTGATATTCCTGCTTTTTTGCGAAAAAACAATTAGGGTTTATAATATCCTCAATGTTCTCTCTTAATAAAATTATTATTAAATAGCTCCGATTTTTTCGGAGCTTTATCAATCCCGCAAGTGCGGGATTTTTTATATTAAAATAGCATATGTCATATTTCAAAGATCTTCCCAATACTCCTGATTTTCCTCTCATGGAAAAAGAAATTCTTAGCTGGTGGCAGGAAAACGACCTTTTGGAAAAATATCTTCACAAAAACGACCAAGCCGCGGAAACTTTTTCCTTTATCGATGGACCCATTACCGCCAATGCTCCTATGGGTGTTCACCATGCCCGTGGCCGGACCCTCAAAGATGTTTTTCAGCGTTTCAAAAATGCCCAAGGTTTCGCTCAAAGATTTCAAAATGGATTTGATTGCCAGGGTCTTTGGGTCGAGGTTGAAGTGGAAAAAGAAAATGGTTTTAACTCCAAAAAAGATATTCAAAATTTTGGCGTGGAAAATTTTACCAAAGCCTGTCTGGCCCGCATCGATAAATTTAGCCAAGTTCAAACTCAACAATCTATCCGTCTTGGCATGTTTATGGATTGGGATAATTCCTACTACACCAACTCTCAAACCAACAATCTCTATATTTGGCACTTTCTAAAAACCATTCATCAAAAGGGCTGGTTAATCAAAAAGAAAAGCGCTACCACTTGGTGTCCTCGTTGTGAAACCGGCCTCTCCCAACATGAACAAGCTGATGGTTATCAAATGGATACCGATACTTCAGTCTTTTTAAAATTCAAATTAAGTGATCGCGACAACGAATACATCCTCGCTTGGACCACCACCCCTTGGACTCTTTCCGCCAACGTTCTTTTGGCCATTAACACCGATTATGAATACGTAAAAGCCCGGTTTGAAGGCCAAATTTTGTATCTTGCCCGACAGGCCGCTGACCGTTTAGCTCTCACTGATTACGAAAAAATCGACGCCAATACTTTATTAAATTTAAAATACGATTCTCTTTATCAAATTCCGGCCCAAGAGGGGATTAAACACTACATCACTAATTGGGATCAGGTCAATCCCAGCGAAGGTACTGGCGTTGTTCATATCGCTCCCGGTTGTGGTCAGGAAGATTTTGAATTAGGTAAAAAACTTAACGCCGACATGCTTTCGCCTTTGGCCGAAAACGGTCATTTTGGTGAAGACTACGGCGAGCTTAGTGGTCAATATGCCCACGGTGTTAATGAACTGGTCTTTGACTACCTCAAATCCATTAACGCCCTTTTCAAAACTGAAGCCATTACCCATCGTTACCCTCATTGTTGGCGTTGTAAGACCAAATGTCTTTTCCGTTTGGAAAATTCCTGGTACATCAAATCTGATGAAATCCGGCCACTATTAAAAGAAGCAGCTAAAAAAGTAAATTGGCACCCTAAATATGCCGGCCGTCGAATGCAAAATTGGCTTGATTCCATGGAAGATTGGATGATTAGTCGTAAACGTTTTTATGGTTTAGCCTTGCCTTTCTATGAATGTTCTTGTGGTGAATTGACTATCATCGGTTCAAAAGAAGAGTTTAAAGAAAAAGCCGTTAATCCTGAACTTATCGATAAATTACCTTCACTTCACCGTCCCTGGATTGATAATATTGAAATAAAGTGCCCTAAATGTGGCCAAAGTGTTAAAAGAATTCCCGATGTCGGCGACGTTTGGTTGGATGCCGGAGTTGTCCCTTTTTCCACCCTCAAATATCTCGACGATAAAAGCTATTGGCAAAAATGGTTTCCAGCTGATCTGGTTTTAGAAATGATTGAACAAGTCAGACTTTGGTTCTACTCTATGCTCTTTTTCAGTGTCACTTTAGAAGGAGTTCCGCCTTATCAAAGTGTCGTTACTCACTCCGAGGTTCGTGACGAAAAAGGAGAACGGATGAGTAAAACTAAACACAACGGTATTCCTTTTGACGAAGCCATTGAAAAAATGGGTGCAGACCCGATGCGTTGGCTTTATTGTCAACAAAAAGCCTACACCAGTGTTAATTTCGGTTACAACATCGCCGACAAAGTTAAGCGTGATTTTCTCCTAATTTTATGGAATTCCTATCGTTTCTTCACCCAACACGCTAACTTAGAAGACTGGCAAGCAAGCGAATTTAATCCAAAAGATTTATCAAATCCTATGGACAAATGGCTTCTATCCCGTTTTAACCGAACTTCCGATGGAGTCACTAAAAATTTGGAAAAATTCAATACCGCTAAAGCCACAGCTCTGATAGAAAAATTTGTCAACGATCTTTCCACCTGGTACATTCGCCGTTCCCGCGAGCGCAGCGATAATTTTTCTTTTCTTTTCTTTATCTTTGAAAATCTATCCAAGTTAATGTCGCCTTTCACTCCCTTCCTCAGTGAAAAAATTTATCAAAATCTACATCCTGACTCCTCAGTTCACCTTCAATCCTGGCCCAAGACTCAGTCGGAATTTGTTGATGAAAAATTAGAAAAAGACATGGATTTAGCTAGAAATATTTGTCAGCTAGCTCACGCCCAAAGGCAAAAAGCTGCTCTAAAAATCCGTCAACCTTTATCCCTCTTAAAAGTCAATTGCCCCACCGAGCTTAGCCCAGAAATCCTGGCTGTCATTTCCGAGGAAACCAATGTTAAAGCAGTAAAAATAGAAAAAATAACCGAAAATATTGAAGTATTTTTAGATACCAATATTACTCCGGAACTGCAGGCAGAAGGGGACTATCGGGATTTTGTCAGAAGCGTTCAGGTTTTGAGAAAAGAAAAAGGCTTCCAAGTTAAAGATCGAATCAAAATCACTGCACCCCAATGGCCAAAAGAATTTGAAAGCCAAATATTAGAAAAAACTCTTGCCAACTCCATAAATGTTGGCTCGGAGCTAAATATCGATAAGGATTAATGAAAATAAAACTGCCATTTTCTTTAATTATTCCTGTTCTCATTCTCTGCAGCCTTAACCTGTTAATGATCAGTTCCCTAGCTCCTCAGCTTTTCTTTAAACAGCTTTCTGCCTGGATTATTGGGATTATTTTGTTCTTTATTGGCAGACAAATTAATCCCAAACACACCACTTCCCAGTCTGGATTGATTTTTATTCTCTCTTGTCTTGTCTTAATTTTACCTATTATATCGGGAACTATAACTCGCGGTTCCAGCCGCTGGCTATATATCGGTTCAGCCTCGATTCAACCCAGTGAAATTGTCAAACCAGCCCTGATGCTTTTTCTCTCCACCACCGCCTATCCTATTTTGCACGCTATTCCAGTTTTAATTACCCTCGCTCAACCCGACATGGGTAGTGCTATTACCATTTTCGTCCTAATTCTACCGATCATTATTTATAATCCCAAACTTTTAAAACTAGGTCTGATTGCAGCCTCCATTTTTCTCATCGCCTCGCCGCTAATATACCGTTATGTTCTTCACGACTATCAACGCCAAAGAATCGAGCATTTTCTTAATCCCAGTTCCGATCCTCTTGGTCAGGGCTACAATTTAATTCAATCAAAGATTGCCATCGGTTCCGGTTCCTTTTTTGGTAAAGGTTATCGTCAGGGCACTCAGGCTCAACTTCTATTTTTACCCGAAAAACACACCGATTTTATCTTCGCCGCCACCAGTGAAGAACTCGGTCTCTTCGCCATCATTTTGGTTTTATCTTCCTACTTTTTCTTGATTAAAGCTTTGATTGAAAAAGCTCACCAAACCACCAACAATCGACCTCTTTTTCTTTTTACTTTAGGAATAGCCGTTGAAATTTGGACCCAAACTTTTGTCAATGTTGGCATGAATTTGGGTCTTCTCCCGGTCACCGGCATACCTTTACCCTTTATGTCTGTTGGCGGTTCCTCAATCATGGCCCTGCTATTTTCTCTGGGAATTATTTCTTCTGCTTAAAAAAATATCCTATGATATAATCGAAAAGTATGAAATACGCGGTAATTGCCATTTCTGGCACACAATATAAAGTTGAAGAAAATCAAATTATAACTGTCGACAAATTCGATCCTGCTCTCAAATCAACTGATCAGGTTTTACTCACCGTCGACGGCGACAAAGTCAAAGTTGGTAATCCCACCGTTAAAGGTGCCTCTGTTGATTTCGAAAGCGTTAAAGACTACCAAGGTGAAAAACTTCGCGTTTCTGTTTTTAAAGCTAAATCCCGTTACCGCAAAACTCATGGTTTCCGGGCTCAATTAACTGATCTTAAAATTACCAAAATTAATCTCTAAAAACTATGGCACATACCAAATCACAGGGAAAAACCAATCAAAAATCCAATCGTCCCGGACAAAGACGAGGCTTAAAAAAATTCGGTGGTCAAAAAGTTGAAGTCGGCCAAATTATTGTCCGTCAAGTCGGTTCCAAGTTTCATTCCGGTCTCGGCACCAAACTCGGAAAAGATTTCACTATCTATGCCATTCGTCCTGGTATAGTTAAATTCATCCAAAAATTAGGTAAAAAATTCGTTTCTGTCGTCAAAGCCTAAAATTGATACATTTCGTCTTCTTTTTTCACGGGAATTTTCATAGTATTCTTTTATCATGAAAGATGTCACTCAAATTCCCACCAATCAGCTTGAACCAAACCCACTCCAACCTCGGGGAATTATAAATCCCGAATCTGTTTCCGAATTGGTCGAATCTATTCGCGAACACGGTATCCTCGAACCTTTAATCATTGCCCAAACACCTGCTGGCTATCAAATCATTGCCGGCGAACGTCGTTGGCGAGCCGCCCGCATCCTTAAATTACCCTACGTTCCGGCCATTATCAAAAAAACCTCCCCTCAACAAATGTTGGAAATGGCTATCGTTGAAAATGTCCAACGCCGCGATCTCAACCCCATTGAAAGAGCTAAAGCTTTTCTCCGTCTTAAGGAGGAATTTGGTCTAGATAACCATGCCATTGGCAAAAAAGTCAGTAAAAGCGTTCCTTACGTCATCAATGTCCTTAAACTTCTCAATCTGCCCGATGCTATCAAAGATGGTCTTCTCTCCGGCCTTATCACCGAAGGTCACGCCCGGGCTCTTTCTGGTATTGCTGATACCAGACTAATGATCGAGGCTTACAAAATTGTTCTCAAAGAAAAGGCCTCTGTTCGTCGTGCCGAAGAAATTGCTCGCAGGATGCGTCAAAAAATTGATGAAGGTTTAGTTCCTATCAATCGGGAAAACATTCCTCAATTCCTCAAATCCCGCTTAGACAACATCAGTAGTGATCTGGAATCAGTCTTTGAAGATAAAACCACTAAAGTCAAGATTTCTCAAACCAATGTTTTTACCCGGGTTACTTTCCAATTCCGTGGTCCTGTAGAAAAACGTTTTCAACAACTAGGGGACTTATACAAAGAAATTTGCAAAAAAGAATTAATATCTGATAGTCGGAACCAAACCTAAAGAACTTACCGGCCAATATTTAAAGAAAGCTTTACCCACAATTAAACTTTTCTCAATTGGTCCGAATTCTCGCCCATCCCGTGAATGGGAACGATTGTCTCCAAAGACCAAATACTGTCCTTCAGGAACCGTAACTTCAACTCCTTCTTGAGCATATTCTCCCGGATCAGTCACAAAATCAGCCGGCAAAAAGTTTTGATTTAGCAATTGTCCGTTCAAATATACCTGTTGATCTTTAACCATCACCTTATCTCCAGGAACACCAATAATTCTTTTAATGTATTCACATTCATTTTCCGAACAAGCCTCGCTGGCCGGGGCTCTAAATACCACTACATCGCCTCTTTGAGGGTCAGAAAACATATAAGTCAATTTATCTGTTAACAAATATTCTCCGTCAGTAAAATTGGGCAACATTGAACTTCCATTCACTTGATTTGGTTGAGCTACAAACAGATAAATTAAAACAAAAACTGATAAGGCCAATACAATCGATTGGACAAATTCTAAAATAAAAGCACCAATAGAAAAAGCTGGTCTCATTTTCATATTTTTAAGTTTAGCATAGTATAATTCCTTTATGGCCGCTTGGCTCAGTGGTAGAGCATTCCATTCACATTGGAAAGGTCAAAGGTTCGATCCCTTTAGCGGCCACACTTACTTCCACACAATTTTATACAGCTTATCTGCCAAATAATTAGCAGCATAATTTTTTCCCAAACTCATCAGAGATTCCGCCTGATAATCGGTCAAAGCTGCACCATATTTCGGACTTATTCCACTTCGCGCCATCAGCCTTAAATTACTTTCTACCACCGATTTGTCACCCATAGCTGCGTAATACCATTTCTGAATTTCTGTTGCCGTTACCTGTCTTTCATTTAAAATCAGTCTCATCTTTTCTAAGACTTCTTCACTATAGCGAAAATCCTTCTTCAAAACTCTAAAATTCATATAAGCCTCTATTGTTTTCAAAATATCCCGACTGTCTGCCGCCACTACAGCCTGGGTCGCTCCTAACTTATTCAAATCATCACGAAGCACCAGCCAGTTACTCTCTGCACTACCAACCGTAATTTGTTTTTCTTCAGCCTCGCCAATATTACTTTCAAAATAATTCCAACCGCTCTCATCACCCACTACCAAATGATAAGTTCCACCACCATCCTTACCTTTCAAAAATACCTTACAACCTTTACTCTCCCGGTTTTCTATCACTACCCAACCACCAATTTCATCTTTTACTATCCCATTACAATCAACTTTCATTGTTGCCGGCGAACCTAAATAAAAAACAGCTTGCTTTTGCGGATAATTAGCCACAGAGTTTACAGTAATTCCTAATCCCAAAGTATTTAAGACTAAATTAATTGATTTATCCGGCAGTTCACCATGTTTTGAATTAATTTCAACTATTCTCGAAGCCGGAATTAAAGCACTTTTCTTTAACACTGTCCCATCACCAGCCCCATAAACATATGAACTTGCCCTACCCTCATCCCAAATTCCCAAAACCTTGTCAAAAAGAGATCTCTCACTTAAATTAATCCACTCCTTTGTTGCCACACCAATCCCACCAATTGAATTCATTTGTCCTAAAATAGGGGAGATAGCACTGTTTTTATCCAGCAAATATTGATTTTTATTAGCAGTCGCAACTATTACTCCATTTTTCTTTAAAAAGGGAAAAGTAGGAATTAAATCCTTAATTATTGGTGCATAGTTTCTTAAGGTTTCCACTGAAGAATTATTATTCTTCTTTTGCAATTGCAGTAAAACATTCAAGGCAATCGAGGAAAAATCAACACTATCGCTAATTTTAGCTCCGTTCCAAGCCTCGTAAGCTTTCACCGCTCCGTAATGAGGACTGCCCAGACTTATGATCTGATTAACTTTATCTTGGTGATCCTGAGCCCACAGCCGTGCCGTTAAACCTCCTAAAGAATGACCAACCAAATTAATCTTCTCACCTTCGTTTAAATTCAAACTTTCCACAAAATTGTTAAAGTCACTAACGATAGAAGCTAAGGGTTTTCTCCAATCGTAATTCCAGACAAAATAATCCTGATTTTTGGTGTAATTATTATCTTCTAAGGCCTTTTCTAACAAGTCGTAATTTTTTACAAAAGGGGTCATGCTCCACTGAAGTGAAGGTGCCGTACTATTAAGCAAAATCGCTTCCGGGTTCCAACTCGCCCCCAACCCCGGCAAAATTATTACCTTATTCTCGGGAATACCACCATTATATATTCTAAAATAATCAATTCCGATTTTTGTCCAGCCCATTAATCCACCAGTTAAAGGATTTCCAATAAAAACATTTTTTGGGGTACATTGATAATTTGGGGTAGTAAATACAATATCGGAATCTATATATGCGTTGTACATTGATCCAATTTTTTCTATTCGAAAATTATGCCATTCATTACCATTCAGCTTCCCTGCAAGCGAAATTGTAGTCATTGAATAATAATTACTTTCGGCATTTTTCAAATTACAATAGCCATAATCCGAACCACTAAAATCTTTGTATTGTAAAACTGGACCACCAGCCGTATCTTTCCAAATTGATAAAATATAAAATGGAAAGCCACTAACATTAGTAAAACCAACTCCCATGCCAGCACCCATATGATTCACACCCTCAAAATTAAATCTAAAATCAATTACATAATTTGAAATATTATTAACAATTGGATCCAAAGAATTCGTAATAATAGGGTATGAATATTCAGTGCTAGATAGATGCAAGATTCCATCTGTCACATCAATATTTCCTTGGTTATACTTAAAATCCCACTTATTTAAATCTTTTGAATCAAAATTATCATAAAATATTAAAGATGCATATGCATTTTTAGCAAAAAATATAGGAAATAATGTTATACCGAATAAAAAAAATAGTATTTTTTTATACATAAAAATAATATTAACATCTGTGAAAAAAATTGCAATTTACCATAATCTCCAAACTGGAGGAGGTCTGTATCAAGTTCGTAAATATTGTGAACAATTCCGTAAAAAAGGATATACCGTGGATATATTCACAAACACTAATTCAAACGCTGAACAAAAAGACACAAAATATTTTGAAGTTCCAGAAAGTAAAAACTCAATCGATCAAATATTTAGAATTTTGCCATTACTCAACAAAAAACAAAGGGAAATTGCAAATATTATTAACAACAATAATTACTCAATAATCCTAGTTTTTCCGTGTCACGTTACACAAGCACCTTTTATAAACAAATACATAAAAGGCAATAATTTTTATTATATGTTTTTAGAAACAAAAAGAGAGTTTTATGAAAATACAAGTTTCGACTACCTATCTGCAAAAAGAATTGTGGCCAGAATAATTAGGTTCCCGATTAAAATAATTGACAGATTTAACTGTGTAAGTGCAAAAAAAATAATAACTAACTCATATTATTCCCAATACGTTCTTAAAAAGATATACAACAAAAAATCTATCGTTATATATCCGAACATAAAATATATCGATGGTCATAAATCTAAAATTAAAAATAATAAAAAATTCCTTAGTATTGGCTTAATATCAAAATTAAAAAATAATATATTTTCTATATACATTCTCAATAAAATCAGTTCAAAACTCACATTACTCGGTAATTTTCCTAAAGACAAAATTAATAAGAAATTTTATGAAAAACAATGTAACTTAGTAATAAACCCAAACGAAAAGGATAAAATAAATTACTATAAGAACAATACCTTCTATATGAGTAATCAAATAATGGAACCATTTGGACTAACAACAGCTGAGGCAACTCATTACAACAATTTTGTATTTGGCCTAAACGAAGGAGGTACTTCAGAAATAATTCAAAATGGAATAAATGGAATATTGTATCCAAACGACAAACAGATCGCACATAAAATTATAAATTTCTATAATAAGAAAAAAGAAATTCCTATCCAAAAAATATGTAAAATTGATTGGGAATATTCAGTTAATAATATACTTACAATTACAAACATCTAATATGTCTAACCTCTCCCTCCTTCTCCTCACCAAAAACGAATCGGAAAATTTAAAAGAGTGGGGGAATTGGATACCCCACCTGACCGCCATCAACGAAATCGTCGTCGTTGACGACGAATCCACCGACGACACCATCAAAA
>CAZEXG010000007.1:0-8952 GCA_964516665.1 uncultured Gammaproteobacteria bacterium
GAATGGGTCGGATTTGATTCCTCGATTTTAGTAAATTCTTCGGCTTTTTTAATATAAAGAGAAGGATTAATAGTGTTGCCAAAATGACGACGGGGAGCATTCCGGGAAGAAAAATTCCGGGAAGGACCACGAAAGGAATATTGACCACGAGAAGGCCTTTGACCAAAATGAGAAAAAGGACGATGAGAACTAGAGCCAGTATTTTGTTGATACATAATAATTGATGAGCTTGGGGCCCACAATTATTAAGACACAACTAAAAGCGTGTGGCGGGGGCGGTTTCGCAGATCAAATGGTAGTGTATCACAGATAAATTTAAAAGCAAATTATAGGATAAAATTGGTTAAAATATTAAGATGAAGAAGAATAAGGGCATATTTAGCAAAATTAAGCAGGAAGTAAAGAAGATACCCTACGGCGAGACAAGGAGTTACCGAGAAATTTCCCGAAAAGTAGGCACAAATGCCAGAGTGGTGGGCTGGGCTTTAAGAGGAAATGAAGACATGAGTATCCCCTGCCATCGGGTGATCAAAAGTAATGGAGAATTGGCGGAAAAGTTTTCTTTAGGTAATTGGCCGGAACAAAAACGGAGACTGGAAAGCGAAGGCGTCCGCTTTAATGGGAAAAAAATTATAGTAAAATAGAGGATCATGAATAAAGTATGGACAGTGAAAATTGCTGGTCCGGCAGGCACAGGAATAAAGTCAGCAGGCCTATTGTTAGCCCAAATTTTAAACGAAAGCGGTTATTACCTGAAAGATTATTCCGAATATCCATCCTTGGTAAGAGGCGGACACAATACTTACCAGATTAGTTTTTCGGCAGATGAAGTTTTTGCGGTTCATAAAATGGTGGACATTTTTGTGGCCTTAGCTAAAGGACATTGGCAGGAACACGAAAAAGAGTTTAATAAAGATACTTTAGTTTTTGCGGACAACGACGGTAAAATTAACCTGCCTATAGGAGAAATGTGTGGACAACTGGGCAGCACTATTTACGGAAATACCATATCTTTGGGTTTAATCAGCTATTTACTGGGAATAGATAAGAAAAAAGCCTTGCTAATAATTGGTCAGCATTTCGGAACAGATTCAGATAATCTGAAAGCTTTCGAAGCGGGTTGGCAGTGGGGAGAAAATAATTGTCAAAAATTGAGCGTAGATAAGGGAAAAAATAAAGAAAATAAAATTATTGTTGATGGGAATGAAGCTGTGGGTTGGGGTTTGTATAAAGGGGGTTTAGATATGTTTGTAGCCTACCCAATGACTCCAGCAACAGGTGTGTTGCATTTTTTAGCCAAAAATCAGGACGAATTTAAAATTAAAGTAATTCATCCGGAGGATGAGATTGCAGTAGCCTCTATTGCCTCCGGGGCCTCGATGGCTGGTGCCAGAAGCGCCGTAGGCACATCAGGAGGTGGTTTTGCCTTAATGACCGAAACAATCAGTTTTGATGCAATGGCTGGCCTGGGAGTGGTGTATTTTTTGTCCCAAAGACCGGGGCCAGCAACGGGGATGCCAACCTGGACAAGTCAGGGGGATTTGTTATTTGCGGTTCATAGCGGTCACGGAGAATTTTCCAAGGCAGTTTTAGCCGCAGGAGATCAGGAAGAGGCTTTTGAATTGGGACAATTATCCCTAAACATAGCCAATAAATTCGATGTTCCAGTTATCCTACTCTCGGATAAAAATTTATCTGAATCCAGTGCCAATACAAAAGATTTTAGTCGGGAAAAAGTAGAAAAAGTGGAAAGTCAAAAAGTGATCCCCGGAAAGGGTCAAGAGATAAAACTATATAACAGTTACGAACACGACGAAGAAGGTTTTTCGATTGAAGAGGCTCAAAAAACCAAGGAAATGGTGGAGTTGAGACTTAAAAAGAGTCAGGAAATTCTAAAAATGATGCCAAAGGCAAATCTTTTTGGCAGTAAAAAGGCTAAAAAAATAATTGTGGCTTACGGCTCGACTAAGGGGGCAATTTTGGAAGCGCTAAAAGAAATGAAAAATAAAGAAGATTTTGCTTTTTTACAGATTAAGGCTTTATGGCCAATTGACCCAAAGATAGGACAAATAATTAATGCCTTTAAGGAAAGGATTTTGGTAGAAAATGATGCCACGGGACAGTTGGAACAATTGCTGAAATCACAAATGAATATTGATTTTGAAAAAAGAATTTTAAAATACGACGGAAGAGCATTTTTTCCGGAAGAATTAAAGGAGGCTTTTAATGACTAATTGGAGATCAAAAGTAATTCCAACCTGGTGTCCCGGGTGTCAGGATTATGTAATTTTTGCCGGATTACAGGTTATTTTAACTAAATTAAATCTGGATCAGGACAAAACAGTGATCGTTTACGATATCGGTTGTATCGGTAATATGGCTGATTTTGTCAAAGGATGGGGAATACATTCACTTCATGGCCGGGCAATTCCGACGGCGATTGGGGTGAAAAAGGCTAATCCGGAGTTAAATGTAATCGTAGTTGGCGGTGATGGAGGAATTTATGGCGAAGGATTAAGCCATTTAATAGCTGCCGCCAGATTGAATTTGGATATTACGGTAATAGTCGCGAACAATCAACTTTATTCCCTAACTACAGGTCAAAGTAGTCCAACTACCCCCAAAGGATCAAAAACAAAATCAACACCAAAAGGAGTTGAAAGCGAAGCACTATTGCCTTTGGAATTAATAAAGGCAGCTAATCCTCAGGCTTTAGCCCAACACGTCGACTGCAGTGAAGCCTTAAAAGTAAACGAAGCCATTGAAAAAGCAATAAAACATCGAGGTTTTGATTTGCTGGATTTGCAACAAATTTGCGTAAGTTTTGGGAAACAGTTAAGATAGGCCAAATTATTAAAATAAAATTATGAGTAAAAAAAATAAAAACCAAGAAGCAATAATTGTCTCAGAATTTTTTGTGGAAGCAGAAAGTTTGGAAAAAAGGTACAAAAGTCTAAAAAAGACACTAAAAAAAATCAAAGAGTTTACTGAAATCCAGATTAAGGGACCGAGAGCTGAGGCTTAAAGAATAAAGAAAAGAGACAGGGCCAAAAGAAGGGCGTAAACGCCAAAATACCAGAATTTGCGGCCGGAAAGGACTTTTTCTAAAAATTTTAAAGCGATCAGACCGACAAAAAAAGTAAGGACGAAAGCAATCAAATTATTGGCGGTGAAGACAGAGGGAGAAAGAATATCTTTTAGCTCCAGTAGAATGGCGCCGGCAGTAGCGGGGATGAAAAGGGAAAAAGAAAAATTAAAGGCATTGAGCGGAGAAAGACCCAAAAGCAGGGCGGCAAAAATGGTACCACCACTGCGGGATACTCCTGGCAAAATGGCCAAGGCCTGAAAAATTCCGATTATTATTGCTGAAAGATAGGTTATTTTGTTATCGCGGCGAATAATAAATTTGGTGGCCAGAGCATAGGTGGCGGTGAGGAGAAAAAAATAAGGCAGAAGCTTGGGGTTAGAAAAAAGAGATTCAATTTGATCTTTAAATATAAAACCAATCAGAGCGGCAGGAATGGAGCCAATGATAATGTAGGGTAAATTGGCAATAAAGTAATTTATTTTTTTACGGAAGAAAAAGAGAACAGAGAAAAAAGTGGCTAAATGAAGGAAAATATCAAAGGTAAGAGAAGGAGTAAAACCAAAAAGATGTTGGACTAAATTCAGATGACCATCGGAAGAGATGGGAAGAAATTCGGTAATTCCCTGGGTAAGAGCCAAAATTATACTTTGGATTAGAGTCATTAGCTATTTTAGCGTTTTTAAAAATAAATTGAAAAACTAGTTTCTGTTTACCAAAAATGTGCCAATAAAGATAATTGAGATGGCAAGAGTTTTTTGAAATAGAATTTTTTTACTTAAATTTTCTTGGCTTAATTTAGGAAAAAATAGTGTCAGAATTACACCAAAAATAAATATAAAAATAGGTTGAAGCCCATCAACAATCCAAACAAGAGTAACTGGGGCAAGGAGGGAGGCAATATTAAATGATACTTTGGCAATGATGTTTATAAGTTCATTAATGCCATTTATGGCTAAAACAGAAAGTTTATTTTCTTTTAATACTCTAGTGAATTCGAGACGGTATGGTTTTATAAAAACAAGAATTAAAACTGAAAAAGTGGCAAAACCGATATATTCCCAAAAGCTAGTAACCCAAAAACTATTATCGAGAGCAAATAATTTGAATATAAGAAAATTTAGTGAATACAGTAACGAGGACAGAGCCATAAGCAAAAATACGTCTTTTTTAAATTTAATTTTCTTGTGAGTTGAAAGATCCAGAGAGATTAAAATGGCACCCAAAATAGTAATTAGGCCGCCAATTATTTGATAATTTGAGAGCGTTTCCTTGAGTATTAAGTAAGAGAGAAAAAAAGAATATACAGGAATTAATTGGAACAAAGGAACAGCAGTTGAGGCATCATCTTTTTGTAGGGCATAAAAATAAGGCAAAATGGCGAGAAGATAAACAAAACCATTTAGAGAAATTAAAATATATTTTGGATCAAAAGTAGAAATTACTTCAGGATGGGAAATAGCAATAAGGGGCAACAAAAATATGCCTATTATTGAAGAAAAAATCATTAGGGCACCGACACCACCGCCTTTAAAATATTTGGAAACGAGATATTTATCAATATGATTGGTAATACTCCAAAAAATTGGGGGTAATAAAGCGATTAAAAACCAAGACATTGTCAGATTATACACTTTTACTGAATCTATTAAGAATAATAAATTACTATATTTATCAAAAAAACTCCGGTTGCCCGGAGTTTAATTTTAAAAAGAGAACAGCTTAACGCTTTGGAGATTGCTTTTGGCGTCGGGCTTTACCACCGGTACCAACCATACGGCGTTCGCGGACACGAGAGTCGACAGTAAGTAAACCTGCCTGAGATAAAGAAGTGGTAAAAGCAGTATCGAGTTTCTTGAGAGCACGGGAAATAGCCAAAATTAAGGCAGAAAGTTGGCTGGTTTTACCGCCACCGACAATTTTAGCCACAAAATGATATTTGTTTTCAGTGGAAGTAGTAACAAAAGGAAGATTAAGACGAGTGAAAGTTAAAGGAAAATATTTTTCTGAAGGACGTTCGTTAACGGACGACTCTCCTTTTCCGGAAAATAATTTAACTTTTGCTACAGCTGATTTTCGACGACCAACGCTGTAGGTGTAGACTGAAGAAGTTTTTTTAGAAGTTACCATAATAATTATTTACCTAATTTATCGGCAAAAGTATGCTGTGAATCAGCAAAAATCTTTAAGCGGCGAATTCTTTTGGAACGAAGAGAATTTTTAGGCATCATGCCGTAAACAGCTTGTTCAATAACTTTTGACGGATCTTTAACCATTTGTTCTTTAAGGCTAAGTTCTTTAAGATGACCGGAAAAAGCAGTGTGATGGTAATAAATTTTTTGTTTTAATTTTTTACCGGTAAAAACAATCTCTTTGGCGTTGATAGCAACAACATAGTCGCCGTCATCACGGTGATAAGAAAAAGTAGGTTTATTTTTTCCGGTGAGGAGAGCGGCGATTTCAGTAGCAACTCTACCAAGAGTTTTTCCCGAAAGATCAACTAAATGCCATTCTCTTTTGGGGTTATTTCCTTTTTGGATAGTGGTGATTGCTTTCATTTTGATTCCTTTTTAACCGGAGCTTTCTTTTTGGCGACCGGAGCTTTTTTAGCTACTTTTTTAACTTCTTTTTTGCTTTCTTTTTTCTCGTCTTTCTTGACTACAGGTAAAGTATTGACGGCTTTGACGAAACTTAATTTAACAATTAGGGCGTTGTCGCCATAACGTAATTTAACATTCGACATCTGGGTGAAGTTGGAGCTTTGGCCAGCAAAAGTGGTGGAAAAAGCAGAAACAATCCGATTAACCATGTTTCGATCCTGGAAGAAAGTAAAAATGTAGCGGCGAGAATTTAGGTCGGCTTTGACCGCAGCCGCAGCAATTTTTTCAGCCAAAGGAACTATTGATTTAGCCTTAGCACTGGTGGTTTTTATGTAACCATAGGAAAAAAGACTGTGCAATTGAGAACGATAGAGAGCGTGACGCTCATTGATAGTACGACCTAGTTGGCGACCAGAAATTCGATGTCTCATAGTTATTTATTCCAAGAAAAGCCTTTTTCCTTGAGCCAAGCATCAATAATTTTTAACGATTTTTCACCAACATTTTTGGCTTTACTAACATCGGCACGACCGGCTTTGACCAGAGCATCGATGGTAGGATAACCAGCTTTCTTGAGAGCATTGGTAACCCGGAGAGGCAGTTCGATTTCCTCGACGGAAATTTCAGCCATTTGGTTTACCGGCATGGAATCAAGAGTAATAACTTCGTCGTCAAAATCGTGAGTATCAACGATTTGATTTAAAGCATTGATTAAATCTTTAGCAGCAGCTTTGAAAGCAACTAAGGGATCAACAGAAGCGTCGGTCCAAACTTCCATGGTTAATTTGTCGTAGTTACTCTTTTTACCTAAACGAGTAGGTTCAACAGTGTAGTTGGCTTTTAAAACAGGAGTGAAGGTGGCATCAAGAATGATTTCACCAACAGTATCGGTTTTTTGTTCGCGAGCTAAAGTATAACCAACGCCGCGTTCGACGACCATTTCGATTTTGAGATGGGCTTTTTCGGTAGTTAAGGTAGCAATAACTTGGTCAGGATTGGCAACTTTACAAACAATGCTATCGGCAATATCGCCAGCAGTAACAACACCAGGGCCTTTTTTGTCCAAAAGCAAAGTGGTGGGTTCTTCTTTGTTGTAGGTAAATTTAATCTTTTTAAGATTAAGAGAAATCTCGACTAAATCTTCTTTTACACCAGGAAGAGTGGTGAAAAGGTGGGTAGCGCCATCAACTTTAATTCGAGTAATAGCAGCACCAGGGATAGTGATTAACAATATCCGACGTAAACTATTGCCTAAAGTATGGCCTAAGCCACCAACCAAAGGACTAAGCTCAAATTTGCCATAAGAGGCAGTTTGTTTGATGGTTTTGATATGAAATCGGCTGGTGTCGATCATAGATTCTCCTTTTGTATTTTATTACCTTGAATAATATTCAATAATTAAGTTGACATCGATACCACTTTGACTGGGATCGACTGTAGGAAGGGCAATTACTTTGGCGGAATATTTGGATTTATTAACATCCAACCATTCCGGTGATTTGAAATCTTTATCGGAAACCTTTAAAGTATCACCGAACTTTTGGGATATTTTTTCCTTGAGGGTGATAACATCACCAACTTGGACGGAGTAAGAATTGATGCCGACAACTTTATCATTGAGCAAAACATGACGATGGCTGATTAATTCTTTGGCATGATTTCGAGAGAGACAAAAACCAGCATTGTACAGAACACTGTCAAGTCGGCTTTCGACTAAGGTCATTAAATTTTCACCGAGCAAACCTTTCATTTTTTTAGCTTTGAGGAAATAGTTTTTGAATTGAGTTTCCTGAACACCATAAAGTCTTTTGGCTTTTTGTTTAGCCCGAAGCTGAATACCGTAATCAGTAGGTTTTTTAGCTCTTTTAGTACCATGCATACCCGGCTTGGTCTCCCCTTTCTTTTCAAAAGGACATTTTGGCGAGAAACAACGAGCGCCTTTTAAATATAGTTTAATGCCTTCACTTCGACAAAGACGGCATTTGTGATCTAAGATAGTTCTCATATAATTTTATTAAACACGGCGGGCCTTGGGAGGTCGGGGGCCATTATGAGGAACCGGGGTAATATCGGCAATAAGATCGACCTCGAAATCGCGTTTGGAACGGAGATATCTGAGGGCAGCATCACGGCCGGTACCAGGTCCTTTTAGGTAAACTGCTAATTTTTTAATACCGTATTCTTTGGCTCCTTCCAGAGCTTTTTCAATAGCGGTAGTCGCGGCAAAAGGAGTAGATTTGCGGGAACCTTTGAAACCACAGCGACCGGAACTGGACCAGGAAAGAGTATTTCCTTTGACGTCAGTAACGGTAACTAGAGTGTTGTTAAAGGTTGACTGAATGTGAAGCTGAGCTTCAGCCACACTTCGGAGAACTTTTTTACTTTCTTTTTTGACAGTGGTTGGCATAGATTATTTATTTTTAGCAACAGAAGCCGCTTTTTGTTGGGCTTCAATTTTTGCCCAAGCTTCCTTGGTAAGGGAACCAACGGTTTTCTTGTGACCCTTACGGGTACGAGAATTACTACGAGTTCTCTGACCACGGACAGGGAGGTTAACAATATGGCGGATACCGCGGTAACATTTAATAGCTTTTAGACGATCAATACTTTCACGAATTTCTTTTTTAAGATCACCTTCGACAACAAAATCTTCCATGGCTTTCATCAGGTTGCTGATATCATCGCGGGAAAAATCTCTAACACGGGTGTCAAGAGAAATTGAGGCTTTTTTAGCCAAAAGCTTAACATTTTTTGGACCGATACCAAAAAAGCGAGTCAAGGCGACTTCGGCTCTTTCATTATCTGGAATTTCAACTCCGGAGATTCTCATAAATTAACCCTGTTTTTGGGTGTGTCTTTTTGTGGAACAAATAATACGCCTAACCCCGCGTCGAATGACGACTTTACAATTTTTGCAGCGGCGTTTAATGCTTGATTTGACTTTCATAAAGATGACTTTGGTATTGTAACCTAAACTCCCGATAATATCAAAGAGTAAATTAGTAAAACAAGGGGTCAACCGCGGTAGACGATTCTACCCTTATTGCCATCGGGGGATAAAACTAAAGAAACAGCATCCCCTGCCAAGCAGCGGATATGATGCATCTTTAATTTTCCGGCCAAATAGCAGACAATTTCGCGATTATCCGGAAGTTTAACCCGAAATAATTGATCGGGAAGAACTTCGGTAACGGTACCTTTGACTTGTGGTTCTTTCATTTGGATTTAATTAATAATTTATTCTGAACAAAGTAATTTTGGATTGGC
>CAZEXG010000007.1:9052-20842 GCA_964516665.1 uncultured Gammaproteobacteria bacterium
GGGACGGTTGCCGTCAACATCGAAAAGTAATTTTTTGCTGGAAAAATATTCTTTGATAGGGAGAATGGTGTCGTCGTAGGATTTTTGCCGGGCAGCAACGGCCTCAGGAGTATTGTCGCTACGATCAGCATCCTGAAAATCCTGACCTAATTTTTGACGACGGGCACTAATTTCTTCGAAAGTGACATCAAGGTGAATTAAAAGAGAAAGGGGTTGATTTTGTTTTTTGAGAAAAAATTCGACAACTTTTCCTTGGTTTAATATTCGGGGAAAACCATCGATAATAAAATTTTGATAATTAAGTTCTTTTAATTTAGAGACTAAAACATCGAAGACAAGATCGTCGGGAACCCAAGTACCTTGATCGATGTAAGGTTTGGCTTCCAAACCGAAACCAGTGCCAGCGCTAATTTCATCACGAAGAAGCTGACCCATGGAAAGGTGTTGGAGATTGTATTTTTCAGCGATTAACTTGGCTTGAGTTGATTTGCCGCAGCCCGAAGGGCCAATAATAAAAAGATTCAAAGACATATTAATAAGTTAGTTTATCGTAATTATACATTTGAACCACGTTTTCAATTTTGCGGTTTAGCTCCAAAATAACCGAAACAACGATTAGGACTGAAGTACCACCGATAGTTAAGGAAGAAATACCAGTTATGTTTTGAATGATTGAAGGGGTAACAGCAATTAAGCCGAGAAAAACAGCACCGATGAAAACGACCCGGTAAAGATAATATTCTAATCTTTTTTCAGTGGCAGTACCGGGACGGATACCGGGAATAAAACCACCGGATTTACGAAGTTCATCGGCAACATCTTTGGGTTTAAAAACAACAGTGGAATAAAAATAAGTGAAGGCGATGACTAAAACAAAATAGAATAAAGAATAAAGGATGCTGTCGGAAGCGAAGGTGCGAGAAAGGCCGGAGGCAAAAGAAGCCAAAGCAGGATTGCTGACCCGGCTCAGAGATTGGCCAATTAAAGAAGGAATGGAAACTAAAGAAACAGCAAAAATGATAGGCATAACGCCGGCAACATTTACTTTGATCGGAAGATAGGTAATTTGAGCTCTTTTGGCGTAATTTATAGGAATTCTGAAAACTGCTTCTTCGACAGTAACGACAGCAAAAACCACAGCAAAAATCATGGCTACAAAAAGAAGCATATTAAATAAGGTTTGAGGATTAGAAAAATCGGCTAGAGCGACAGACTGGTAGACAGCTACCGGTAAACGGGAAATAATACCGGCAAAGATGATAACGGAGATACCGTTGCCGATACCGTGTTCATTAATTAATTCACCCAAAAAGATCATGATCATCGTGCCGGCGACCATGCTGGCAACCAAGGCAATGAGAACTAAAATCGATTGTCCGGCAATTATTTTTTGAGAATTTAAAATACCGTACATGGCCAATGACTGAAAAATAGCCAAAGGAATGGTAATAATTCTAGTATACTGATTTATTTTGGCCCGACCATATTCCCCTTCTTTTTGAAGTTCCTTGATCTCGGGAATAACAAAACTTAAAAGTTGAAGCATGATCGAGGCATTAATATAAGGATTCAAACCAAGAGCGGCAACGGAAAAATTGGCTAAAGTACCACCGGAAAAAATATCGAGAAGAGAAAGAATCTGATTTTGATTAAAAAAAGTTTTCAGGAGAGCTACATTAACACCCGGAACCGGAATATGAGCAATCAGACGAAAAAGAATCAAAATTCCGAGGGTATAAATTATTTTTTTACGGAGAAGAGGGGTTTTTAGACCTTCAGTATAGAGAGATAAAGATCGGGACAAATAGTTCATGATTCTATCTTACCACCGGAGGCGATAATCTTGTCAGCGGCTTTGGAAGAAAGTTTCAAGCCTTTGAAAGTCATTTTTTTATCCAATTTACCATCAGAGAGAATTTTGATGGATTTGGTGATGTCTTTTGAGGAAAGATGGGTAATTTTTTCAAATACTGATTGGCGGGTAACAGTGTCACCGGATTTAAACCAATCATTAATTTGAGAAAGCTTGACGGAAATAACATCATCCTTGGGAAGGAGTAAGTGTTTACCCCGAAGGAAAGGTAATCTTTTTAACCATGATTTTTTGATTTTAGTACCGTCGAAGGTAAGTTTGCCATGACCACGAACATTGTCACCTTTGGCACCACGACCGGTAGTATGACCACCGACGCCGGAACCGATACCACGACCGACTCTTTTGGCAGCTTTAGTAGTAGTTTTTTTGAGGGTTGACAATATTTCCATAGGATTATTTTTTAATAGTTTTTAAGGCTTCAAGAGTAGCCCAAACGTTAATAGACTTATTTTTGGAGCCGATAATTTTACTGACGATATCTTTGATACCAGCCAATTCGACAACGGAACGAACCGGACCGCCAGCAATCAGACCACTACCCTGTTTACCAGGACGGATCATGACAAGAGCACCTTTAAATTTTAAGGTAATAGAAGAAGGAATAGTGCCATTAACAATGGGTACTTCGATCATGGATTTACGAGCTTTGGTGATAGATTTTTGGATAGCATCAGCAACACTTTTGGCGCGAGCACGAGCAACACCGACACGGGATTTTTTGTCACCGGTAACGACCAAGGCGGTAAAGGAAACTTGATTTCCACCTTTGGTTTTTTTGGAGACTCTTTTGATTTCCACCACTTTATCGGTGAATTCACTTTCAGGTCTCATCATTTTATCGATTATTTTATTTTCTTGATCCATATAATTAAAATTTTAAACCTCCTGAACGGGCACCGTCAGCTAAGGCTTTAACCCGGCCATGATAACGATAAAGACCGCGATCAAATTTGACTAAAGAAATCTTTTTTTCCTGGGCCAATTTGGCAATGGCTTGACCGACAGCAAAAGATTGTTCGGATTTGGTACCGGTACTTTTGAGGGATTTGGTAGAAGCAGAGGCTAAAGTTTTACCGTGTTGATCGTCAATTATTTGAGCCCAAATATGATAATTGCTGCGGAAAACAGACAATCTGGGAATACCTTTGGTAGTTAGCAGCTTGCCCCGAACGCGGCGAAGACGACGGATTTTTGCATTGTTAATAATAGTCATAGTTTTAGGCTTTGGCAGTTTTACCTGCTTTCAATTTAATAACTTCATCGAGATAACGAATACCTTTACCTTTGTAGGGTTCCGGTGGTTTGATTTTACGGATATTGCTGGCGATTTGACCAACAACTTCACGATCAGAACCGGAAATGGTAACTTTGCTTTCTTCGGCAACACTGATAGTGATACCTTCGGGAGCAGTAATATAGACAGGGTGGATAAATCCGGCAATAACAGTGAGTTTATTTCCAGAAACGGTCATTTTGTAACCGGTACCTCTGATTTCTAATTGTTTAATCCAGGGAGTAACAACACCTTTAATAATGTTATTAAGGTGAGCCCGGGCGGAACCGTGATTGGATTTACATTGTTTATCATCGGAAAGGCGCTTAATGATAAGTTGTTGGTTATCAATTGAAGCTTCGATTTTCGGAGCTAAACGATGAGACAAGGTTCCTTTAGGACCAGTAACGGTAACTACATTTGAATCAATAGTGACAGTTACATTTTCGGGAATAGTGATGGGTTGTTTTCCAATTCTTGACATAGGTTTTACCAAATTTCGGCAATTAATTCACCGCCAAGTTTTTGAGCGGCAGCTTCTTTTTGAGAAAGTAGGCCTTTGGAGGTGGAAATAATAATTAAAGACTTTGGAGTTTTTCCCCAAGGTAAGGAAGTAGATTTACAATAAAGACGACAACCAGGGCGGGAAAGAATCTGAACATCGTTAATGAGAGGTTTCTGAATCGTAATGGTTTTTTCAGCTTCGTTAAGGGAATAAGCAGAAATAAAAGAATATTTTTGCATTTTTTCCAATAAAGCAACTGAAAATTTAGACAGAGGAGCAGAGATAGTCTTACGACCGGCACGACTGCCATTTTTAATTCTAATTAAGAGATCGCATGAGAGTGAATTTATCATAGGATTACCAACTGGCCCTTTTAACGCCGGGAAGCGCGCCAGTATTGGCTAATTTTCTAAAACAAAGACGGCAAAGTCCAAAAAGGCGGATATAAGAACGAGGACGACCGCAAAGCTGGCATCGATTATGATGTCGATTGGAGTATTTTAATTTTTTATCTTCTCGAATTGTTTTTGCTTTAGTAGCCATAATTCTTATTCTTTCTCAAATGGAAAGCCTAGGGTGGATAATAACATTTTTGATTCCTCGATTGAAGAGGCAGAAATGCCTAAAGTGATTTGAACAGAGCGAATTTTATTGACTTTGTCTAAATCTACTTCAGGGAAATAAGTTTGATCTTTAAGAGTAAGGTTGTAATTGCCGTTTTGATCGAAGGCAGTTAAAGAAACACCTTTAAAATCACGAAGACGAGGTAAAACTAAATTAAATAGTTTTTCCACAAAATCATACATGCGATTACCGCGAAGGGTAACGACGTAAGCCATAGGTTCATTAGCACGAAGTTTGAAAGCAGCAATAGCTTTTTTGGAACGGGTTAAACGAGGTTTTTGTCCGGTAATAGCCATGATTTCTTTTTCGGCAGCGGCTAGGGCTTCCTGACTTTCACGGGAATCAGCCACACGGTAGTTGACCACTACTTTGACTAGTTTAGGCAAAGAGTTGGGATTTTTTTTACTACCAAGCTGTTTTTGAATTTTTTGGTTGATTTCCTGAAGATAAGTTGGGGTCATAGTTATTTTTTATTAGGAGCAATAACGGATTGACAGCGACGGCAGAAACGGGATTTGGCGCCACTTTTGTCAATAGAATAAGAAACACGAATTTTTTTATGGCAATTAGGACAAAGCAACATGGCTTTGGAAACAAGGAGAGCTCTTTCTTTTTCGATGATAGTCCCCTTTTGACCATTGCTAGGTTTGATGTGTTTTTTGAAAAGATTAAGACCTTTGATTAAAATGCGGCTAGTTTTGGGGAAAACACGAAGAACCTCGCCACTTCGGCCTTTATCTTTACCAATGATGATTTCGACTTGATCGCCTTTTTGAATTTTCATATTAATAGACCTCCTTGGCCATTGAAGCAATTTTATTGAATCCGGCGTCTTTTATTTCACGGGCAATGGGCCCAAAAATACGGGTGCCGCGAGGATTGTTTTGAGAATCAATAATAACACCAGCGTTATCGGAAAAACGAATGTAACTACCATCAGCACGGGTAAATTCTTTTTTGGTCCGAACAATAACTACTTTGACTTTTTCTTTCTTTTTAACCATGGCGTTGGGAATTGCTTCCTTAACAACGGCTAAGACGATATCGCCAATACCAGCTTGTTTATGTTTGGAACCGGTATAAATATGCATAATCTCGAGAGATTTTGCACCACAGTTATCTGCCGGTTTGAGACGGGTTCTAAGTTGCAACATAATTACTCGGCGAGGCCGCTTCTAATAATCTCTAATGTGGTAAATCTTTTTAATTTACTGAGAGGTCTGGTTTCGCGAACTTTAACTACATCACCGGTTTTGGCTTTGAGGTTGTTGTCAGCGTAAATCTTTTTATTTTTCTTAACGATTTTTTTATAGAGAGGATGTCTGGTTTTATAGTCAAGAGAAATGACTATGGTACCGGTCATCTTATCGGAGATAACACGGCCGATAAATATTTTTCCAGTATTAGTGTTTACAGTGTTAACGGTCATTTTTAGGTTTATTTATTAAAGTCAAAACTAAAGCAATTTCGGATTTAATTTTTTTGAAGACTGAAGTGTCTTTTTGATTGCCCAAATATTGTTTACTTTTGGTTTCAACCAATTTCTTTTTTAAATCAAGCAACATTTTCTGAAGCTCTTCAATTGATTTTTGACTGTAGGCAATTTTATCAGTTTTTTTCATAATTTCTAGTATAAATTATTTACGGCTAACAACTTTGGTAATAAGAGGTAATTTAGCGGCAGCCAAGCGGAGAGCTTCATGAGCATCAGCCTCGGAAATACCGGTAACTTCGAAAAGAATACGACCTGGTTTAATGACTGAAACATAGCCTTTAACATCACCTTTTCCGGCACCTAAAGGAGCACCGGCACCTTTTTCAGTAAAGGGTTTGTCAGGAAAAATGCGGATCCACATACGACCATTTCTTTTAGTGGCATGGGCAATAGCCCGACGGGCGGATTCAATTTGATTACTGGTAATCCAACCACAAGCCATGGCTTTAAGACCATATTCACCAAAAGCAACCAAATTGCCCTGGGAATTACCTCTCATTCGGCCACGAAATTGTTTACGATATTTGGTACGACTTGGTTGCAACATAGATTTAGACTAAACAAAGATAAACTTTAACGCCAATGTAGCCGGAACGGGTTAAACAGGGAACTTCGGCATAATCAATTTTGGATTTGATGGTACTCAAGGGAACGCGACCCTGGTGGAACTTTTCCTGACGGCTAATTTCGGCACCATTGATACGACCGGAGAGAATAACTTTGATACCTTTAACACCGGCGGCCATGGATTTTTCAATGGCACCAAGAACAACGCGGCGGTAAGGCATACGTTTAGCTAATTGATAAGAAATTTTTTCAGCAATTAATTTAGCCGATAAATCGGTATTTTTGAATTCTTCAACCTGGAGATCAATATTGATCTTGGCATTTTGACGGCTAAGAAGTTTTTGAACGATAGTTTTAGTGCTTTCTAATTCTTTACCACCACGACCGATAACCAAACCGGGACGAGAGACAACTAAAATAATTTTTATTTTTTTAGCGGAACGCTCGATTCTGATATTAACAATACCAGAAGAAGCTAATTTTTTCTCTAAAGCTTGGCGAATTCTATAATCTTCTAAAAGAAGTTCTTGATATTTTTTCTTGTCTGCATACCAGGATGACTGCCACTCGGGAGCGGTAGCGCCGGTTTTCAATCTGAATGCAGTAGGATTAACTTTTTGACCCATAAAATTACTTGCTTTGGCCTTGAATAATTAAAGTCAAGCGGCTGTGACGTTTGATAATAATACCGCGGGCGAAATGGGAGCCGTGAGATTTGTCCATTCGCTTGATCTTTTGCCCTTCGTCAACCAAAATAGAGTTGAACTTGAGGCTTTCAGGCAGTAGATTATAATTGTTTTTAGCGACAGATACAATGTTTTTGATGGCTCTGGTTAAGATACGAGCAGATTTGGTGTTAGTTAAAGCCAATTGAGGAATAACTTTGACCGGAGAAATAGATTTAATAGAATTGGCTAAAAGACGTAATTTACGGGGAGAAACTTTGATATTCTTGTCGTAGTATTTGACGATAACCGGAGCGACTTTTTCGACAACAGCTTTTTCCACAACAGCCTTTTTAACAGGTGTTTTTTTAACAACTGCTTTTTTGGTGACTGTCTTTTTAGTGACTGTTTTTTTAGTAATTTCTTTAGCCATATTTTTATGTCTTTTCTATAACACGCTTAACAATACGACCATGGCCTTTGAAGGTACGAGTGGGAGAAAATTCACCCAGACGGTGACCGACCATGTCTTCGGTAACATAAACTTCGATAAATTTACGACCATTGTAAACAGCATAATGATGACCAACAAAATCCGGGGAAATTTGAGAACCACGGGCGTAGGTTTTAATTGGAGAATTATCCTTATTTAAGGTTGTTTTCTTGACCAATTTGGCATCAATGTAAGGGCCTTTTTTGGAGGAACGAGCCATATTATTTGCGATGTTTAACAATTAAGCGATTAGAAGCTTTTTTACGGGAACGGGTCTTTTTACCCATTGCTGGTTTACCCCAAGGAGTCTTGGGATTCATACCAACACTGGAGCGACCTTCACCACCACCATGAGCATGGGAGCGAGGATTCTGGGCCACACCACGAACGGAAGGACGAATCCCCCGGTGGCGAGAGTCACCAGCTTTGGTTAATTTTTGATTGGAGTGATCAACATTGCCGACTTGACCGATAACGGCACAAGCGGAGCCAGGGAAAAGACGAAGTTCACCAGAAGGCATTTTAACGGTGACTTTGTCTCCATCAATGGATTGAATATAGGCGGCAGAACCGGCAGATTTTACAATTTGGGCCCCGCGACCAAGTTGGAATTCGAGACAATGAACAGGAACACCAACGGGGATATTTTTAAGAGGAAGTTTATTACCATCTTTGATGGGAGCTGTTTCAGAGTAAACAACGGTATCACCAACAGCAAGATTGCTGGTGGCCAAGATATAGGATTTACTACCGTCAGCATAAGACAAAAGAGCGATATCAGCGGTACGATTAGGATCGTATTCGATAGCAACAACTTTGGCTTTAAGATCGATTTTATTTCTATTCCAGTCAATCAGACGGAGGAAACGTTTTTCCTCACCACCGTGGTGGCGGACAGAAACGTGGCCTTGAGAATCACGACCACTATGTTTTTTTCTGATGGTTAATAATTTACTTTTCATTTTTGAGAGTTAAGAGATCAATTTTTTGATCTTTTTTAATGGTAACGATAGCTTTTTTATGATTAGGCTTGATAACTTTAGCCCGGTTTTTCCAATTAGTTTTGACTTTACCCTTGAGGATAAAAATATTTACTTTAAGAGCTTTGATGCCAAAAAGGGAATAAAAATTAGCAGCAACTTGGGATTTGGTAGCTTTGGAGTCGACAATAAAAGCGTACTTGCCATTTTGTTGGGCGAGGATAGCTTTTTCGGTGACTAAAGGTCTTTGAATTATCATATTTATTTAGCTAATTTTTTTAGAGCCGCGGAAGTAAACATCAAATAATTTTGTTTGGACAAATCGTAAGTATTTAACGATTTAAGAGACAAAAGATTGACGCCGGGAATGTTGCTAAAAGCGCGGGTAACACTCTCGAAACTGCGACTGGTTATGATACCAATTTTATGGCTATTTGCCAACAATTCATTTTGTTTTTCCAACTTGCCGACAAAGTTCCAGGCACTTTTGGTTTTAGGTTCAATGGAAGAAAGTTTATCGATAACTAAAATGGATTTATTTTTAGCAAATTTGGATAAAATTGATTTCAAAGAAGCTTGACGCATTTTTTGAGTAAAACGAAGCTTGGGATTTTGATCACCACGAGGTCCGTGAGCGGAACCACCACCGACAAATTGCGGGGCTTTGGCGGAACCATGACGAGCACGACCAGTACCTTTTTGAGCCCACATTTTTTTGGTGGTGCCAGCAATTTCGCCACGGTGTTTGACCACGGCATGGGAGGAACGTTGATTGTTAAGAGCAACTCTAATAGCTTGAGCAATTAAGAGATCGTTAATTTTGGCTTCAAATATATCCTTAGGTAAGGTAATATCTTTTAGTTTTTCTCCTTGAAGGTTGTAAAGAGTAGCTTTCATAGTTATTTTTTACTAATAATTACCCAGGAATTAATAGAGCCTGGAACCGGACCAGAAATGTAAAGTAAATTTTGGTCTTTATCTACGGAGAAAACTTTGAGATTAGTGATAGTGGCAGTAGCATTGCCATAATGGCCAGGCATTTTTTTACCACGAACAACTTTACCCGGAGTTTGAGCACCGATAGAACCGGGGGCACGAACACGGTCAGATTGACCACCAGTAACCGGTTGTCGATGGAAACCCCAACGTTTAATGACACCAGCAAAACCACGACCTTTACTTTTGCCGGTAGCATAAACTTTATCGCCGGGATTAAAAATAGAATCTACGGAAATGACACTGTTGAGTTCGGGGACAGTTTCGGAACTTAAATCAAATTCACAAAGTTTTTTGTCATTATATTTAACCTGAACAGCTTGATAACCATCTTTTTCCAAAGTACGGAGACGGTTAACAGTTAAAGGAGAAGCTTTAAGGATGGTGACCGCGATTCTTTTGCCTTCAGGGGTGAAGACACTAGTCATTTCTTTTTTTTGTGCAATAAATCCTGAGATCATATGAGTAATTACATCTTGACTTCAACTTCAACTCCGGATGGCAGGTCGAGGTGCTGAAGGCTATCGACGGTACGAAGATTAGTGCTGAAGATATCGATTAAACGTTTGTGAGTCAAAATTTCGTAGTGATCACGAGCGTTTTTATCGGTATGAGGACTGGTTAAAACTGTAATGAGTTTGCGAGAGGTCGGCAAGGGAATCGGACCCTGGACGGTGGCGCCAGCAGTAACTGCGGCTTCCACGATCTTGACCGCCGCCTCGTCAATAAGACGGTGGTCAAAAGATTTAAGTCTGATACGAATCCGATTCCCTTTCATGTTTATTTAATGATTTCAGTAATAGCGCCAGCGCCGACGGTTAAACCACCTTCACGAATAGCAAAGTGGATACCTTTTTCCATAGCAACTGGTTTAATTAATTTAATGGTAACATCGGCATTATCGCCAGGCATGATCATTTCCACACCTTCGGGAAGGATAACTTCACCGGTAACATCGGTGGTACCGATGAAAACTTGAGGACGGTAACCGGCAAAGATAGGAGTGTGACGACCACCTTCTTCTTTTTTAAGTAAAAGAGCCTGAGCTTTGAATTCGGTATGAGGAGTGATGGTACCGGGTTTGGCCAAAACTTGACCGCGTTCGATATCGTCTTTTTCAATACCGCGAAGGAGCAAACCGACGTTATCACCAGCTTGACCTTGATCAAGAGATTTGTGGAACATTTCCACACCGGTAACAACAGCTTTGCGAGTATCGCGGAGACCGACAACTTCAACTTCGTCGTTAACTTTGATAACACCGCGTTCAATTCTACCGGTAGCGACAGTACCACGACCTTTGATAGAAAAGACATCTTCGACCGGCATCATGAAAGGCTTGTCGAGTTCACGAGTAGGTTCAGGAATGTAGCTGTCAAGAGCATCCATCAATTTTTTGATAGATTCAACGCCAGCGGCATCACCATCAAGAGCTTTGAGGGCGGAACCACGAATGATAGCAATTTCATCTCCTGGGTAACCGTATTTGGTTAAGAGATCACGAATCTCCATTTCAACTAAATCTAAGAATTCAGGATCGGAAACCAAATCAACTTTGTTTAAGAAGACGACTAAAGCCGGAACGTTAACTTGTTTAGCCAGGAGAACGTGCTCACGGGTTTGAGGCATTGGACCATCGGGTGCAGAAACGACGAGGATAGCTCCATCCATTTGAGCAGCACCAGTGATCATGTTTTTGACGTAATCAGCGTGCCCTGGACAGTCGATGTGAGCGTAGTGTCTTTTCTCGGTTTCGTATTCAACGTGAGAAATAGCAATAGTAACGATTTTGGAGGAATCACGAACAGTACCACCCTTAGCAATATCAGTATAAGATTTTGGATTACCTTGAACTTTAGTAATAGCCGCAGTTAAGGTAGTTTTACCATGGTCAACGTGACCAATAGTACCAACATTAACATGGGGTTTGTTTCTTTGATAGACATCAGCCATATGTTTTTTGTTTGATTGTTTTCCGAGTTCTCGGAATAATTTTTAACAAATAAGATTATAGCGAAAAACGCTTTAGAATTGTATCAATAAGATACTAGCTTAGCAAGATGGAAATAAAAATTTTGCCAAGAGAAAACAGTGTTTTCGATTTGTCCAATGATAACACATAAAATAAGTTTTGGGAAAGAAAAACCCCTCCGATTTGGAGGGGTTAAGATTTCCGTAAATAGAGAATATCTTATTTATCTTTTTCCGTAGTTTTGATAGTCAGTTTTTCCTGAATATCGCGAGGAACCGGGTCATAGTGGCTGGGCTCCATATAAAAGGAACCACGACCTTGGGTTAAGGAACGAATGACAGTGG
>CAZEXG010000008.1:0-19546 GCA_964516665.1 uncultured Gammaproteobacteria bacterium
TATTAATAATTGATTTTATTATTTTGAGTTTTTTGGTCTTTGAGGCGGCTTTTGATTTTAAATATATGATGCTGCCGGATGTGACGGCTTATACTTTGATTGCTTTGGCGGCAGTAAGATGGGCAGCGATTGCTTTTCCGATTACTTATATTTTTTCTGCCTTTTTATCGGCAATATTTATATTTATTCTCCATAAAATTAAAATAAAAGGCAGAGAAGCAATGGGCGACGGCGATGTTTTACTGGCTTTGTTTATGGGTTTGTTTTTGGGCCTAGGTAAAGTGATTGTGGCTTTTTATGTGGCTTTTATTGTGGGGGCGATAGTTGGTGGTGGAATGATTCTTTTAAAAAAGAGAGGTAAATTGGAGCCGATTGCTTTTGGGCCTTTTTTAATTTTAGGGACAATTGTGGCTAATTTTTGGGGAGCAAGAATAATAGGCTTATTTAATTTTTATTTTTGATAAACAAAAAGTATAGAATGTTACTAATGAGAGCTAAAAAGGGAATAAGCTTAGTTGAGTTATTAATTGTAGTGACGATACTGGCCTTGTTGATTGTAATTATAGCGTCTGGACTCAATCCAATAGGATTAATGAATAAAGCCAGAGACTCCCAAAGAAAAAAAGATTTAAGCAGAATAAAGGTAGCTTTTGAAGAATATTATAATGACCGTGCTTGTTATCCGAGTCAAAGTTATATTGATGGGACTTTGATGAACAGAAATTTTTGTAGGAGTTCAATTTTTACTTGGTTAAAACCTTGGCCATGCGATCCAAATGGCAATCCATATATGATTGTGGTGGGTGACGATGTAGATTGTCCGAAGTGGTACAAAGTATTGACAAATTTGGAAAATAAAAATGACAAGGATATTCCGGAAAATTGGGGGACGGAGTTGATTCATCTTGGGGGGGATTTTACTGTTTCAATGGCAAATTATGGAGTTTCCAGTGGAAATATATCCTGGATGGAAGAGAAGATGGATGCGAGATGTATTAATTTAGGTTCCTGTTATTACTTGGTTGATGGAGTTTGTAATAGCATGGGTAATGGCTGTATTGGTCCGAATTGTTATTTGGGTGAATGTCGAAGCGCTTGTCAGGTAACATGTTGTGGGGTAGGTTGCGATTAAAAAATATGTTATCTTTAATTAGATGAAAAAAGCTTTTACTTTGGTGGAACTGTTGGTGGTGATAGCGATTATGGGAATATTGACGACAATTGCAGTATCACAATTCCAAACAGCCAAAAGAAAAGCCAATGATGTGGCCAGAAAGAGTGATTTAAATTCGGTAGCCAAGGCTTTACAGATGTATTTTGCCGATTATGGAAGAATGCCAGAGGCGGATGAATTTGGAAGGATTATGGTAAACGGAGCCTATATCCTTTGGGGAGCTGAATTTAGAGACGGAGATTACGTTTATATGAAACAGCTACCGAGGGAAAACAAAGTCGGAAACCCACCATATTGCTATAATACTGGTACTGATCGTAAAGCTTATGCCCTTTTCGCCAGATTGGAAAATGAAAAGGACAGTCAATGTGACCGTAATGGGGATGGACAGGCTGATTTAACTTATGATTGTGGAGGAAATACTAATGCTTATTGTTTTGCTTTTGTTAGTCCCAATAGCAGTTTAGACAACGATGGTGTTCTTCAATAGAAAAGCTTTTACTTTAGTCGAGTTATTGGTGGTAATTAGTATTATTGCCACACTTACGGCAATATTATTGCCAAACTTTATGGGGGCCAGGGATAGAGCCACAGATTCACAAAGAAAGCAGGATTTGGTGGCAATGAAAAACGCCTTAAGACTTTTTTATAATGAGACACAAAATTATCCCCCAACAGGAACAAATTTAGGGACAACTTTGGTGCCATTTATGCCGGCAGTGGCCAATATTGGTTTTGCTTATGAATATACTCAGACGCCCGGAGGTGATGGATTTACATTGAGTATTGTGACCGAATCGCCAAATGCCCAGGAAAACGGACAAAGTCAGTTAAATTGTGGCTTTGGAGTGGGAGAAACCAATGCAACACATTATTATGTTTGTGCAAATTAAAAAAATGAAAAAAAGAAAGGCCTTTTCCTTATTCGAGCTACTGGTATCGATTTCGATTATTGCCATATTAACGGCAGTGGCGAGCATGTCTTATGGTGAAGCCCAAAAAAAAGCCAGGGATTCGAGAAGAGTTGAGGATATGAATAATATTCAAAAAGCGGCAGAAATGTATTACAGCCAGAATAATTACAGTTACCCAAGTCAAGCACAATTGACATCAAGCGGTTTACTACAACAATGGCCGACAGATCCGAAGGCGACCCCTTATGTTTATCAATTAGGAACAACCTATTGCGCCTGTGCCACAATGGATAGTGTCAAAAATGGAAACTCCAGTAATATAAATTGTGCTGCAGGAGTGGGTGGTACTGGTCTGTATTATTGTGTTAGAAGCCAACAATAAAACCCACCCCTATCCCCTCCCTTAAAAATGGAGGGGAAAATAAAAAAAATGACAAATAAAAAATTTTTAAAAAATGGTTTTACCTTAATTGAGTTAATTGTGGTGGTGACAATTATTGCGGTGATTAGCGTGGTTGGGGTGATCAGCTACGGTTCGGCAGGAAAAAAGAGTCGGGATTCACGGAGGATGTCGGATTTGGAAAAAATAAGAATGGCCCTGGAAATGGTCCGACAGGTGGGAACGAGTTATCCGGCAGATATATATAGTTTGGTGCCAGCTTATCTGGAAAAGGTGCCAATTGATCCTAAGGGATCAAATTATTTTTATCAACGTGTGCCCAATGATTATAGTTATACGATTTGGGCCACAATGGAAGATTTAGGGTCGACAAATGGAGTTTATGGGGCTGGTAATTTATACAATTACCAAGTAAGAAATCCGTAATTGTGCTAAAGTTTTATTAATGAAACGGGCTTTTACTTTGATTGAGCTTTTAATTTCGGTGACAATTATTGCCGTGGTTTTAGGTGGTGGTTTGATTTATTTTAATAATTTTAACCAAAGGCAAAAGCTGGAAAGAACGGAAAAACAGATTGTTGCTGATTTAAAATTAGCCCAAAGTTACGCTAAAACAAGACAAGTGCCAATGGGATTTGCTGCCGGTGATTTAGCCTATGTTCAGGTGCAATTTAGTGCCGGAAATTTGGTAGCGGGAGCCAATGGAATTGGGGCAACTTTTTTTAGTGATAAAATGCCGTACAATAATGAAATCGGAGTGGGAATGTCGCCAGCAGTGATTTATTATTGGGCAGCTTCGGGAAAAATTTCGAGTGACCCGGGAGGAAATTTTTTAGGTGAAAATAACAGAGTTAGAATTCAAATTCAAAGAGACGATAGCGAAGTGATGTATAAGGAAATAAACATAGATGCTTTGGGACAAATTGAGCTTTTAGGTTATCAATCCGGCATAGGTACCTTTGCTGAATTAGTTGTTCCAACATCAGTACCAACAGTAGCGCCGACGGCAACAAGTGTTCCTTGTGTGCCTGAGGGTAGTACTTGTAGCCTATCAGCGATATGTTGTAGTGGTAGTTGTTACTCCGGTGTTTGTTCTAGCTGTAGGCCAAGTGGAATTGAATGTATTAGTGATGTGGACTGTTGTAGCAATAATTGTTGGGGTGGTTTTTGCGCTGATTTAGTGCCGACTGGTGTTTGTAGTAGTCCGGCAGAAAGTAATCCACATTTTATCGAAAGTCCGCCTTATTCTGGAACTTGTGTTCGGGTGGATGCCTGTGGTTATAGTGATCAGTATTGTTTATGAGAAAAGGGCAAGGGGTAGTTGAGTCGGTGGTAGCGATCGCTATTTTAATGTTGGTATTGGGTGGCTCGGTGGTATTGTTGGTGATGGGTTTAAACAGCCGGAAAAATAGTTTTGACCGGAGAAGAGCAACAGAGTTGGCCGGGTTGATAATGGAAGAATTGATTGCCCAGTCGAGGGCGGATCAGGCTACTTTTTGGAGTTTAAATAATATCGCCGATTGTAGTCGAAATGGTTTTCCGAATTATAGCTGTAATGTGGTGTTTACAAATGTTCCCAGTGGTAGTGCTAATTATCCCAATTGTGGTTTAGGAGGAATAGTAAATTGTGCTGAAGCAGAGATTACTATTGGATGGTTGGGGAAAAATAATCAATCGATGAAATTTAATAGGTTTTTTAGTCGGGAGTAAAAATGAAAAGAGCATTTACGTTAATTGAAATTTTGGTGGCAGTAGGAATAATCGGGGTGACGATGGTAGTGGCAGGAACGGTGATGACTAATTCTTTTAAGGCCAGAAAAACGAGTGATGAATTGGAAGCTTTGTCGGCTAAAGCCCTTTTTATTAACGGAGAGATGAAGAGAAATATTTTAGATGCCAGAAGCGGCGAAATTCATTGCCCGGCCGGAGGAGTGGGTTCTTCGATAAGTTTTGCCACAAAAAGTGGGGGTAATACCTCCCTACTCTGTGATAGTGCCAGTGGAAAAATTGCGTCGGCGTCGGCTAACGGATATTTTTCTTTTAATGATAGTAGTTTGTACGCTTTTAATTGTGATAATTTTGTTAGCTGTAGTCTAAATGGCGAGCAGGTGGTGTCGATTGGTTTTAGTTTGGCCTTGGGGAGCAGTGCGGAAGGAAGTGTGGGAGCGACGGGTTATTTCCAGTCGGTGGTAGCACCGAGGGAGTAAAAAAGTGATATATATAACAAAAAATATGGGATTTGGAGGGGTTTTTGGAGTAAAAAAGAAAATTTTTAAAAATTTAGTTATATTTTTAACTTAAAATTAGCCTTTTATTAGGAATAATCAATATTATTGGTAAAAATAACAATGTGTAGTAGTTGTGTATCTGGGTAAAATTTTATGGAAAATATTGACAAAATTAAACTAAATGTTAAAATTGGTTTAATATTATAGGGTTAATAAATATGACAAAAGAAATAGTTACTGGAGAGAGACTTGGTTTTAAAGGTTTAAGCCAAGATTTGAGAGATATTTTTGTTGGTGGTTTGCGTCACGACGAGGAAGGGAAATTTAAAAAGGTACTTAATTCAATCGCTGCTGATAATGAAAAAGTGTTAATAACTGACGAAAGGGGCCATTTTAAACCTGAAACTAATGAAGAAGTATTTACTCAATTAATTTCACTAACAGCCAAAGCCGCTCTTTTCGAGGCAGGTGGCGGTGATACTCATAGTCCTGAATATTATGATTTAATAAAAAAGACTGATGTTGATTTAACCAGAAAACTAGAAAGTTTCTGGGCTGATAGAAAAAGACAGGTTGAAGTCAGTGATAATAGAGTTTTGGCTAAAGCTTGGGGAGAAACTACTTTGGAGAAAGGGGGCGAGGCAGTGCTTGATGCTCTTTTAAGTAAAATAGATAATTGGGTAAATCCTTCATTGGTTGATAATTTAGTGGCAGGATACGATAAAGGAGTATCTAAAATGGCAGTGGGCACAGGAGTAGGGGCAACTTTGTTGACGACAATATTGGCTGGGTGTAATCCCCCGGCGGCGGAAGTGCAGGAAGTGGCTTCGCAGGTACAAATTTCAGGAGTGGTCAACCGTGAGGTTTTGACTGCTTTAGAATCTGATCCTCAAAAAAAGGAGGTAGCTGCTTACGTAAAAAATGATATGGATGGTATTGTAGCCGATTTTGAGGGTAAATTTATTCCAGGAACGGAAATGCTTTACTACATTAGTAATGGCAATAAAATGAGCCATTGGGTCTTTGGGGCGGAAGAACTAGATAATGGGCAAAAAGGGATAAAAGTGTTGGGTTATTGCGATGATAAAAGAAGTGAAAGTGGCTGCCAGGTGGTAGACAAGGCTTTTGTGACTAAGGAAAAAGATGGGGCTAAGGTTTATGGTTATGTGGATGAAGCGGGTAATAGCCACGGGGTAATTGCCTATGTAGGTGAAGATACTTATGCTTTCGATTTTGAGGGTAATTCCTATACTGATAAAAAAGAAAATAGACAAAATTTATTAGATGCGATTATGTCGATTGGAGTGACTTCGGTGCAAGCGGCAGCAGAAGGAGAAACAGCGGAAGCGACGATGGAAGCGACAGCAACAGATGAAGTGGACCAGAAAGAACAATTGGTGACAGCAATGGTGGATGATTTTCTTAATTCTCGAGGTGAATTTACGGATGAAAAGATAACTGAAAACGCGATGACTTTGACGGTGATGGACAAAGATAAGGGGGTCTTGGGACTTTATGGAATTACTTCTGAACCAAAGGGATATATTGAAAGCCAAGCTGTATTATTAGACGCTAAGTTGAGTGGTGACAAGGTAAATGTATTATTTGGGGGTGTGGATCAAAACAATGAAAGAATGGTATATGTAATGGAATTTATCTTGAGAAATACTCTTGTGAGGGTAAATAAATCGAAGATTAACGTATCAACGGGAGAAGGTGTGGTTGAAAAAAGTTTTTATATGAAAGATGCTACAGGTATAGACAAGCTTCTTGAATTGTATCGAGGTAAATCAACTGTGTTATTCTCTTGTACTGCGGAAGCCATACCTGATTTTGAAGGAGCATTAGCCAATGAAACCGATGCGGAATTAAAAGAATATTTATACAAATTAATACAGATGACCAAAGAAAGTAATTTTCAGTCTAAAGATTTAACAAATAGATTGAAACAGTTGAATGATGATAATGATACGGCAATGCCTGATAATGATGATTATGCGAAATATGTTTTGTCTATTAATGGTTTTGATTATAAAGAATGGAAAAATTTTTCTGACCCCGCTCCATTCTTGTTTATGTTTGATGTCCTTGAAAGTGCGGAAAATAAGTAGTTTGCATTGATCTTAATTCTCACTATAATTAAATAGTGAGAAAATGGTGGTTAGTTTTATTTTTGTTCATATTGTTTGGAGTGGTTGTAGGATATTTTAATTGGAAAATACCGAATAAATCTGGTTTCAGTTTCGGACCAAATAAAGATATTGCTTATGGAATTGTGGAATCAAATATACCGTCTGGCCGGTTGGAAATTGTAAGGTGTTCTTTTTGGTTAAAAGATAAAATTTGGTGCTATAGGGGAGAAAAATTCTTGGGAATAATTAAAAATATTGAGGGGGTTGAATTGGATAATCAGGTAATGATAGTAGAAAGAAATCAAAAAAAAGTTGAAACTTCAGAGAAGAATATAAGTGAATTTTTGGTTGAAAAAAGTAAAGTTGAGAGAAATAAGCTGTTGGATAAAGATTTACTTTTGGGAATTAGTGATAATAATGTTGTTACTATGATTGTATATGTTCCGTAAAATAATATTTATACTATCGTTTTTTGGTATTTTTTTGTTTAGCAAATTTGAGGTTAAGGCAGCGGTTCAATGTCGGGGAAGTAGTGGAACGTATACTTACACAACATGTTCTGAAAATTTTACCTGGCATTGGGTGTGTAGTGAAACTACACACAGTGCGCCGAGTACGAGTTGTTCTTATATTTTGGGAATTTGTGCTTATTGTCATATGTATGATGAAACGTGTGGATCGGATGGTAGATGCTCTAGCACTGGTGCTACTGGAGGTGGTTGTTCGTTGGGATTTCTTTCAACTAGTGGTTGTTGGACATGCGAAGATGCAAATTGTGCTAGCGGATATACTCAAAGTCAAGATTGTGGAAGTACGACGGTGAATTGGAGTTGTTACGCCAGTTGTGGTAATTATCGTACAGGGTCGTTTTCAGCGGCTTGTCGGGAGTGTGAAGATTGTGTTCCTGCCTGTGGGCAGGCGAGGGATTGCGGAGGGACGTGTGCCAATACTGATGCAGTAATAACGGCGCCAACAATTATTTCGCCAAACGGAACCGATGTAAGTCCGACATTAATTGCCGGTAACGCCCCACGAGCAGTGACGTTAAGTTGGAATGCGGTTATCAACGCTGAAAGTTATGTGGTAGGTTTATATGATTCAGCCGGTACTTTAATTTGGAATCCATCCGGAATAACAACAACTTCGGTAACAACGGCGGCGCTGGCATCAGGGGTTTATCATTGGCGGGTCAGGGCGGTGAACGATACTTGTACTGTGGGTCAGACCAGTGATCCCTCGGCTTGGGGATATTTTAGAATTAACTCGGCACCAACAATTACAAATTTAGTGATCAGGAATTCAAATGGGACGGCGGTGGCAGTGGAAACAGGAAATAGAAATCATATTTGTCAATCAAGTTTTACCACAGCAAGTCAACCCAGACAGGTTCGTTTTGAGGCAACTTTAACTGACGCCGACGGTTGGGCTGATATTACTTCGGCCCAGCTACAATGGAATGGGGCGACATATAATTTGGCTTTAGCTGCAGGATCCGGAACTTCGCGTTTAGGAACGGTAATGATGGATTATACCGGAGTAAATAACGGTGGAGTTTATATTATAAATGGAATTGTCAGTGATCCCTATGTTAACAGTGGATGGGTATCAATGAATAGATCATGGAAAGTTTGGGATTGTCAGGTGCCAGTAATGGGAACGGTGTATGATGGTAGCGCTGGACAGGCGTGTAATAATACTGGCTTTACAGTGCTAGCCGGAGCTAATATGGGTCTCAGTCGTTTGATTTATGATGGTAATGCGGACGTGGAAATGACGCTTAATCCCCCGGCCAATTATGGAACTAATAATGTAATTTGGGGACAAAATTATTTACCCTTATTTAACAACGGTAGTGTGGCCAATCCTGAAGGTGATTTGGCAGCCACAGGTCGTTTCACTAGAATAATTGATTTGGGGGTAGGAATAACTACTTGTCCCTCAGCTCAATTTAATATTGGTAATAATGTTTCAGCTTATTCAGCTAATCCTCAAGCACAAATTGATTTTTCTTTTATTCGGGATCAATTAAGTTGGTTTCAGGTAAGCGGCGGTGGGGTAAGAGCGGCGAATGCGCTGCGTAGCGGTGTGCCGGTAACGGCACCTGTGGCCAGTCGGGCTTTAAGTTTGGGCCAAATTTTAGCAAGTAATGGATTTGTGTCTTTTTCAACTTATACCAACACTAATGGTTTCAATGATAATAGTGCTTTTGGTACACCAAATAATTGGTGGAAAGATATGGATTTATTGCCAAATGAGCCATTTAATTATCAATATTTTTACAGTAATTATTGGCAAAGGTTGGGCTTGGGAACAACGGGGACAAGTTGGAGTCAGAGACCGGCGAATGGAGTGTTTTTGGTTAATGGAAATTTAACAATTGATAGCGATTTTGTCTTGGCGGCTGGGCAATTTTTTATGGTGGTTAGTAGTGGTTCAATTACGATTGACCCGGCGGTAAATCGTTTAGATGGAGTTTATATTGCTGATGTCAATATTAGTGGTGGTGGGCAGTCGGCAAATCAGTTGCAGATAAACGGGATGCTTTATGCCCGGGGAAATATCCGTTTTAACCGTAGTTTTAGCGATGCAACACAAAATAATACAGTTCCGGCCGTAATAATAAATTACCGGCCGGAGTTAGTTTTTACTATGCCACCGAGCTTAACCAGAGTAATGTCGGGATGGAGGGAGGAATAAAATGAAATACCGTCGGGCACAAACTGCAATAATAGTAATGTTAGTTTCAGCAGTAATGTTAACTTTGGGGTTGTCTTTGTCGAAATCTTCAACCACTGAAACCAAAATTGATACTAATGAGGAATTATTAAAAAAAGCCTTTAATGCGGCAGAATCAGGTATTGACTACTATTTAAAGACTGAGAGAGTAAATTATGATTCACCAGATGGAGTCTCTTCAGCGGAGATATCGGTACAGAATATTAGTGGGGATGGGCAAAATTTAGATTTTGGGGAATATACAGCCCAGAATGGGACTGAGTTTTATTGGTTAGTAGATCACAATGCTGACGGTAGTTTGGGGACAAATTATTATCCTGGTGGAGCAGTAAATGTTTGCGGTCGAGGTTTTACTGGATCGATAGCGGTTGATTATTTTTATCTGAGTGGCACCAGTTATGGCGTAAGAAGAAGTGGTTATAATTTTAGCCCGGTGGCGACAGAAAGAGTTAATGGATTTACTGATAGTGTGGGGTCAGACTGTATTACTTTAACTACAGATAATAATCCCCTATTGGTGGCAGTAACACCATTGATTAATGGAGGTGAATTTTATTTGGTGGCTAGTGTTGGGGCGGTTTTCCCGATTCAAGGAATTGAAATTACCTCTACTGGATATGCCGGTAGTAGCGAGGAAGAGGTTAAAAGTTCGGTGGGAGCCAGTAGAAGAATTAGCATTAGTCGAAGATATCGGGTTCCAGCTTTTATGTTGTTTGGCTTGAGTGCTGAAGATTCGGTATTGAGTGATTAAACATAATTGTTATACTTAAATAATGAGCGGTATTATTGGAATTGATTTAGGTGCGGGCAGTATTAAAGCGGTGGCTTTGAATCGAGAGGGAACTAATTTAGAATTGGCGGCGATCGGAGAAGTAAAAAATCCAGTATTTGAGTGGTTGAAGTCGGAAGATAATAAAAAGGAAGTAAGTGAGGTAGCGAAGGCAGTAAGCGGTTTGGTAAAAGATTTAAAATTATCCGATAGACGGGTAGTAACAGCGTTACCGGAATATGAAATTGTCAGTCGCTTAGTGTCATTGCCTCCTTTAAAAGAAAGTGAAATTAAAGATGCCTTAAAATTTGAGGCGGAGACCTTTGTCCCCTACCCATTAGACGAAGTATCGATTGATTATGAAGTGGTGGAATCGGATGATGCTGGACGTTTGACCGTGTTTGTAATTGCGGCAAAAAATACTTTAATTCAAAGTTATATTAAAGTGTTTAAAGAGGCAGGTATGGAATTGGTGGCGATTGAATCACCGGCGGTGACAATGAGACGGGTGGTTAAACAAATGGGAAGTAATTTTGAAGCAACCATGTTGGTGGATATTGGAGGAAAATATTCTAATATTGTGGCTTTTCGCAACGGAACTATCTATTTTGCTAGATCAATGCCGGTGGGGGGTGAATCTTTGACCCGGGCAATTTCGGTAAATTTGGGTTTGGATATGGCCAGCGCTGAGGAATATAAGAAGGCTTATGGCATAAAAGATATGGAACTTGAGGGTAAAATTAAGAATGCAATTATGCCGGTTTTTAGTAGTATGGCCGAGGAAATCAGACGGGCTATTGCTTTATTTAATGAAAATAACAAGGTGGCGATAAATTTATTGATTTTGAGCGGTGGTGGGGCAAAAATGCCTGGTTTAGCGGAAGAATTGACCAGACTGTTGGGAATTGAGGTTCAAGTTATTCAACCTTTTACCAATATTAATACGACAAAAATTGTATTGCCGATTGATTTAAATAGTGAAGGTTATCGGTTTTCTTTGGCGGCCGGTTTGGCAATGAGGGAGGGATAATGATTCAAGAAGAGGAAAAAAGTTTGAATTTAAATTTATTACCTAATCAGGCTAAATTTCAGGCAGCTAAACTAAAGCTTCAAGCGCGGCTGAAAGGCTACATGAAATTAATGTTAACTTGGTGGATTGTGGCAATAGTGTTGGTGGCGGTGGCTTATTTTGGGAGTGATTTTGTACTAGGGGTAGAAAATAAAAAATTGGAGAAAAGTGTTGAGGCCTATAAAAGCATGTCGGAAGAAGTGATTTTGGGACAGGTATTAAAATATCGAGCTAAAGTTTTGGGGGAAGTGTTAAAAAACCGTTTTGAATATTCGGCGGCGATTGAAAAAGTTTCCTCGTTATTTCAGGGTGAGGCTACGGTAGCTAATTTTGAATTGAAGGAAAAGAATATGTTTGGGGTGATAGTAGAGGCTAACAGCAGGGCGGCAGAGGAACTAGTAGAGTCGAAAGTGGCCGAGATTAATAAAGGCGGAGTGGAAGGGGTGGAGAGCGCAGTGATAAGTAGCGCGGAATTTAACAGAACAGATGGAGTTTGGTTGATAAAAATGGAGGTAAAAATTAAATGAATAAATTAAAATTACCGGATAAATTATTCGGAGTTCATACTGATATTTTGTTGTTGTGGATAAAGCCGGGACTTTTGTTGTTGTTTATTTTGTTGAGTGTGTTGGGAGTATTTTTGCCAAAAATAGGCGAAATTCAGGCTAAAATTCAATCGATTAAAAATGTTGACCAGAAAAAGGTAGAGGTTGATCAAAAAAGAAATTATTTATTATCAGTGGATCAGGAAGAAATAAAGAATAATGCTGAGTTGTTATCGGCGGGGGTATTGCCTGAAAAAAATGCTTATCTTTTAGTAAAAATTATTAGAAACGCAGTAGCGGATGTGAATTATAGCGTCGATGAATTTTCTGTAAGTTTAGGTGATATTAAAGATCAGGAGAATGAAATAAATAAGAGCAAAAATTTAAATTATGACAAAATTCCGGTCAAATTGACTTTAATTGGGCCAAAGGAAAATTATTTGGCTTTGGTCAAGGTATTGGAGAATAGCTTGCCCTTAATGTCGATTGATGAGTATGAAATGTCTTCAAGTGGCGGAGTGGCGACAATAGATGCGGGAGTGTCGGCTTATTACTTGAAAAGTGTTTCGAATCTGAAAATCGAAAATTTGACTTTAGCTGATTTAACCTTAAAGCAGGAAGAATCTGATTTATTATCCAAAATTAAGGAATTTAAAATGATGAGTGTCGAAAAAATTGGTGAAAGCGGAACTTTTGTAAAGTATGAAAGGACCGATCCTTTCTTTACTCTTTGATTTGAAGTAAGTAGCGGGTTTCAGGAAAAGCAAGGTTAAGCAGAGTACGGATTGATTTGATTATTTTGCCGTCTTTACCAATTATTTGGCCAATAGTTTCACTGGGAGCGCTAACTTCCAAAATAGTCATACCATTTTCATCCCGGGCGTCAACTACAACATTGTCGGAATCGGCAACAACTGCTTTGATAATGTATTCGGTGGCTTGATGGATATCGGTCATGGCTTATTCTTTGCTTTTAACTGTTTTCTTTTTTCGAGGGTATTTGTCAGGATTTAGGAGTTTGTCGACACCGAGAGTGGGTTGAGCACCATTTTTTAACCATTTGGCTAATTTTTCCTGGTCAATATTAATGGTATTGCTTTGAGGAGTGTAGAAACCCAGATCCTCAACATAGTTACCGTTGTATTTGCTGCGTTTTTCGGCAACAACAATACGAAAGCTGCGTTGATGAATTTTACCGGTCGGTTTAAGTTTGATTTTAAGCATAGTTGGGATTATACAGCAAAATGCTTCAATTTTGAATTATAAATTGTAAAGATAAGAAGAAAATCATTTATTGAGAATAGAGGTGCCCTGGAGGGCGGCGTCTTCTTCGGCTTTTTGTTTGGAATTACCCTTACCTTTGGCGATAAGTTCATCGTTAAGATAAAGGCCAACTTCAAATAATTTTTGATGATCAGGACCGGATTCGGATAAAGTGCCGTAATGAGGGGTAATTCCCCTTTTAGCTTGAGCGATTTCTTGAAATTGACTTTTGGGATCTTTATAAACTTGTTTTTGGGAAAGAGCGATGAAACTGTCATTGAGAAAGGTATCTAAAAATTTTTCGGCATCAGCATAGGAACCGTCAAGATGAATGGCGCCAACCAGGCTTTCAAAAGTGTCGGCCAGAAGGGATAAATTTTGGCGACCGCCATTATTTTCTTCGCCCCGACTCAAAAGAAGGTAGGAACCAAGATTAAATTTATGGCTAGTTTCGGCTAAATTTTGAGTACAGACAATTAAACTTCGAAGATTGGTTAGCTCGCCTTCGTGGTATTCAGGAAAGGTGGAATAGAGCTTTTTGGAAATCCAATATTCGAGAATAGCATCACCTAAAAATTCGCAACGCTCGTTACTCTCTTTAAGGGTGTGGTTTTCGTTAAGATAGGAACGATGGGTTAGAGCCAAAAGTAACTTATTTTGGTCTTGGAAATGATAGCTGATTTTTTGTTGAAGTTCGTCAAGATTGGGTGTCATTTTGAATTTTGAGAATGTGGCCGAGAACGGCATTAATAAAAGAAGCTGAGGATTCGTTGCCGAATTCTTTGCCTATTTCAATGGCTTCATCAATGATAACTTTTTGAGGTACTTCTTGATTGTTTCTAAGTTCCCAGACGGAATAACGAAGAGTGGCTAGATCAACTTGGCTGATTTGGCTGAGGGGCCATTTGGGGGCGGCCTCGGCAATTAATTGATCAATTTCAGAAATCTGGGAAACGATAGAGGAAATTTCTTCCGGAACGGAAGCCTGATTAGTGTTCCAGGCAAAAAGGGCTTGGACTAATTTAATTCTTTTTTGGTGTCGAGGATCGTTTTTACTTTTCACTGATTACAGTTTTTGCAGGTAAAACCGGGAACTTTTGGTTGACCACAATTTTTACAGGTGGTAAGTTGAGCCAATTTAGGGGCCTTGAGGCTAGCGCGGCGGCGTCCTTGTCGACGACTAGAGGGCCAATGTTTAGGTAGAGCTGTCATATGGGGCTATTATAGCAAAAAAATAAGAATTAATTCAGGTGGACTGAGCCAGAATCAGAGAGAGGAAATTTTAGAAGCTGTTTTAAGTCAAAATCGGGAAAAAGTTGGAGAAGAGAATCAAAAAATTTTTGGGAATCTTCGATTAATTTGACATCTGAAAGGTTGGCCAATTTGAGAGAGGGAAAACCGTGTTGAAGAGTGGAAAAAGCTTCACCCGGACCACGGGTTTTAAAATCGTATTCGGCAATTTTAAAAGCATCATGATTTTTTTCTAAAAAATGAAGACGGCTAAGGGAGTGGTCCTGTTCACTTTCGGTAAAGAAATAGCAATAACTTTGTAAGTCTCCCCTACCCACCCGGCCGCGAAGCTGGTGAAGCTGGGAAAGGCCAAAACGGTCAGCAGATTGAATAATAATTGTGGTAGCATTGGGAAAATCAATACCAACTTCAATAATCGGGGTGGTGACCAGAATCTGAATCTGGTTTTTAGAAAAATCAGAAAGAATTTTTTCTCGGTCTTTAATTGGAGTTTTACCGTGAATTAAGGCTAATTTTTGATGAGAAAATATTTTTTGAAGATGGTCGAATTCTTTTTTAGCTGACTTAATCGATTGAAGAGATTCAGATTCTTCAATGAAGGGACAAACAATAAAAGCTTGGCTGTGGCGCTGCTCAATATCGCTTTCAAGCCAACGATAGCAATCGACAATTTTATGGTTGGGGATGAGGAATGTTTTAATTTTTTTCCTATTTTTAGGAGTTTCTTTAAGAAGGGACAAATCCAGGTTGCCTAAAAGAGTCAGGCTGAGGCTACGGGGAATAGGGGTGGCGGTCATGGTAAGAAGATGGGGCGGATGTGGGGAATCGAGAAAAGATCTCTGTTTGACGCCGAATTTGTGTTGTTCATCAACGATCAATAAAGCGATATTTTTAATAAATTTTTCTTTTTGAAAAATGGCGGCATGAGTGGAAATAATAATGGCATTTGAGGGAATTTTTTTGGGCAGAGGATGTTTAGAACTAAGAAAGAAAATGGGCAAATCGGGTAAAAAACGACAAAAAGTGGCATAGTGCTGTTGAGCGAGGATTTCGGTAGGGGTCAGGAAGAGACTTTGATGACGATTGAGATGAGTTAAATAGGCCGAGAGAATGGCTAAAACAGTTTTTCCTGAGCCGACGTCACCACAAAGAAGACGATTACTGACTTTATTTGGAGAGAGAAGGTCGGCCTTGATTTCTTCCCAGGCTTTTTGTTGAGAAGAAGTTAGTTTAAAAGGAAAGGAAGCAATGAGTTGATGAAGTTTTTTTTCTGTATTTTGGTTGGATTTAAGGATAAAGTGAGGAGTAAATTGTTGCCAAATTTGTTTTTGGAGCCGAGCTTGAGAAAGAAGGGCAAGAATTTCATTAAGAGCCAGACGGTAACGACTTTGGGAGAGAGAGGCGGCAGTGGAAGGTTGGTGAATTTCCTGAAGGGATTGGGTTAAAGAAGGAAGTTTGAATTTGTTTAGCAGTGAGGGAGGTAGAGGATCCTTTTCATACTCGATGAGATTGGATAAGTTTAGACTAATATTTTTACGAAACCAACGGCTGCTAAGACCTTTGGTTTCGGGGTAGACAGGAATAATTTTGCCAGTGTTAAATTGGCCGTATTCCGGGGAAAAAATACTTAGTTTTCCTTTATAAGGGCTGACAGTGCCAGCAAAAGCCCAGGTATCATCGAGGTGGAAATTTTTGATCAAAAAGGGTTGGTTAAACCAGATTAGTTCGATTTGGCCAGTAGAGTCGGCCAGAATTATTTTTTGGATATTTTTTCGGGAACGAGTAAAAATATTATCCAGATGAACGATTTGGCCTTTAATGGTGACATTTTGATAGGGTTGAAGTTGAGAAATGGGGCTAAAATGGGAGAAATCCAAATAACGGTGAGGAAAATGATAGAGAAGGTCGCGGGAACTATTGATATTCAATTTTTGAAGTTTTTGCAGGGTAGCAGGACCAATTCCGGGAAGCTTGAGCGCCATTGAGATTATGTTATCATTGATTTATGAAAGTTTTTGGGAAGAAGATCGGTAGAAAACAGATGCGGAATACAGTGTTAATAATTGCGACTTTAGCATTATTTATCTCGGGGATGATCCCCTTTTTGAGCGTTTTGATTAAATGAAATTATTTCTCTGCCGTTTGAAAAAATTGTTGAGAACGAAAAAGTTTTGGTATCGTTTTTTTATGGTATTGTTGGTCTTAACCGGGGTGGCTTTAGTAGCAATGATTTTTTTGTTTGTGTGGTATTCCAAAGACTTGCCCAGTCCAAGCAAAGTGGTAAGACGCGACGGATTTGCTTCAAGAATTTACGATCGAAACGAGGAACTACTTTATGATTTGTATCATGACCAAAAAAGACAGCCGGTAACTTGGGAAGAGGTGCCGGAGGCTTTAAGAAAAGCGACAATTGCCGTGGAAGATAAGGATTTTTATAAACATAAAGGTTTTGATCCTCTGGCACCATTTAGAATTGTGAAGAATTTTTTCTATTTTCATAAAATTACCGGAGGTTCAACTTTAACCCAACAATTGGTAAAAAATGTTTTATTAAGTTCGGAAGTAACGGTAACCAGAAAAATAAAGGAATTTATTTTGGCGGTCCAAATCGAGGCCAAATATAAGAAAGACGAAATTTTACTAATGTATTTAAATGAAGCACCATACGGAGGAACCGCATGGGGAGTGGGTAGCGCCGCGGAACAATATTTTGGCAAGGCAGTAAAAGATTTGAGTTTAACGGAATCAGTAATACTGGCTGGTTTACCCCAAAGGCCAAACGTTTTTTCGCCTTTTTCAACCACACCAACGGCTTATATTGCCAGAACAGAGCATGTGTTAAACAGAATGGTAGAAGACGGCTATATTGACCAGGGAACGATGGATAAGACTATGGAAGAAGTGAAAAACTATAAATTTTATGAAAATACGAGTCAGTTAGCGGCACCTCATTTTGTTTTTTGGGTGAAAAGCTTGTTGGCGGAAAAATACGGTGAAGATGTGGCTGAGGGCGGTGGTCTAAAAGTAACCACGACTCTAGATTTGAAATTGCAAGACCAGGTACAGCAAATTGTAGGTGAGGAGATTGATAAATCAGAAAAATTAGGTATCAGTAATGGAGCTGCGGTGGTGATGGATCCACGGGATGGACAAGTGTTAGCAATGGTGGGTTCCAGGGGTTATAACAGCGATAAAACCGACGGTAAATTTAATGTGGTAACCCAAGGCTTAAGACAGCCGGGTTCAGCCATTAAGCCGGTAACTTATTTGATGGCCTTGAGGAAGGGTTATTCAGCTGCCTCTTTAATTATGGATACCCCGGTAAGTTTCCCGATTCAGGGACAAAAGGATTACACCCCGAATAACTATAATGGTAAATTTAACGGTCCAATGAGTTTGCGTGATGCTTTAGGTAATTCTATAAATACGACGGCAGTGAAAACTTTAGCCAGAGTGGGGGTAAAAAATATGTTGCAACAGGCTTATGAAATGGGAATGAGTACTTTACAGCCGACAGCAGAAAATATGAAACGTTTTGGTTTGGCAGTAACTTTGGGTGGAGCAGATGTAAAAATGATTGAATTAAGTTCCGCTTATTGTTCTTTTGCTAATGGTGGAAGCAAAGTGGAGGCGGTGGGAATATTAAAAGTAGAGGATAAAGACGGTCGGGTTTTGGAGGAATTTAAAACGGTTTCTGGAAAAAAAGTAATGAGTCCGGAGGAAGCTTTTGTCATATCCGACATTTTGGCGGATAACAGTGCCAGAAGTTTAACTTTTGGGGCAGTAAATAATTTAGTAATTCCAAATTATAAAGTGGCGGTAAAAACCGGAACGACTAATGATAAAAGAGACAATTGGACTATTGGTTGGACTCCAAATTTGTTGGTTAGCACCTGGGTGGGAAATAATGATAATTCTGAAATGGGTAGAATTGCTTCCGGTGTTTCTGGGGCAGCGCCGATTTGGCGAAAGATAATGCTATATGAATTGCCAAAGATAGAAAATATTGATTTTCAAGTGCCGTCCGGGGTGGTGAGAATTTCGGTAGACAAGGTGTCGGGTTATGGAGTTCACGATGAGTTTCCCAGTAAGGAAGAATATTTTATTAACGGAACACAGACCAATATTACTGATCCGATTCATTTGAAATTAAAAGTATGTAGAGATAAGGTTGGTTTAGCCACTCCGGAAGATGTGACTAATGGAAATTACGATAGTAAGGAATATTTTAAATTTAAAGAAGAAGATCCAATCAGTAGTGATGGCAGAAACAGGTGGCAGGAAGGAATTGATGGCTGGATCAATCAACAAAGTGATAAAGACAAATATTTCCCGCCGGAATCTTACTGTCGAAGTGACGGAACTGTGGGAATAAATTTTGATCAGCCTGGGGATCGTTCGACCCAGAGTAACAGTTTCACGGTCAAGATTAGTACCAGTTCTTTAAAAAAGATTACTGAAGTAAAATTGTGGGTAGACGGAAACGAAAGGATGACTTGGAATGAAAGACCTTTTGAGACCAATTTAAACTTGGATAACGGCCCCCACACGCTAAAAGCGAGGGCAGTGGATAAAGATGGCTCGAGCGATGAAAAAGAGATTAGGATTGGGGTTAACGTGCCCTGGGATTGGTCCCCTAGCCCGACACCGACAATGACACCAATCCCCAGTTCAACGATTTTTCCGACCATTATCCCCTCAGTCACTGGAATAGGTTTGACATAGATTGATATATAAATACTCCCAAAGGATAGGATTTATCTATTTTGATGTGATAATTAGCAGTCTAATGTTCTGACTGCTAATGTGTAACTAATGTGTCTAGATTGAAAACAGAGAGATGGGTTTTTTTGGCGGTTTTATCGTCACAATTATAGTAAGAAACCTGGAAGGTGTAACGGTATTTGTTTAATTTTTCGTCGTGGTAAATATCAGTGATTTGTATAGACCAAAGAATATTTGAATCGATTAGAGCTGTGTATTTTTTGATCAAAGGGATGGCATCTTCTGGTTTGTCTAAAGTTAAATTGGCGTCAAGAGTAATTATTTGGGAAGTTAATTCGAT
>CAZEXG010000009.1:0-3329 GCA_964516665.1 uncultured Gammaproteobacteria bacterium
AGATTCGGTTCGAAACTTTTTTTGAAAGACGGATTGCTCGATCCTTACCTGGAAAAACCATTCTCTAACATCGAAAGAATTAAAAAATCGGAACCGACGGTTGATGATATGTTCGAAACCAAAGATGTATCGGAATTATGCGGGAATTTAGAATCGAAATGGATTCAAAATCCTACTGTGCTCCCCCGCTTGGACTCGAACCAAGGACCGATCGCTTAACAGGCGAGCGCTCTACCGACTGAGCTACAGGGGAATAAATTCAAATTTTCAAAAGTGCCCAAGAATTATATGGCAAAACAACTTATTCTTCAATCGGTTCTTGACTCACAGTAATATTATTATTAAAAGACCGTCTCAAATTATTAAACATTTGATCTCCTCGATCAACAGCAGTATCGTCAAAAGCCAAAACAGATAAACTTCCTCTATTTCCAACATTTTGTTTCTCTTTTGAGTACATTGCCATAAACGCTAAGTTTGTCTGAAAATCAAAATCAGCATATCTCACTTTTTCCAAATCTCCAATTACAATTAAACCTAATTGCCGATTAAGTCCCGACACTCTTCCATTCATAATCTGATTTAATCTCCTTCCTATTTCCAAACTCATATTCCATCCTTCCCGATCATTATGACAAAAAGCACTAACTTTTACTCCTCCAATTAAATATCTTCTCTTCTCACAATTCCACATAAATTTATCCGGATCATCAACCAATACCAAAGCTCTTCCTGCATTATTCCAAAGTGTCGGACCTCTCAGGATAAAATCTGCAATTAAACCACCAACACCCAACCCATTTTCATCTGCTATTCTCAATGAACCTCCATGGTAAATTTTTGTTACCCCTTTTCCGATTAAAAACTGTTCTGCCTTGTTCATTTAATCATCAAAATTAGCATTGATAACTCTTCCTCTATTATCTAAATCTTGCCCTCTGATACCTCCATTACTAGTATCTTCTCTTCTTTCTCTCCTTTGTTCACTTACCACTCTTGGCATGCTAACTGCTTCACTTCCTTTGGATACTTTAATATTTTTCAATTTATCAAGACCCCAACCAACCAAACCGGTTCCGGCAGTAATCCCAGCCGCTACTGGCAGCCATTCCGGTCCAACTGCAAAACCTATACTCACTGCGGTAGCAATTCCACTACTGAGCCAAATTTCCGGTTTTTTGGCAAAATCAACAACTTTGCTCACTATTGCAAGACCACCTTCCAGTAATCTGTCAGCCGTACTTGAAACAGCCTCAGCTACCTTTACCACTGTTCCAGAATCACCTAATACATCATTATTTATCACTTCTTTTGCGTAATCTATTGGTGCCTTAAGAGATTTTCCCAGTAATTCCGCAGCTCTTTCTCTATTTGTAGCTTCAATCTCATGTCTCCTTTCCGCCTCTTCTAAAGTATTCATTATCCTTTGATGTTCCACGTTTGGTTTTATCATTAATCTTCCTTCTTCAGCCTTAAACATCATTTCCATATATTGGGCCATCACCATAATCTGTTCTCCATCACTAGGATCATAATTATTACCAAATATTCTCCTTCCGATTTGATCCACCACTGCCGCCGCTACCAAGGTACTTAAAGAATTCCTTACTTCAGCCGGCGCCACCGCTCTGGCTAAAAAATTTCCTGAAGCTCTGGCCAAAGCACTATCAGTATCCTGAATTGCATGTTGGGCATTAATTTGAGTATCAATTTTTTCCAAATTAAGAGCGTTTTCCTTAGCCCCAATCATCAATGCCTTGGCTCTTTCAAAATCTTCTTTACTACTGCCAGTACTCAATCCCCATTTCTTCATAAAAGCGACCACTCTTGCTTGGTTTCCTAGATGAGCTACATTTTCAAATAAATCGTATTTTAATCTATCCAAAACAGACATACCTTCAATTGAACCACCTTTTACTACTTCCTGAATCCCTCTATTTTGTCTTTTTTCCAAAGCTCTAGTCACATTATCTGGCAATTTATGTGCATATTCCGGAGGAATTCCCACTGCTGTAGCCGCATTAACTTTTCTCTCTAGAGTAATCCCATGACCGTTATTTCTATCTGGACTTGTCATTTTTTCTTTATTAAAAAAATTTAAAAATTAAGGAAATATACATCAGAGTTACACATTTGTCAATAATTATAAAAAATACTACAAGATATTATTTCTCAAACAAAGTCGCCAAATTTAACCTTCCTTGTTTAAGTATTAATCCCTTATTGCCTTCATTCTCATAAAACTCAGGCTTGGCATAAACTGGGATTACCCCATAACGATCTCCTAATGGATGATTTTGCCAATAACGGTGAACATTTTCTCCGCTATCTAAATCCACCCTCACTCCATTTCCCCTAACCATAGGCAATACCCAAATTTCCGGACTCCATGGCCCCAACTTTCTTAATAAGGCATTCATAATTGGAGGATTAATCTCGCTTCTGACTGGGGTTCCATTAGCCACCAATACCAAAATTTGTCTTCTGGGGGCCATACTATTTACATTTTCCCCAATCGCTTCCACTATAGCTTCATAATAAGGCATTGATTGATAATTTACCCCCCTCATTTTTCCAAACAAATTAGGGTTGATTACTTCTCCCACCGAACCACTAAAATTACTTAGCTCCCCTTTTTCTCGTAATACAACTCCTTGTACCACTCCAAAATCTTCCTTTTCAACTTCATTTGGACCAATCAATTCTAAACTCCTTTCAATTAAAAATCTTTTACCTGCCAATTCTCCAGGTAAAGTTCCAAAAATTTTACCTTCTAGTATTCCTACCGCCTTTTTCAAAGACTCCCTTCTTCCATTTTCTGTCAAAAGCGCCATCAAACCATAATCATCCGGCACAATCACCCTCATTTCCACCGGAATCAATTGTCGACTTAATAAATTAACATCAGGCAGTCTTGATAAATTTGCTGCCTCTATCTTATTTGACATATTAATAATTATAGGATATTTTATCCTAAATTTCAACCTTCAAATTTTTTCGCACTTTCCGCTACAAAATTTGTCGGCACATTTCTTTGCTCTACTACTTTTTCCACCAACCGATGTTTTAACCAAGGTGTATTACTAATGCAAATACTACAAGCCAAAACATTTCTTTGTACCAGCTCTCCACCTTCAAATACATTATAACGTTCTGCATCATTTAATGGATGTATTCGACATTTTTCAGCCATTACTTTTTCCTCCCACAATTCTCCCTGGCTTTTCCACCACTACTTCCCCCATTCCTCTTTTTGTTGGTAACACTTTCCTTGTGCCGGGTAATTCTCTCAACACCTCTCCTTCACTAGTTTCCAAACCCTGCAAACT
>CAZEXG010000009.1:3429-16496 GCA_964516665.1 uncultured Gammaproteobacteria bacterium
AATATCACAACCTGCAAAACACTTTTTTTCTTTTCTTTTTCCCAAGGGGCTGTGGAAGGGTTTCCCCTTCCACAGCTAAAGATGGGAAAGGAGATCTAACCCCCGGGTGTGTACTTGTCTTCGTATGCGATGCTTCCCTGGGAAGCTTTTACTGCATCTTCCCGGGCTGCAGCCAAATCTGGCTTATGACTTTCCAAAATTTGCCGACAGCGCGGAAAAAACTTACATCCCGTGCAGCTTGGCTTTATACATTCTTTCGGGTCGGGTGGTTGCTGATGCAAAATCATTTCTGACCTCCACCATTTATTTTTTTTGTCAAAACGCCGCAGCGTTTTGACTTGTTCCTTTCTCTGTCCTTTTCATTTCTTTTTTGGTTCTTATTCATTTTCTTCTCCTTGGGTTTTTTGATTTACTCTTTCGAGTAGAAACCCGATCAATCTCGCCGCAGCGGGACTCATCGGGTCTCTACCCATATGTTTTGCAGGTTGTTAAAGTACTCCCTACCTCTCCGCAGACGAAACTGCCATCAATCTCACTGCAGCTTTGTAAGATAAATTGCAGTATATCACAATATCTCATAATATCAAGGAGGCAAATACATACTTAATGCACACATTTTTTACTCAATTATCTCCCTAATACGCTTCCACACCTTTTAATATATAATCTTTCTATGTCAGCTACCGACTCTTTTTGGAAAATTCTGGAAATCCGTCTGCCTCAGGAAAATGAATTTAGCTCCGAATCTATGTCTTCCCTTTTAAGCAATTTTGTTCAAATGTCTCATACTTCATTTTTTAACCGTATTTTAGGCAAAAAAAACACTATTTCCTCACTGGAAATCACTTTGGAAAAAGGTCAAATTCATTTTTACGTTGCCGTCCCCAGCACTTCTTTCGAATTTTTTCGCGCCCAAATTCTAGCCCAATATCCCACCGCCATCACCAAAGAACCCAAAGATTATTTAACTTCTGTAGGGGCGTCGCTCGCCGACGCCCAAAACGAAGACGGGTTTCGGCAAGCGAAACCCCTACATTTTTCCCAACTAAGTCTTTCCCGTCCTTTTAACTACCCTCTCAAATCCACCCGCGATTTCCGTGACACCGATCCACTCGCTTCAGTTCTCTCTTCTCTAGCCCGTTCTACCAGCGAAACTGATTTTTTCCTCTATCAAATTCTTCTCTCTGCTCCTCCCAAAAACTGGCAATCTCCCATAATTTCCGTTATCCAAAATGGCATCATTGTCGATAAAGAAAAAAATTATCATCAACCTCACCCCGACAAACAAGTTTTCGAAAGTAAAATTGCCTTTCCCGGACTCTTAACCCAAATAAATTTAGCCAGCAATAACCCGGCTCTGCTTAATTCATTCTCCTCTTCTTTTGGCATTTATACCAATCCTCGGGGAAATTTTGTCAAAGCCTCTTCCCCCTCTCTTCTTTTCAGGGGCAACCTCAAAAAATCCTTAATCAAGCGTTCATTTTTACCCGGTCTGGCTAAACAAATATTAAATGTCGACGAGCTTTCCCTTCTTTGGCACTTTCCCACCGCTCTCACTAAACTACCCAACATCGCCTGGGGCAAAAAACTTTTTGCCGATCCTCCCGAGAACCTACCGGTCGCCAATGGTCTCGATGAAGCCGCCCGCAATAATATTACCTTCTTTGCTAAAACCGAATTTCATAATCAGGATGCTATCTTTGGTATCAAAGAAGGCGAGGATCGCCGCCGCCACACCTACATTATTGGAAAATCTGGCACTGGTAAAACCACTCTTATTGCCAATATGGCCATCGACGACATCCGCAAAGGTCGCGGCGTTGCTATTATCGATCCTCACGGCGATTTGTGCAGCACCATTCTCGACTATATTCCCTCCTCCCGCATCAACGATTGTTGTTATTTCAACCCTGCTGATCCCGAATTTGTCTATCCTCTCAATGTTTTAGAGGCTCAAAACGATTCTCAAAAAGAATTGGTTGCCTCAGGTGTTATTTCTATCTTCAAAAAACTTTATGGCAACGTCTCTTGGGGACCACGTTTGGAACATATCCTTCGCAATGCTGTTCTCACTTTAGTCAATGTCCCCGGCTCTGACATGACCCATATTGTTGAAATTTTAACTAATAAAAACTTCCGTGATAAAACTGTTTCTCAATTAAAAAATCAAACTTTAATCAATTTTTGGAAAAATGAATTCGACCGCATGGACGATAAATTTCAGCAAGAGGCCATCGCCCCCATCCTTAACAAAGTTGGACAATTTATTTCCTCAACTAACATCAGAAATACTATTGCTCACGCCAAATCTAAAATTCGAATTGAGGACATAATGAACCAAAAAAAGATCCTTATTGCTGATTTATCTACCGGTAAATTGGGTGAAGACAACTCTGCTCTTCTTGGCGCCATGTTAATTACCCAAATCCAACTCTCGGCCATGAACCGTGTTTTTCAAAACGAATCGGAGCGCTCTGACTTTTATCTTTATGTTGACGAATTTCAAAATTTTGCCACCGAAGCCTTCATCAAAATTCTCTCCGAGGCCCGCAAGTTTAAATTAAATTTAATCGTTGCCAATCAGTACATGGCCCAGCTTGATCGCCCCATTCAGGATGCTCTCTTCGGTAACGTCGGTTCTCTTCTTTCTTTTGTCGTCGGTAACCAGGATGCCTATCTTCTCAGTAAAGAATTTGGTCCAAAATTCCCCCCAGAAGATTTGGTAAAAATCGGTAAATACCAGATTATTTGTAAACTCAGTATCGACTCTGAAACTCAAAATCCTTTCTACGCCACCACTCTAGCCCCTCTTTCTTGTAAAAACCAAGGCCGGGACAAACTTATCCGTACTTCTCAGGAACGTTGGGGAAAAAAGAAAAATTAACCTTTCTTTCGGCCACCTTCAGGGCTTAAAAAACCGGTCACACCACCCCAACTATTAACCCTTAACAATGCCTCATCGTAAATCCGATTCATTACCCCCGACTCCTCCTGCTCTAAAATTACCCTATTTGCCTCCGCTTCAATCAAAACATTTAGCAATTGATCGACTTTGGAACCTTTATCCGATACCAACGGATCATAGGACAATAATTTTATTGTCATATCACCTATAATTTTGTCATTTACCTTCACTCCCTCCATCGATGCTCTTTCTGCAGCCTTAAGTAAATTTTGTGAAATATTACTATAACTAGCCATACCGTAACATCATAACAAATTTTATTTCTTTTCTCGACCCAAATTTAGATTTTAAACCTTTTGCCCAAAACATTACAGTCATTGAATTAGACATTCAAACTTCATTACAATCAAGCAATTATTCATATCAAATACACACATGGCTCAAAAAACAGAAACTAATACCACCCAAGAACTTGCTGGGACTATTAATTCTCATGTTCAGTTCGAAACTTCAGAAGGTATCCAGGTTATTATCTCACCTCAGTTACCAAATCGAAGATGTGCCCACTGTTCTACCGTTGACTGCCAAGGCAAACATCCTAAAGCAACCGAAAACGGCTGTCCAAATTACCGACACCGATAATATCATTTTTAAATCAGCTTACACCCCCAGCTTCGGCGGGGTTTTAAGTTCAATTTGCCCCTTGACAACTATTATGAGATAGTCCTATATTTATATTAGTTAAACATTATTTAACCAAAAAACTATGTCACAAGAAACTATAGGATACTCACCCAAAGAAGTAGCTAATATGCCTGAAATTAGGCAAAAGATAGTCGAAGCTAAATTTGCCCCACGTTTAAATAACTACGACCGTCGCCTTAGTTTGCTCAACCAGGGCCAACTAGACTTTATTGCTTCAATTTTAAGTTAATTATTATTTATTAACCTATAACTAAAACTATGTCAGAAAAACCAAGCTTCTTTTATAAAGAAATTACTAATAAAGGTCAACCTGAAAGAGTCGATCTTAGAAACGACTTCACCAATGCCCTTCTGGGTGATGTTAAACACTTCACCCTACCCCAATCCCGTTCCTCGTCCAAAAACTAATTCTACGGTTTCTTCCAGCTTGCCCACTTACACTTTGGGTAATTACTGCAGCCAAAGAATTTCTTGCCGCTTCTGGTTCTCTTGACCACACCTTCACTGCCACATTCTGGACACGAGAATCCGGCCATTTCTCTAAGCGGTGCCGTATATTTACACTCCGGAAAACGGGAACAAGACACAAATTTCCCGAACTTTCCCACTCTAATCACCAAATCACCCTCATGACACTCCGGGCACTTCTCCCCCGTCTTTTCCGTTTCCACTTTTACCCTTTCCGCGTTTCTTTCCACATTTTTAACCTCTTTATCAAAATCCTGCCAGAAATTTTTCATCATTTTCTGCCAATCCAGTTTTCCTAGAGCAATTTTATCTAAATCTTCCTCCATTTCCGCCGTAAAGGGCAAAGACAAAATATCTGGAAAATTTTTGCTTAAAAATTCATTTACTGCCATTCCTAAACTACTTGGCTTAAAGCGACCCTCATCCCTTTCTACATACTGCCTGGCAATAATCGTACTGATAATCGGGGCGTAAGTTGACGGTCGGCCAATTCCTTGCTTTTCCAAAGAGGCCACCAAGGAGGCATCGGAATATCTTGGCATCGGGCTGGTTTCCGTCTCATTTATTAATACTTCCACTGCTTCTAACTTCTCTCCTACCGTTAAGGCCGGCAATAATTGTTCCTCATGTTTTTCACCTGATATTCGGTAAAAACCATCAAAAAGCATTCTTAATCCTCTGGCATAAAAACGAGCTTCTTTATTTACTAATTCCACCCGATTGCTTTCCAATCTGGCCGTAGCTGCCTGGGTTGCCACCGCCCTTCTCCAAATCAATTGGTACAGTTTTATTTCTTTACTATCTAACCCCTCCGGCTCCAGCACTTCAACTCTGGTCGGCCTAATAGCTTCATGCGCTTCCTGAGCGTTTTTGGTCGTATTCTTATAAACCCGGACCTTAGGTGACAAATAATTCTCACCTAATTCCTTGCTAATATAATTTCTAAATTCATTAATCGCCTTGTCCGACAGGTACACCGAATCGGTTCGGTGATAGCTAATCAAACCTCTTTCATACAATCGCTGAGCCAAAGTCATTGTCTGTTTACCCGACCAGCCAAAACGTCTGGCCCCGGCTTGTTGTAACTTCGAAGTAGTAAAAGCCGGCAAGGGTGCTTTGTTGATTTCCCGCCCGGATACCTTGTCTACTACAAAATCTTTATCCAATTTTTCAACAAATTCCTTTACCTTTTCTCTTTCCGTAAACAAAGATTTCGAATAGCTGTATTCGCCATCGAATAGCTTTATTTTTGTATTCTGAATAAAACTCTTGTCTGCTATTTTTTCCAACTCCGCCTCAAATTTTTCTCCCTTCAAAAAATCTGCCGCCACTCGAAAATACTTCTCTTTTTTAAAAGCTTCGATCTCTTTTTCTCTCTCACAAATCAATCTTACTGCCACTGACTGTACTCTCCCCGCCGACAAACCTCTCCTAATCTTCCGCCACAGCACTGGAGACAATGAATAGCCCACTAAACGATCCAATACCCGCCTTCCCTGTTGAGCGTTAACCAAATTCATATCAATCTCTCTGGCCTTTTCCAACGCCTCCTCGACTGCTTCTTTGGTAATTTCATGAAAAGTTACCCGGGAAATCTTTTTTGGCTCAATCTTTTTCTTTTGTCCCTCGGTTAACAACCAGTTAACATGCCAGGCAATTGCTTCTCCTTCACGATCAGGATCAGAGGCCAAAAAGATCTTATCTACCCCGGAAGAAAGTTTACCTAATTTCGAGACTACTTCTTTTTTCTTCGGATCAATTATGTATTCAACCTCAAAGTTCTTTTCCAAGTTCACGCCCATTTTATTGCTCGGCAAATCCCGGAAATGACCCACAGTAGCCATCACTTCAAAGTCTTTTCCCAGGTATTTTGAAATTGTTCTGGCCTTGGTCGGAGACTCCACTACCAATAATTTTTTTTGCATATCAGTCATTGTTCTCTATCTTAGCACCCTCTGTCAAGTCGGCTACTTTCTCCAACAGTACTGCTCCTTGTTTTATCAACCAATTGGTTGCCACACTACCTTCATCTGTAATTCTTCCTGGCACACAATAGACCTCCTTACCTTTCTCCACAAAATTTTGAGCCAATAAAATTGTTCCACTATTTTCTCCACCTTCAATTATTACCAAACAATCGGCATAATCAGCTATTTCATTATTTAACTTCTGAAAATTATCGCCTTCGAACACTTTTATTTTTATTTTCAGTTTTTGACACACCCTAATCACTTCGCTATTACAACCGCCAACCTTTATCGTCACTATCTCCAAATTCTTAATTCTTAATTCATAATTCTTAATTAATAATTGATTAATCACTTCTTTTCCGTAAGCACTCATCCTTCTACTCCCCACCACAGCTATTTTTTTCATTCTAATCCCCCACCTCGCCTTCACTGTACCTTGGTACCACCGTCTCGACTTCACCAAACCATTCTTTCAAAATATCTCCCACAATCGGCGCTGCCACATCGCTACCCTCGCCGCCTCTTTCCGCCAATACCGTAATCGAAATTTGCGGATCCTCTGCCGGGGCAAAGGCTGTCAGCCAGGCATGAGTATCGTTACTTCCGTCTCCCAATTCTGCCGTACCTGTTTTACAGGCAATAGTGGTCTTAAAATTAAATAAAGGCCAGGCTGTTCCTCCGCTTTTACACGCTGCCTTCATTCCACTAATCACCAAATCCCAATTTTTATCTTTACTCTTAATTGTTTCACACTCCACTTCCCTATCCTTCAAAATGCTCATCCGACACTTTTGGCCGTGACTAGCCACAATATTGGTTGCCTGATTAATCTGCAACGGTGTTACTGACAAATCCCCCTGTCCGATGGCTAAATGATATGTATCTCCCAGATACCATCTCTCTCCCTTGTTTTCCCTTTTCCATTGATCATCCGGTACCAAACCGTTTGTCTCTCCCGGTAGCTCTACCCCACTCGTCTCCCCCAAGCCAAACTTTACTGCCCAGTATTTAATTCTGTCCACCCCCATCGCCTCGCCCAACTTATAAAAAAAGATATCATTTGATCTTTTTAAAGCTTTTACCACATCTACCATCCCGTCACTTGCCCCTCTTTTAGTCCACAACCAATTGTTAAACGAATAATCGCCAATCTTTATTACTCCTGTATCTTCAAAAGTACTATTAGCATCAATTGTCCCATCTTCTAAAGCCCCCAAAGCCTCTATGGGTTTAAATACACTTCCGGGATGGAACCTGGCTCCAATCACTCTATTTAATAATGGCAAAGCCTCCTGGTCATTCAAATATGACTTTATCGTATCTTTATCGTAATTATAGGTAAAACTATTAGCATCATAACCCGGGGACGATACCATTACCAATATCTTCCCACTGTTGGGATCACTTATTATTACCGCCACCTTCCTTCCTTTTACTAATTGATAGACCTTATCCTGCCAAAATGCATCAATACTTAGATTAATATCTTTCCCTTTTATTGGATCTTTTTGACCTAATTCACGGTTATTTTTTCCTAAAGCGTCAACTTCCACCATCTTCAAACCATCTTCACCCATCAATTCACAATCCATACTATATTCCACCCCGCTTCGCCCCACCACACTTTGATTTAATAGTTTCCGTCCACACTTACCCGACTTTAGCTCCTCTTCATTTACTAGGCCCACATAACCGGTCACAATCGAGCTTGATTCCCCATAAGGATATTGCCTCTTTTTTACCCCATCAATCTCTATATTTTGGGCCATTATTCGGCCTTTTCTATCTAAAATTAGACCTCTATCTGCCGGCACCACCGCCTTGGCAATTTTATTGTCTATTGCCAAATCCCGATAATATCTTCCCTGAATCACGTTAATTTTCAATACCGTTGCTAGTAAAACTCCAAAACTCAAAATTAGAGCCACTTTTAATAACCAATATCTCATTAATTTACTGTTGACATTAACTTTACTCTCTCCAAATAACTTTCATTTTTTAATATCTCTTCCAAACCCTTGGCCACTCCATGCTCTGAATTTGCCAAAGTTAAGGCATTTATCTTTACCTCATCCTCTATAATCTTATCCAAACCTTCAAATTTTGACCCAGCCCCAGACATTATCACTCCTCTCTTCAACACATCATCAGTCATTTCCGTTGGCATTTCATCCAAAATAATTTTAACTAAATTACTAATTCTTCTACTAATTAATGCCGTTGCTTCCTTTATTTCCTCACCTCTAAGTCGAATACTTTTTGGTAAATTACTCTCCAAATCCCGTCCTCTGATCACTCCACCCATCCCAATCTTCACTCTCTCAGCACTGTTTTTGCCTATCAATAGGCCATATTTCATCTTTACATAGTTAATAATCGCCTCGTCAAAATCATCTCCTCCCAAATCTAAACCTCTCCCTACCACCACTCCCCCCATCGATACCAAACTTACCTCGCTCTTTCCTCCACCAATATCTAAAAACAATACCCCTCCACTTTCATCCAACTTAAAACCTCCCCCTAAAACTCCCAGTACTCCGCTTTCCACCAACTCTATTCTTCCTACTCCTATTTGGGAAAAAATCGATCTGTAAGCCCTTTTTTGCACTTCACTTATTATTCCGGGCACTGCCACCACCATTCTAGGTTTAAACAATTTGGGAATACTACTCGGAATTTCATAAACCAACCTCAAATAATAAGACACTAATGACTCTGCCGTTACCAAATCTGCCACTTTACCTCTTTTAATCGGCGATACCACTTCAATCTGTTTTGGTTCCCGATTTACCATTTCTTTAGCTTTTTGCCCAAACAACAGCAATTTTTGTCTTCCATTTTGTTTCTTTTTTAATCTTGCCACCATACTCGCCTCCTCGACAACTATCCCTTTATTCCTAACCACTATTTTTATATTGCTGCTTCCCAAATCAACGCCAATATCCCAGCTTAAATTTGAGGCTAAATCCTTCCACCATTTCACCCCATCAGTATAACAATTACTGCTAAAATTAACACGTGAATCTCTGGATTACTTTTCTTTATTATTGTCTTTTTCTCTTAAGCCCACTAATCTTCACTTCCTTTAATTCAGAGCTTTTTGAAGTTCCAAAAATGTATTTACTTTACTTTTTTACCCTCATAATTCTTTTTCTTCATCTTCTCAATTGGCTTCGCGGTAAAACTCCTCTCTTTCCTCGTCGTTCTTTAAATTATTTTTTCCTCTTTTTTGTCTTTACCCAACTACTTTCTACTATTTTCTCCATCGACCCTCACACTTCTTTCTTTGGTTATTACTCCCGGCTTAACGGTGGTCTTCTTTCTCTTCTCTCTTATTCCCTTCTTTTTCTAATTTTGCCTCTTTATCTGACCCCAAAATCACGTAATAAAATCACAAATATTGCCCTATTCTCAGGCTTAATTGTCTCGACATTCGGCATCCTAGAACATTTTGGTATCGACAAAAATTACTGGGTCCAGGACGTCCAAAGCCGTGTTTTTTCCACTCTGGGCCAGCCCAACTGGTTGGCTGCCTATCTCTGTATTCTCTTGCCTCTTTCCTTGGATAAATTTATAAACAGCCATAAATTTATCCACCGTTTTTATTTTCTCTTTTTACTTTCCAATTTTTATCTTTGTCTCCTTTTCACTAAATCAAAATCAGGTATTATTGCTGCCCTTGTCTCCCTCGCTTTTTATTTTATATATTACGTAATTTTGAAGATAAGAAATAAGTCCCCCTTTTCAAGGGGGATTCAGGGGGTTTTACCAATTATAATTTTCATTTTTCTTTCCTTAACTATCACTAACCCTATCAAAGACCAACTCTTTCCCTCTAAGCTCCCCCTCAACACTTCCTCAACTTCTAATCTAAACATCACCCCGAGTGGCGACATCCGTAAAATTGTTTGGACCGCTTCTCTCGATCTTTGGCGCCGTTTCCCGCTCATTGGCACTGGCCCGGAAACCTTTGCTTATACCTATTATTGGGTTCGGCCCGCCGCTCACAATCTGACCTCAGAGTGGGATTTCCTCTACAACAAAGCTCACAATGAATATCTTAACTATCTGGCCACCACCGGTACTCTTGGTTTTATCGCCTATCTTTCCTTAATTATTGCTATTATCTATTCCTTACGCCGCTCACCTGAACTCTTGGCTGCCTACCTTTCCATTTTAATAACCAATTTTGCCGGTTTTTCTGTAGTTGTCACCTCTCTTTTCTTTTTTCTTCTTCCTTCCTTTAATTTTTCCCCTCCACCAGCTTCACCCTCCCCTAAAAATCGGTTCTTCCTTTTCCCTTTACTTTTAGTCTTCTTTTTTCTTCTAAAATCCCTTTTTTCACTTTATTTGGCCGATATCAGCTACGCCAAATCTCTTACCTATTCCGATTCTGATTTAAATAGTGCCCAAAGCTTCATCAATTCTGCCATTAGTCTCAATCCAGCCGAAGCCCTCTACTTTAGCCAAGCCTCACTTCTCTCCGCTAAAACCCAACAAAACGATTCCGCCGTCGAATTTTCCCAGCAATCAATCAAACTTTCTCCCTTTGACACTAATATTTGGAAACAAAGAGCCCAGGTTTTTTCTCTCCTCTCCTATTCTAATCCTCAATATTTTACCTATGCTATCGATGCTTTAGAAAAATGTTCCCGCTTAGCTCCCACCGATGCCAAAACTTTTTATCTTTTAGGTAAATTCTACGAAGCCGCCTCTCAAAACGATCTGGCTCTAAAAAATTATCTCCAAGCTGTCACTTTAAAACCAAATTACGACTATGCTTACTTTGCTCTGGGAGAATTTTATTTTGACCAAAAAAACTATTCCCAAGCTCAAAAATACTTTGATCTTACTTTAAAATATGCTCCAACCAACACCGATGCCCAAAATTATCTCCAAAAAATTAAGACTCTTTCCCCAAAATCTCGTTGATATCCACCTTTATTTTCTCTTTATCTTTCCACAAATACAATTTTCCACCTTCAGCCTTGATATAATCCACAAACAAAATCCCATCCAGATGTTCTCCTTCATGTTGCCACACAATCGCCGGCAACCCTTCCAACAAGTCTTTTTTATGAATCAATTTTGATTCTTTAATTTCATCCCATTCTACCTCTATTTTTAAATATCTCTTTACTTCCCCAAACAAATCAGGAAAAGACATACATCCCTCCAAAAATACTTCTTCTTCCCCGTTTTCAAAGCGCATCATCGGTAGCACTCTCTCTCCATACTTTTTTACTATTTTTGGATTCAGAACCACCTTTATTCCTCTTTTTCCTTCCTCAAACATCCCAAAAAAACGTTTGTTGATTCCTATTTGTGGCGCCGCCAAACCTGCTCCATTTTCTCTTGAGTCAATCAATTTTTTCTCCAAATCCTCAATGTCTTTTAAAAGTTCCGAGTCAACTTTTTCAATTATATTTGTCTTGCTCCTTAAGATTTTATTCGGAAACAGTACTATCTTTCGCATGCTCTATTCTAACAAAACTTAGTTATAATCTAAACAATGACCAAAATTATCTTCTTTGGTGCTTCTATTTACTCCTTGCCCATTTTGGAAAAAGTCCTGACTCTCCCCAATTTCCATTTACTCGGCGTTGTCTCCAAAACCGACAAAGCTTTTGGTCGTGATCAAAAAATTACTCCCAATCCTGTGGCTAAATATTGTCTTGACCACCATCTACCTTTAATTCAAGTCGAAGACTTTACCCCCGAAATTAAGTCTGAAATCAGAAATTTGAAACCGGATTTAGGCCTCTGTCTTGCTTTCGGTCCGCCTTTTTTTGATCAGGAAATGATCGATCTTTTCCCCTACAAAATCGTTAATATTCATCCCTCCCCCTTACCCAAATATCGCGGCGCTACCCCTGGGCCTTGGCAAATTATCAATGGGGAAAAGAAAAGTGCCCTTACTTTCTTCCAAATTGATTCTCTCCCCGATCATGGTCCTCTGATTGCCCAAATTCCCTTTGATCTCTCTCCGGACGAAACTGCCGAGACTTTTTATCAAAAAGCTTTTTCCTTAGCCTCAGACAATCTCGACACTGTCCTCAACTCCTATCTTCAGCACCCGGAATCTCTCCTTCCTCAGGACCATTCTCAAAAAACATACTATCCTAAATTAACCAAAGAATCGGCTAAAATTGATTGGACTTGGTCTCAGGAAAAAATTTATCGTTTTATTTGTGCTCTTAATCCTTGGCCAATTGCCTGGACCTTTACGGAAAATTTAAACCATGACCTTTTTAAAATGAAAATATTTTCTGCTATTTTTGATCACCAAAAATCGGAACTGATACCAAAAATAGTCCAAATTGAGGGAAAAAATAAAAGTGATTGGCAGGAAATAAAAAAATACTACACCATCATCACCAAAAATTGACATCTCGTTTAAGCCTTAAAATAGGCATAATTTAATACAAAATTTCTGAGAATTTTATCGCTTTTTGCTTAATTTTCATTCTTAAATAGTCATTTTTTGGTCGAAAAACAGGATTTTTTTTGCTTGACAAAAAAATCTAAATCATCTTTAATTTTATAAAGGAGGAAACAAAAATGCCCGTCAAAAAAGCAAAAAAACCAGCTAAAAAAGTCGTCAAAAAGAAAGTAGCTAAGAAAGTTGTCAAGAAAAAAGCTACCAAGAAAACTGCCAAGAAAAAAAGCAAAAAATAGTTTTCTTTCAGTTCCTTAAAAAACGGTGCTTATTTACTAAGTGCCGTTTTTTTTACCTCACCCTTGATCTTTTTCAAACACTTGCTACAAAATATTCCTCCAATTCTCTCTTCACCCATATCAATAGTGACTTTTTGGATATTGGCCTTAAAAGTTCTGGCTGTTCTGTTTTGAGCGTGGGAGCGGTTGCGACCAACCCTAGTTCCTTTACCGCATAAACTACATTTTCTCATAGGGTATACTATATCAAAAGCTTCGACTAAATTAAATATGCTAAATACTGAAAATATTATTGCTTTCGCTTCTCTTCTTATTGCGGTCACCATCCACGAGTTTTCCCA
>CAZEXG010000010.1:0-15386 GCA_964516665.1 uncultured Gammaproteobacteria bacterium
CTGAAAAAAATGTAGCACGATTACAAATGGCAATAAATTCTTCGAAAGCAGCCTATAATCTTTTAGAAAATCTATTGCAATGGGCAAAATCACAAAAAGGAGAAATTAATTTTAATCCCCGAAATATATCTTTTCACAAATTGCTTGATAATACAATTTCTCTTGTAAAAGCAAACGCATTAAGGAGGAATTATCATAAGGTTAAAGACATTTTGATCGAAGATGTTAAAAAAGACTCTACTACCCAAGATACTCGCATAGACATGCTTTTCAATAAAGTGGATGCTTTTATTTTAATCGAGGCATTTTTTGGTCAAATTAAAACATCACTTGATTTGTTAGCTCAAAGTTTAAAGCCAATATATGGTCAAGAATTTCATACATGGGAAAGAAAAAACGACATTAGTGGTATGAAAATTGTAGATGTACTTTCGAGAAACTTAAACAATAATATTAAGCCGCACGCCGAAGCAGTATCAAATTTAATTAAAGATAATGCGGAGGCAATCACTAAAATTGTTGCCCATAGAGACAGTACTGTTCACTATGGAAAATTGAAAAATGTTCAGGGGTTCAGATACTCAGTAAGTAAAAAAGAAGTGTATCCACCGATTATTTTAGTAGCTGAAAATGAGACAGCCTATGTGCATGAATATATGGACGAAGTGCTGAAATATATTTCTGAATTCATCCAGTTATTCATAATTACTTTATTGTCCAATTTGATTAATGACATGGTGATCGCTAAAAACATGAACGGAGAGTGGGGGTGGAGAACTCATTTACCTAAAAATTAGGTTTTCACGATTTACCCTATTACAGGCCGTTAAATCAAAAAATGTCGCTTTTGGATAATATATGCCAATAGGTTGGGTCAATACTTGACTAGCACTGGGGTCGCATAGAACTTTGACCCTTTGGCGGAAGGAGAGGGAGTCGAAAAAACTATCCTCTTTTTTATTGTCGACAAAATAACACAGTAGGTTGGGTACTATTTTTAGGCTATAAATTATGAATTTTCGTAGATATTAAAATACATTTTTTGCAATTATATTCGACAATAACTTAGACAATATTTGAGATAAGGTTGGGGAGTAGAACTAACTTATCAATATAAAAAACAACCCTCTTGACACAAAATTAGCAGTCGGTGTATTATACTGCTAAGGTGGTTAGATAACCAATAGAGCATTAGCCTGCGATAGTGGCTTAATAATCATCATTGCAGTCTCCTGGTGGGGACGCCTACAGTGTGAGTTGGTGACTTCTAACCACCTTAACCAAATAATTATTATTTAATTAAGGAGGCAAAAATGTCAGTCAACATTGTTCCAAAAAAAATGTTATCTTTTCCTTCCTTTTCCCTTCCCAGTCTTTGGGATGATGACGAAGATTGGTTTATGACTCCGTCCACCCAAAGCGGATTAACTGTCTCGGAAGATGATAATAAAGTTTATATTGAAGCTGCCGTTCCTGGAATAGATCCAAAGAATGTCGAAGTCACTTACCAAGATGGTTATTTGTGGGTTAGAGCTGAGACAAAGGAAGAGGAGAAAGATAAAAATAAAAAATATTACAGACAAGCAAGCCAGTCTTTCTCCTACAGAGTAGCTGTTCCAGGTGAAGTAGACTCCAATAAAGAACCGGAAGCTACCTATAAACATGGAGTAATGACAATTGCTTTCTCCAAATCTCCAAAAGCTCAACCAAAAAAAATTCAGATTAAAACCATTGGGGAATAAGTAATCATAAGGTTTGGACTAAAAACCCTGCTTATATGGCAGGGTTTTTTATTTTTTTACAGGCCGTTAAAACCAAAAATGTTGTTTTTCAAAAATTTTTACCAAGTCCTCTGGGGTTAGTAGTTATACCACAGGATTTCGTGGAACTTTAGACCTTTGGCGGAGCATTGGGGTCTGGAACCTTTCTGTCCTTATAACCCTGTCCCCAAACTTTGTCTTATTCTACCAGTCTTTTGTACCTAAATGAGACAAATGAGACACTATAAAAAAGGGTGTCTCGAAATGGTGATACAGAATGAACTATTTTGTTACTCAACCGAAATGATTAGTTAACCACATCAATTTTCTTGGGGATTAGGTCGATTTTCTTAATATTTGGGATTGATTTTGTTTTCATCATTTTTTCAATCAAATCCCTATATTTCGATAATAAGATATTTGTCCCAGGAGTAAGTTTAATGGCTAATGCCTCGTCAATAGTAAACCAGCCAATTTCCTGACCTTCACCGGGACCAAGAATAAATTTAGGTTCTTCATATTTGTCAACAAAAGCGACATACATCCAAACATCTTCACCTTGTGATCCTTTGGTTTTGGTTATTAATTTAAATTCTTTGAAGTCATAACTAACTTCTTCTTTGACCTCACGAATTAAGCCTTGTTCTGGTGTCTCACCCTCCTCGATTCCCCCGCCAACTAATTGCCAACAATCAGGTGATCGGATAGTAGAAATATTATCCCGGTGAAATAACAGTATTTTATCGGGACTTAGGATTATAATTTTGGCTCCATCTTTTGGATTCATGTTTATTTAGCCAACCATTCAGCAATAGTTTTAACCAAAACATCTTCTTTGCCGTAAAATCCATGATCACATTCCGGCAATACTTCAAAAGTGAATTTATCAAGATGTGACGTCGTGGTTTTTAGCTTTTCCATTATTTCTGGAACTCGCCCATAGCAATATTCATCATTTTCGCCATATAAAACTAAGGTCGATTTATTGATTGATTTAAACTCACGAAATAATTCATTGGTCGATATTTTGAGGTTATTTAATGCTTCATAATAAGGGAAAGTATTGTAATCCCCATCGGGGTTAAGTTGGTCAAAAATAGACTGATATGAATAAAATCCCACCCACTCTTCGGGAGCTAGATCCATCCCCTTTCCATCTTTAATTTTTTGCTGACACTCTTTTAAAACATACTCAAACTTTTCTTTACCCATTTGTGAAAAGGTAAAGCCACTATCATCTCCGCCGCCGATAAAAATATATTTAGACACCGGATTTTCTGGTTTGTAATAGTTATAAACACAAATTTTGTTTGCCCCCGTAGAAGCCCCAATTAAATAGAAAGTTTTGTATCCGAGCGTTATTAGGAACTCTATCGCTCCGTCGATATCAAAAACACACTCTTTAATTAATTCGTAAGCACAGCCGTATTTAAGTCTTTTGGTTTCACCATTAACAGTTTTATTAAGCTTTTTAATAATATGAGCGCCACGATTATTAAAAGGAAAATAAGCAATATTTTTTCCATTTAGATATTTAGCATAGGTAGCTCCAAAACTTGGCGAATAAAAAATCGAACTACTCCCATTTCCGTGAAGCAATATAGCTACTTTGTCAGTTTTCTGATCTGGTTCGTAGAGTAATCCCGGAAGATCCAAACCATCTAATGTGTGGAATTCTAAATGCTTTAGTTGCATAACTGATTATAGCTCACAACTTCTGGTATATAATTACCCTATAAATATGACGGAAATTGAAATTAGAGGCAAACTATCTAAAGAGAAATTTGATGAACTGTCTAAGCTGCTCGAAACTGATGGCAAAGCAGTCGACCATTACCATCGACTATCAATTGACTTATCTCCCGGATTCGACCCGACTACTAAAACTTGGAAAAACAGCAGTGGCACCGATATTCGGCTAAAGAAAAGTGACGATAAAGAAAAGTTATCGGTAAAAATGGGTAGTTTTTATGAAAAAGAAAGAAAAGAGGTTGAAGTCAAACTCCAAGCCGGACAGTTCTTGTCGGCTTTGGATTTCTTGGAAAATTTAGGTTACAACTCTGGGATGATTTATTGTTGGGAAAGTTGGGAATTCAATTATCGGGGTGTTGAGGTAAAACTTTCAAAATACACTGATGATTATTTCACTTTTGAGATAGAAGGGAAAGAAAACTCTAATGTTGATGCGATTGCTATGGATTTTGGGTTAACTTCATATACTCAAGAACAATACCGACAGGCAATTGACTGGGAGAACCAAAATATTCACCAACTATACACTCGGGAACTAACTGAAAATTTGTTAAAAAGTGAATTTTAATATGCACATAATCTATCTTTCAGGAGGAAGTGTCCGTAACAAAACTTGGATCGAAGAAATTAAATCGAAATTCGATAAGTTTTCTGATGGCCAAATTCTATATTATTCACATTGGGTTACTGGAGATAAAAATCTTAATTTTGAAATCGAATCTCAAAAATTAGCCCAATTGGTTAAGGGCAAAGATGAATATTTTGTTTTCGCCAAATCCATCGGTTCAGTGTTAGCACTAAAAAGTATTTACGAAAAAATAATCAACCCAAAAAAGATGATAATTTGCGGTCATCCGTATAATCTGGCTAAAGAAATGGGGTTCCCTGTCAATGATTATCTAAAATCATTGCCTATTCCTACAATGTTTATCCAAAATAATCTTGACCCATTATTTAGTTACGCCGATCTTGAAAAAGTTCTCAAAGAAAACAACGCTGCTGATTACCACCTAATTAAAAATCCAGATAATAATACTCACGATTACGAAGATTATGAGAACCTAACTAAACTGGTAAAAATCTATTTTAGTGATGAAGATAAACAGGTTCATTTAGAAAAAATTTACCAAGCTCTTGATATTGTGGCTAAAAAGTTAAATTCACTCAATATCAAATGGCTTTTAGCCGCCAGTGGTGCTCTCATGGTTCATGGAGTTAAAATCGTCCCTTGGGATTTGGATATTCTGACTCCATTCAAAAATATCGATCATCTAAAAAGTGAATTTAAGGATTACTTTGTCAGTGAGGACGATGATGGTTTACTCCTCAAAATAGGTGATATTGAGGTTGAAATTATTAAACTTGAAGACCTTGGCAACCCAACTCCAAAACTATTTCGAGACAATCTGATTCCCGTAAACACTCTTGAAAATGAGCTCTATTATTATGAACAAAGACCGGGGAAAGAAAATACTATTAGATTAATTAAAGAAAAACTTAAAAATGACAAATAAAACTCAAGGTTGGCAAGAACTTTCACGAGAAGAAGCTTTTAGAAAATATTCTCGAAAAATTGAAAAAGTAATTTTCAAACTTCCCAATGGTAAAGAAACCGATTTCTATATTAAAAAAGAAGGTCCCGCTGCCAGTGTTCTCGCTCTCACCTCAAACAATCAAGTAATTATCGCCAAACAATATAGACCAGGTCCCAAAAAAGTTTTAATGGAACTCCCAGGTGGTTTTGTTGATCCAAACGAATCTCCCGAAGTTACTATGAAAAGAGAACTACTGGAAGAAACAGGATATGAGGGTGATGTCAAATTAGTGACTACTTGTCTTGACGATGCTTATTCCACAATGGAAAGATACTGTTTTGTGGCTACAAACTGTAAAAAGGTAAAAGAGATTGAGAATGGTGAGAATGAATTTACTGAGTTGGTTTTGATTCCTCTTGAAGAATTCAAAAAGATATTACGAAGTGGCCAAATGACGGATGTGGAAGTTGGATTTTTAGGATTAGATTATTTAAAATTACTCTAACCTATGGAATTAACCAAAAAAATTCGAAAAGCCTTAAGAGTCGCTGCAATTCAACATGATAAACAGTACCGAAAAGATAATCTAACTCCTTTTGTCATTCACCCTTTCGAAGTCGCCCTGATAGTTTCTGAATATACTGAGGACGAAGACATTATCTCCTCCGCATTGCTCCACGATTTACTCGAAGACACCTCTGGATTTTCCTATGAAAAACTTAAAGAGGAATTTGGAGAAACAGTTGCCAATATTGTTCAGTCTTTAACTGATGAACCATTACCAGATTTGAATTGGAACCAAAAACATCAACAATATCTAGAAAATCTAAAAAATACTAGCGACGAAGCCGTTTTGGTTTGTTTAGCTGATAAATATTCCAACGTCTCTACTGCACCTGTTAATCAAGACAGAGTCTGGTATTACCAAGCTGTTATTGAAATTGCCAAGTCCAGAGAATTAACTAAAAATACTAAGATATTAAGCGACTTTGAAAATTTAGTGTTAAATAAAAAATGAACCAAGATTTACTAAATAAATTGATTTCTGAATACAAACAACTTTTTGAAAATGTTTGGGAGTTTGGTGGTGGCTATGGGTTCCGCTACCATCATGGAGTTCGAGTCATGAAGTATTGTCAAAAAATAGTCGAGTTTCCTAGGTTCAAAGATGAAACTATAAATATTGACGCCTTATTAATTGCCGCTTTGTTTCACGATATTGGCAAGATAGAAGCTGTAAATGAAGGCGGACAGTTAGTTTATGGCAATTATGGCGGTATTAGTCACGATACTTTAGGTGCCAAAATTGCACCAAAATATTTAGAAAAATGTATTAATGATAAAGAATTAATAGCTCAGATTTGTTTAATAATTTCTGAGCAGGAAAGCAAAATTACTCCAACCAGAATCGAGTCAAAGATTATTAAGGACGCTGACCGATTAGATCATTATGGCGTTCTCCATCTTTGGTGTTCTATCACCCATGCCAATTATCACAAGAAAAATATTGAAGGCTTAAAGGAGTTTTGGGAGGGAGAAGAAGGCAAGAAGAAATATGAAACTAACTTCGCCAAATTCTATTTTCCGGAAATTAAAGAGGTCGCTGAAAAAAGATTTGAAAATTTAACAAAAGCTACTGAATTAATGTTTAATGAAAATGAAGGATCTGATCTATGAACGAAATCGAAATGAACTTCAAAATTATTGATAAAGACGGATTGCTAAACTATTTGCGTTCTTTAGCAGGAGAAAAGACTCAAAATATTAAAATGACTTATTTAGGCAAACACGGAGAGGATAGCTTTTATATCCGTATCGAAGAAATCTCGGATAAAAATGGAGACAAGAAAGTACTTACTGCTAAGGGTAATTTCTTTTCCACTGATGGCATCAATCAAAGAAAGGAGGTCTCAATCCCGATTGCTGAATCTCCAGAAAAATACATCGAATTCTTGACTTTAATCGGCATGGAACTTCGTGATTCCAAATCAAAGATTCGTCACTTTTTCCATATTGATGATCTGGATATAACTATTGATGAGTGGAACGTTGAGGAGTTAGGAAATAGATTAGAGATCGAAGGTGTTGACGAATCTAAGGTCAAAGAGTTTGCGTCAAAACTGGTTCAGTATTTCGATCCGACACCATTGAAATAATCAATCTTTTTTGAATCACAGTGATTAATTTTGCACTAAGACGTTAACTGTTATAAATATGTCAACATCTAGATGACCTATATTATTGAAATTGTCGCAATTTAGCATATAATTGGTCAAAATGAATTCAAAATCGAATTCTAATCATAAATACATTCTTGGAGGTGGTATTTCTGGTCTTTTGTTTGCATTTTATAACCCTGACTACATTATAATTTCACCAGATATTGGTGGAAAGTTATCAAATGAATATCTAGCCGCTACAGTGCTAGTTCATGATTCTCCTGAAACTCGTAAGCTCCTTTACGATTTAGACTTACCATTAAAGCTTAAAACTCACATAATAAAGTATTGTGTTGGCGGAAAACTAAAAGAAACGGTTACTTCAATCGAGAGAAATGAAATAATCTCGAAAAAAATGAATTTGAAGAAAGAGGAAGGATCAAACAAAAGAGATAAAACACTTTCATATGATGATAACTATATTCCGATACTTGATATTGATTATCAACTATTGATCTCCAAACTAGAAAAAAGAGTACAAAGAATCAATGACAAAGCAATACGAGTAACCTGCGATGAAATAATATGCGAGAAGTACAGGTTTCCTTATAATCAATTAATCTCGACTATTCCTGCACCGGCTTTTTGGAAATTGTATAAAAACGAAAAATACTTAGAGTCGATACCAATCACTTTTGTAATTTCTAAAACGAACCCTTTACCAGAAGAGAAAACGGTATGGGATCTCGTTTATTTTGGTGATAAAGAAACACCTTACAACAGGGTGAATTCTACAAGAGATGGAATGTATTTATATGAATTTACTGGCAAATACGAAAAGAGTGAAATACAGAAGTTATTACCAGACTTGAATATTGTGAGCCATTGGTATGATTTTAATGGCATTGTAAAAAGCGATTTAAACAATATTCCACCTCCAAAAGTAAGATTTCTTGGAAGGTTTGCCACATGGGACCATAGAATCAAAATACAGGAGGTAATCAGACAGTCCATTACTCAGTACGATTTTATATCTGTATGGAATAAACAAAAAGATTTTAACCTAAATTTTTTTGATTTTAATGTTCAGGATGTAGATAAACAGCAGGAACTAACAAAAGATTTTGCGCTTAGAATGACTGATGAGATCCACGAATTGCTAAGCAAGATTAATTGGAAAAGTGAAGAGTATAGAAATATAAAAATTGAGAAGTCAAAGATACTTGAAGAATGGATTGATGTGTTTAAATACTGGTTAGGGATTGGTAATGTTTGGGGATTTAATATGGAAGATTTTTTTGAAGAGTATTGGAGAAAAACTGAAATTGTTGATAATCGTTATAAAAAATTTATTAAAACTAAAAGGAAATCAAATGCCACATAACACATCAGTCCCTGTCAGAGAAAAGCCATCACACGTACTCAAAGGTGAGAAACCAGTTACTAATTTTAAAGACGGACTTAATTCAATAAAAGTAGATTTGATTCATTGGCCTGATGAAACAATACATCTATCTTCGTATGCATTTCAAAAAGCCACTTGGGCAAATAGTCCATACGTACCAGGTGAAAATCCAGATGAGGATAAAAAATTATTGTCAGACTTGAAGATTGAAGCTTTTCAAGGGAACGGGTTACCTCTTTCGTTAGAACTATATGATTTTGTCTTCTCTATTGCAGGTATTACTCGCATAGTAACTCATCAAGTTGTCAGAAACAGAATAGGAGCTACTTATTCTCAGCAATGTTCTGGCGATAAAGATTGGAGACACCATGATGTATTGGTTCCCAGAAGTTTGTACAAAAATAATGATTTATATGAAAGATTCAAGAAAAATGTCTTAGAAGCAAAACAGCTGTATGCCGACATGCTTGATACTATGGACATACCGATTTTGGATGCAAGGAGGGTGCTTCCCCACTGCCTCGAAACATTTATCTATGTAAAGTTTAACTTGGTTACATTAATGAGTTTTATTCAAAAACGTGATTGCACTCAAACTCAAGAACCGGAAATGGTGATAGTAGCGAGACAAATGAGAGATGTGGTATTAAACAAATTTCCATTTCTAGAAAAACTACTCGATAACAAATGCAAAAATGGAAGTTGTTTTTACACGAAGTCAGATCGTCTTACAGGGACCTCTATGTTTATCCCCGATAAGCTTCATGATTTCGATTACAACAAGAATAACTTCATTTATGATAAGACGGTTTTTGAAATGGTATATGATCTACCCGAAGTCAAAACTGAAAAATATATTGGTTTAGAAAAAGTATAATGGCGTTTATTTTCTTTGAAGGGGTTGATAAGGTAGGAAAAACTACATTATTAAGGGCGGTTGACAAAGCAACAAATTATAAGCACTTTTGTATTGATCGATGTCTCGGGTCTGCATATACTTATGACCTCGTAACAAAAAGAAGAAATAGGTTTGAACAATTAGCAAATATAGAAAAGGAATTTGCATCAATAAAATCAATACCAATGATAACGATTCTTCTTACGTGCGATAGAGATGTTCTTGTTGAACGGATTAAAAAAGAGGATGAGTTTTCGGATAACAGAATTGAGTTTTTAGACAAAGCTCTTGAAGCTTATGAAAAATATCAGCATGTGACATCACTACCACTAGAAATAGTTGATACTACTAATAAATCAATCGAAGATACCGTTAAAGAAATAATTGTTAAAATTAATAAATATGAAAAATAAACCAGTAATCATAGAGAAGGCTATCGAGTTAAGAAACAAAATTGAGTCGGACGGTTATGAAATTAATGGTACAAAAGAATTGATCGGTGAAACAATTGATATTGATACAACTAACATGGACTTGATGGAAGAAGAAAATGCGATAAGAGACTACTATGAGACAAAAGGTATTAAAACTCAGGTAATTAGGAGTCTGGAGCACAATCTTTATGAGTTCATATTTAGAGGATTAAAACAGTCTGTAGAGCAATTATTCTATTTTGATAAAACACAAGATTACACTTCACGCAGATTTGTGTTTTCCACCACTGATTGTATTTCGCATGTCCAAATTATATATAGAAATAAAACAGCGACATTATTCATGCATATCAGGAGTACAGATGTGGTAAAGTTGCTACCTTGGGATTCTTTGTTCGCATGCAATTTGTTAAATCGGATGCTATTAGAATGTCGGTTTCCCGAATCCACTAAGAAAATTGTAAAAATTACTGTGGGTTCGAGTCACTTTTACATAAAACCTGCGGCTATGTACTAATTATATGAGTTCTAAAGAATTAGATAGGCTATTTTCAACAATCAGAAGCTGTCCGTATTACAACGAAGAGAACCCTCCTTGTAATCGAATTAAGAAGTTCGAACCTGTTGTTAACACTTTTTCACCCCAACAGCGTTTTATGATTATAAGTTCCGATCCGTCTGGAGATACTAACAAGAAGTTAGATGATAATGTACCCCATTCTAATTTTGCACTAAGATTTATCTCGTTGATGTTTACTGGTAGTGATAATGAAGCAAGTGTTCAGCAGATAACTCAGAACTTTGCTGAGTTTCAAAGAATTTTTAACAAATATTTTTATTGGACACACTTTAGTAAGTGTTACGCTCAGGGCAACCCCAATGGTCATTGCGCAACTACTTACTTACAGAAAGAAATCGCACTAATAAATCCCTCTTTGATCATTTCACTTGGAAGCAAACCTGTAGATTTTTTACTGGGTAAAGAAAAATTAAGTGAGAGAGTAAATAAGGTTATTTACTATCAAAAAACACCTTTAATCGCATCGCTACACCCCTCAAGAGACTGGAATTTAGGCAGAAGACCGCAATATAAGTTTGATGAAACGTGGCAACTGGTAAAAAGGATGGTAAAGTATTCTGACGAAGATACAAGAATTATTAGAAAGTTATTAGAAAAATGAATAATAAACCTAAATTTTCAATAATTCTACCCACTTTCAATAGAGCTTATATATTATGGAAATCAATATTAAGTGTAGTTAATCAGAAATATCCTTTTTGGGAATTAATTATTGTTGACGACGGTTCTTCTGATAATACAGACAAATTAGTTCGAGAATTTAAAGATGAAAGAATAAAATATTACTACCAAAATAATGAAGGTCCCTGTGTTGCAAGGAATAATGGTGTTAAGAATGCGAGTGGAGATTGGATTTGTTATCTCGATAATGACAATGAATATAGGGATGATTATCTTTACTATCTTAACGAGCATATAAATAGCAACAAATCAGCAAAGTTTGGTTTTTGTAATCAAAATGTACGGTGGGAATTATTTGACAAAGAAGGGGGTTTGTTGAAATATGCAGAAGAATCTTCATCGTTTGGTGATGGCATAAGTCTTGAAGATGTAGTGAACAGGGTGAAACGTTTTGATACTAATGGTATGTTTCATATTAAGAGCTCAAATGTCCAATGGAGAAAAGAAGTTAAATATATGCATGACTGGGAGTTACTTTTACAGCTAGCTAATGAACACCCTGATGGTTTTTTGCATGTCCCATTATCGTTAGTCAAATATTTTTCGAGATACGGAAGAGATGGAATGTGTGCTAATGCTAGCCACAAAGAATGGCAGAATGATTATGTTCAAATATTCAAGCTACACAAAGAGAGTAGATTAAGGCCAAGAAATGAATGGTTTGAAGGGAAGATAAAGAAGTACGACGATTTGATTAAAAATAGTGATGGAAAAGATATTGAGTCTCGTGCCAAAAAGATATTTAATCTATAATCACAACAATGAGCAATCCACTTCAAGTAATTTCGGTGATATTAGCAATTAGATGTCAAGGAAAATTTCTTTTAGTCCAAAGATCAGAAAATGATGATATTTTCCCTGGGTATTGGCAGAACATGGGAGGAAAAGTTGAGATTGGCGAGACGGTGGAAGATGCAATTGCGAGAGAAATGGAGGAAGAAGTAGGATTAAAACTAGAATCAACACCAATATTTCTACACAGCTATTCCTGGAAGAAAGATGATGATTCTCCGACAAAACTAGGTTTGATCTTTTTAATTGAACTAAAAGGTAAAACGGAAGATCATAATGTAAAATTGTGTGACGAACTAGAAAGGCATGGATGGTATTCAATTGACGAAGCTAAAGAGATTAAAACTATTGGTCCGGATAGTCCAACAGGAACATTAGGTCAACTAAATAAAACCTTACAGGTTAAGTATCTTTGATTTTTGTAATGCTCGTACTATTCCTTAAGAAACTTCCCTACTTACCTACATAGTTATCTACATTTACTCTCTACTTAACTTTTTCCTTATATAGACAACAGCGGGAATGCCTAAAACCAAAGTCACACCTAAAATAGGAATTGAATATAAAATCAACCCGAAGATATTGTAAAAAAATGAGATTATCGCATTAAGAAAATCAACTACTCTTGGGATAACCCAGAAATAGGACACCAAAATTAATCCACCCCAGATAAATCCTTTTATATCCTTATAAAGCCTCCTGTCACCAAATATCCCAACAATTACTCATTACAGGCTGTTAAATCGAAAAATGTTGAATTTGGAGAATATACAACAAGAGGTTGGGACAAAGTTGCTATACCAAGTGGGTCGCATAGAACTTTGACCCTTTGGCGGAAGGAGAGGGAGTCGAAAAATCTATCCTCTTTTTTGTAACCAATCAAATAAACCAACAAGACAGGTAGTATTTTGAGACTATAATTATTACTTTTGCTCTTTCTTTAATTTCTAGTTTATGACGATATTTTTCACAACAGTTAGGGCGTTAATTGAGATAGGGTTGGGGAGTAGAACTATTCTATCCTTATATGGCTAGAACTCAACTTTGATAGTTTTATTTAATGAATCTATTGACATTTTTTTTCCAGTAGGTAGGCAGATCTGTGGTGAAGTATGACCAATGTCAATATTCTGTACTATTGGAACAGTTGGATTATATTTTCTAACAGTCTCCAAAAACATCTCTCGCTGGTCCTGTTTATATTTTATTTTTTGCTCATCAGTATTTGGCTTGTCAAACTCCCATGCTTTGGGTCTGCCAACTAACAATCCTTTTATATTTTTCAATATTCCTCTTTCACCTAATGCTCTTAAAACTCGGCGGACATAGTCATGGGTCGGAATTTCTTCTGATGTTTCCATAAATAAAATGATGTTTTCAAAATCTTGGAGTGTAGGAATTACGGTTCCGTGACGCAATAATTCATCAATTGATTCAACACAACCTCCCCAGGTCGTTCCTTCACCGTTAGTTGAACCATCCCACTGCCAGCCATCATTATCCTGATATCGCCTCTTCTGGTTTAAAAGGGTCGGATCACTCCAATTTAGTCCGATATCGTTAAAAATTGGGCTGGCTTCTAATTCAATAACTCCGTTTTCGAATAATGCATGTTTTAGATATTTAACAGTGAATTCGTCCAACTCGCTTTGCATAGCGAATTCAGTAAATAGGCTGCCACCATAGAACGAAGGAATTCCGCAGAGCCAAAGAAAGTTAACAAAATGGGTGTTATCACTAAATCCGAAGAAAGGCTTTGGGTTATTAACAAAGGGTTCTTTCGGGAGGTTCTTGATATAGGTGATTTGGTCGTCACCACCAATGGAAGCTATGACCGCTTTTATTTCTTTGTTTTCAAAAGCATCAATTAAATCTTTTGATCGTTCTTCGGCACTGGCTCCGAGTTTTTTAGTGGTAGGGAATTCGATTGGTTCTAATCCAAAAATATCCCGAAGTCGCCGCAAACCTAATTCATAAACCTCCGGCCATCTTCCTGGAGCAGCAAAAGACGGGGAAAGAATAGCTACTTTATCGCCCTTTTGGAGCTTTTGGAGTGTTACAAAATTCATAATTAATATTACCACTCTCGCCCTATTACAGGCTGTTTGGGTGAAAAATGTTGTTTTTGGCAAATAAACGAAGACAGGTTAGGGGAAATCTGCTATACCAAGTGGGTCGCATAGAACTTTGACCCTTTGGCGGAAGGAGAGGGAGTCGAACCCTCATGTCCTTTCGGGCGCGGGTTTAGCAAACCCGTGGCTTACCATTCGCCGCATCCTTCCTGATGCGTCTTAGTATATCAAATTTTAGCTTAATGCTTTATCATTATTTAATGGAAGAAAAGCAAATAGATCAGGAGATGGCTTCTGACCTTAACGAAGAAACGCTTTTGATGGAATGGACGGCACCAGAAAGGGCCTATCAGAAAAGAAACCGTGACTTTTGGATTACTGCCCTTTCTATCCTGATTTTAGTCTCGGTCATTTTGGTGTTTATTAAGGAATTTTTGCTAATTGTTGCCTTATTTTCGGTACTATTTATGTATTATGCCCTGGCCACTGTCCAACCCGGAACCATAAAGAATAAAATTACTAATCGGGGCATTTATTTTGGCGAGCTTCGCTACCCTTGGGCAGATTTAAGCAGGTTTTGGTTTAAAAAAGAACTTTCTACCGATACTATTTATTTTGGGACTAATCTAAAATTTCCTAGCTCGGTCTCGATGGTAATTAACGCTGAAGATAAGGAAAAAATAAAAGATATTGTGGTTAAAAGAATTCCCCTTTTGGAATCCTCCCCCACCTTTGTTGATAAATTGACTAAATGGTTTGCCGAGAAACTGCCCTTGGAAGATCGACACGAGGACAAAAAAGGGTAATTAAGGTATAATTCACCTGTTATTTGCACCTATAGTTTAACGGATAGAATAGCGGTTTGCGGAACCGTTGATCTGAGTTCGATTCTCAGTGGGTGCACCATTTTGGAGGGTGGGCAGGACGGTAATGCGCTGCTTTCGAAAAGCAGTGGGAGTAATCCCAAACAGGTTCAACCCCTGTACCCTCCGCCAATCAGAATAGAAGGTTTACTTATTCGTATCTTAAAGCATTAAGGGCGGAGATTTTTGTGGCTCGTTTTGCGGGATAAATACCAGTAATCAGGCCAATTAATAGTGACAGAGCAATAATAGCGATAATAAATATGAGCGGGATATAGGAAACATCAACGTAACCAATCCCTTTAAATATGGTAAGGACAGAAAGGACAAGACCGGTGAGTTTACCTAGAACAAAGCCCAGTAAGATGCCCAATATCCCACCAAAGAAACCCATGATTACCGATTCAGTTAAATATAGTTGTTTAATTTCGAAAGACTTCATACCCATTGCTTTC
>CAZEXG010000011.1:0-11642 GCA_964516665.1 uncultured Gammaproteobacteria bacterium
GTGTGGCCATTCCATTCATTAAGATCGAGATGGGCGACCAGGTTGACAGTATCACCAAGATTGAGATCCGAAGCTAAATTCCCTTTTTTAAAGGCGATAGCATCAACACCATTTACTTTTAATTTAAGGTGGTCCTGATTTTGACCTAAGAGACGCTTGGATTCGATCGAGAGATTTTCGAAGAGGAAAAGAGGCTCAGGATTGGCAATTCCAAAAGGAGCAAGGGATTTAATCAATTTAATATTTTTTAAAGTGACGGCATCAAGTTCCATTTTGGCATCGACAGTAAGAGTTTTTTGAGCCTGATAATTGGCTAATTTTTTAGAAAAATATTGGTTGAGTTTTTTCCCTAATTTAGGTATGTTTTTATCTAAAATGGAAAAACCGGCAGCGCCGGGATGGCCGCCCAAATCGATAAAAAGTTCAGAAAATTTTCGGAGAACCTCAATAATGTTAACTTCGGGAATAGAGCGACAGGAAGCTTTGGCAACTTCACCGTTTTGAGAAATGATAACCGAGGGTAAAAGATATTTTTCGGTCAGACGACCGGCAATCAAACCAATGATACCGGGATTAAACTTATCGGCAATAAAAATTAGCTTGTTTTTGGGATCAAAAGATTGATCGGCTAGATCCACAGATTCTTTTTGCAGAGCCTGTCGTTCCTGATTGTAATTGTTTAGAATGGTGGCATATTTACCCGCCTGAAGGGAATTTTGACTACAGAGAAGACGAAGAGCATCAGTGGGATCGGAAAGACGACCAACAGCATTAAGACGAGGCGCGAGCAAAAAAGACAAATCGTAAACCGAAAGCTTGTCCTTTTTTACCCCGGAAATATCCATTAATTTTTTAATTCCTGGAGAAGGATTTAAAGTCATTTCTTTTAAACCATGAACAACAAGGGAGCGATTGAGGCCAATTAAAGGTTGACAGTCGGCCACCAGGCCCAAAGCAGCTAAAGACATGTCGCTATGTCGATCGAATTCTTGAGAAAGAAACCAGGCCAAAGCGGAGGCAGAAGTATCAGTGGAATGAAAAAGTAGGTCGGCGTGTTTCAATTTCCCATCCGGCAAATGATGGTCGACAACAATGATAGTCATATCAGGATATTTTTCCTTAAGTTTGGCAAATTCTTTATCAGCAACAATACCATTATCGACGGTGATCAAAAGGTCGAAATGAAGATTTTTGGCTGATTCAAGGCGAAAAAAAGAAGAGGCTTTAAAACCATAACCATCAATTTCCCGATGAGGAATGAAAGGAAAAACTGTTGGAGATAGAGAATAAAGTGTCTGCCAGAGAATGGCTGTGGAAGTTAAACCATCAACATCGTAGTCACCATAAATTAAAATATTTTTGGAGGCAGTAAGAAAAGTTTTTATTCGGTAAACAAGAGGAGAGGGATCAATCGGGCTGAGGGGAAAAGGAGGCTGTAAAAAAGTCTCCGGGTCGGTGATGTGGCGGTTTTCCATCAGGAGCTTGATAATAGATTCAGCCGAAGCTTCCAGATTAATAGTAGTAGTGTTCAAAAATTGAATTGAAGCTGACATAAGCTATTGTATGCTATACTGTGTTGATCGGAAAGTTTTACCTAAATTCCGGTCAGGTTATTAATAAGGTTCATGAATCGTAAGAGATTCAAAAAAAATGGCTAAAAAGCTTTTTGTAGGAAACTTATCCTACTCCATGACCGATGACCAACTGAACGCGATTTTCGCGGCTTTCGGTACCGTCATTTCGGCAAATATTGTTTTCGACAAATTCTCTCACCGGAGCAAAGGTTTCGGTTTTGTAGAATTCGAAACTGAAGAACAAGCCCAAGCCGCTCTATCTTTGGATGGTAGCGAGCAAGGTGGTAGAAATATCGCCGTAAAAGAGGCTTTACCTCGTCCCGATAGAAACTAAAGTTATTTTTTAACTGAAATTTCAAAACCCCTCCGAAATGGAGGGGTTTTCGGTGGATAAAATTATCTAATAATTAAGGTAAAATTAGGAAATGAAAAAAAGGCAGTTGCCGGAAAAAGTTAAAAAGGTTATGCAAAAGTTCTTGGATAAAGGCGGGGAGATTTTTGTGGTCGGCGGAGCTGTCAGAGACTGGTTATTAAAGAGAGAGGTGGGAGATTGGGATTTTGCGACAAACTTTACACCGGAAGAAATGAAGACAATATTTCCCAGAAATTCTTTTTATGAAAATAATTTTGGAACTTTCAGTATCGTACTTAAGGATAAAGAAATTTTTGAGGTAACTACCTATAGAACTGAGAGAGGTTACAGTGACCAAAGACATCCTGACGAGGTGAAATGGGGAAAGAGTTTAGAAGAAGATGTAGAACGTCGTGATTTTACGATTAATGCTATAGCCATGGAAATTGATGGTCAAATTATTGACTACCATCAAGGAATGGAAGATTTAAACAACCGTTTGATCCGCTGTGTGGGTGATCCTGACAAAAGATTTCAAGAAGATGCTTTGCGGATGATGAGAGCCATCAGGATTGCCGCTCAAATTGGTTTTTTAATTGAAGAAAAAACTTTTGAATCTATTCAAAAAAATGCAAAATTGATCAACAAAATTGCCGGGGAAAGGATCAGAGATGAATTATTTAAAATATTGCAATGTAAAAAAGCCGGTGACGGAATTAGATTATTAAAAAACTCTGGTTTATTGGCAGAAATCATACCAGAACTATTGCCGGGGGTGGGCATGGGACAAAAAGGACATCATATTTACGATGTCTGGGATCACGAGATTGAAGCTTTAAATAACTGCCAAAGTGATGATCCGGTAACTCTTTTGGCAACTTTACTTCACGATATTGGAAAACCAGCAACAATGAAGGTAATCGACGGGGAGAGAACTTTTTATAATCATGAAATTATTGGTTCACGGATGGCAGTGAAGATAGGAAAAAGGTTAAGGTTGTCTAATAAAGAATTAGAACAACTTTTTATTTTAGTGAGATGGCACATGTTTACTACCGATGAAATGCAGACCGATAAGGCGGTAAAACGTTTTATACGTAAAGTGACACCGGAATATTTAGATGAAATGATCGCTTTGAGAAGAAGTGACAGATTGGGCTCAGGAGCTAAAGAAAGCAGTTGGAGATGGGAATTATTTAAAAAAAGATTGGTGGAAGTGCAAAAACAACCTTTTAGTATTAAAGATCTAAAGGTTGATGGCCACGATGTGATGGAGATTTTGAAAATAAAACCAAGCCGTCAGGTAGGGGAAATTTTGGAAAAACTATTTGCCGAAGTTGAGGAAAATCCAGAGTTAAATCAGAGAGAGATTTTATTGGAAAAAATTAAGGACTTTCAATAAAAGGAAGACGCCGAGGAGATGGTTTTCTTTTGGGACGATGAGTAGTTTCAGTTTTGTTTTTTTCCGGATGTTTTGGACGAGGTATTATTCCCTCGCGAGGAGGTAAAACTTGTCCATTGAAAATAATTTTACCGTCAACAATGGTAAAATTTTGTGATGTTTCTTTCATCTTTGTTTTTTCTTTTTAGTCAGAAGCATGAGAGGGATAGCAACGCCGACCGAGGAATAGGTACCACAAACAACACCAATGAGAAGAGCGGCGGCAAACCAAAGAGTACTGACACCACCGAGAACAACCAGAGCCAGCAACATGAAAACAATGGTCATAGAATTATTGAAAGAGCGGACAATGACCTCGGAGACAGCACGATTAGATAAATTAACCCAGTCGAGCTGATAGCTGGTAAGTTTTAATTCCCGGATACGGTCAAAAGTAACCACGGTGTCGTGAACTGATTCTGAGAGAGTGGTTAAAAGGGCGGTTACAAATAGAGCATCCATTTCCGCTCCAAAAAAGTGACCTAAAAAGGAAAAAGAGCCGATTAAAATAATAGAATCGTGAAGCATGGCCAAAACTGCCGAAGCACCAAAACTAAGATCTTTAAAACGGGTACCAATAAAAATCAACAAGGAAAGAGCCGAGAGAATGACAGCATAGACTGTTTTCTTGAGAAGTTCTTTTCCCAGAATTGGACCAAGAGTGGTAAATTTAAGATCAGTGAAATTTTGATCCAGAGTTTTCATGGCCTGATCGAGGTTACTTTTTTGATCAGAGGAAATATTCTCGAATTTTAGGATATATTTATCTTCACTAAAAGAAACAGTGTTTAGTTTTATTTTTTCGGTAGTAAAAATATTTTGAATTGAAGATTCCTGAGGGCGGGAAGGTAAAGAGATTTCCCAGACAGAACCGCCGGAAAAATCAACCGAAGGGACAAAGCCCCATTTAATAATGGAAAAAATTGAGGCAAAAAGTAAAAAAGTGGAAATAATAAAAAATAAAGGACGAAATTTCATGATGTTCATACTCGTTTTTTAGCTAAAACTCTTAACAGGTTGCGGGTGACAAAAACACCAGTGAAAATACCTAAGACAACACCCAAAAGTAAGGTAACAGCGAAACCACGAACCATACCGGAGCTATTAAGGAATGGCCAATTGAAAGGATTGAATAAAATTAAACCGGTAATAATAGTACAGGTGTTGGCGTCTTTAATAGAATCCCAAGCCCGACCAAAACTTATTTCCATGGCATTGTTCCAGGATAGACCACGGCGAACTTCTTCTTTCATTCTTTCAAAAATCAAAATATTACTGTCTACGGCCATACCGACCGATAAAATAAATCCGACAATACCGGGAAAAGTAAGAGTTACCGGAATCAAACGGTAAAGAGTTAAGGTAATCAGGGCATAGATAATTAAACCAAAATCAGCAATCAAACCAAGGAAACCGTAGTTACCAATCATAAAAATAAAAACCAAAGCGAGACCAACCAGGCCAGCCTTGATGCCTTTGCTAATTGAATCCTGACCAAGAGTGGCACCAACTTGGGATTGTTGAATTAATTTGATAGACAAAGGTAGAGCACCGGCGTTTAATTGAGCCGAAAGAGCTTTGGCACTTTTAATATCGAAATTTCCATTGATAACTGCCTTACCATCGGGAATGGTAACACTGACCTGAGGAGCAGTAACTATCTGATCATCTAAGATGATGGCTAATCTTTTATTTAAAAATTCAGTGGTGGCTTTTTCAAAAAGTTTAGTCCCCTCTTCGTTGAATTCCAGAGCAACTTCCATTTCGCCAGTGTTGGGATTAGGTTGAGGAGCGGCGAGAGTTAAATGAGAACCATTAATACCGGTATCTTTCAAAACATCGTTAAAAGTAGCGGTGGCGGTAGCTTCCGGAGGTAAATCAATGAGACCCATAAAACTTAAACGAGCAGTTTGACCAATAAGGGAAATGGCTTCATTAATATCGGTAACACCGGGTAAGTCTACATTGAGACGATAAGATTCCCCTTGATGAGAAAGTTGGACATTAGTTTCAGAAACACCAAAAAGGTTTACTCTTTTTTCAATATTGGTCTTGAGTGATTCTAAGGCTTGAGTTAAATCTTCTTTTTTTGTATTGGAGGTATCGATTTCGTAAGTAAGGGAGGCACCACCGGCCAAATCTAAACCGTAACGTAAATCTAAATTTGGTTTAAAGTTTAGCGGTCCAAGAGATAAGTTAAATGAAGGCCGATAAAAAGTACGACCGAAAAGATTAAATTGAGGAGGTAAGTTAATGATCAGACAGACAAAGGTAACGGCCAGAATACCCCAAAAGGTAGTCAAAGTGCGGGAATTATTTTTTGACATAGCTCAAAGAAAGTTGGCGAGGATGACCAGTGAAAATGTAAGTAATGGATGTTTTAGAATGTTTGACCTTATATTGGGCTAAATCCCCTTCTTTAATATCAAAGGATTTAATAATAGTGTTGGGTAAAGTTAGGGCAAGACTGTTGCCGGTTTTGATAACTTTCCTGGTTTTGATCATTTATTTTCTAAAAGGGTGGGGTTGCCAATTATAACAAGAGGTGAAGAGAGAAAAAAATCGACAATAAAAGGGTCGCGTTTGTTTTGACGAAGTTTGAGTTCCTCCTGATCCATGACCATATAGTTGATTTCCACACCACGACGTTTTTCCTCGCTAGCAATAGCGTTCTCAACTTCACGAAGGGGAAGTTCACCAACGATAATCAGATCAATAGAATCAGGACGAGGTCTTTGCCAAAGAAGAAAAGCAAAAGAGGCTAAAAATAATTTAGCTTTATCGAGTTTTTGGGCTAAATCAGAATTTCGGTAAGCCAGTAAAAGAAGACTGTTAAAAAGGTGGTGGCGCGGATTGGCGGAATAATAAAGACGATTAGCCCGACGTTCGGAAAGTAAGAGATTAATTTTTTGAAGATTATTTAATTCACGACGAACAGAATTAATTTCTTCACTACTGAGACGAACTAACTGACGAACATAAAAAAGTTCATGTGGATTGCCGAAAATAAGGCAAATTAGTTTACATCTCGTTTTGGATGTCAAAACCGCATTAAGAGAAGTCTCAACCTTCATAATTGATTTTATTGCCAACAGGTAGGATTTCGATCCAAATTTGGCCGGGGACAAAATTAACTTCTTTACCTGATTTATCTTTGAAAATAGTCCTACCTTGTCGGGCGGTTTTACTCCAGGTTATTTCCTGTTTTTGGCCGTTTTGGAAAAGGATAGCATCGCCAGTGCCAATGACGGCATAAAGGTTGTGAAGATGTTCATCGATAGAACGACTTTCTTTGGCGAATTGAATTATCAAATTTTTAGTACTGATAGTTTCGTTGCTATTGAAATCAATATGAGCAGAGTTGCCATTGTAACGGAGATAACGGTTGGTGCTGGGATCATATTTCCAAGAGACAGCGTAAGCTTTATCGCCCCAAAAATCGAAGCTGACAGTGGAAGCTGAAGTAGCGGCTTGGTCGGCTTGTTTAAAAGACCAGGGGCGGTAATTTTTGTCCCAGGAAGTGTTTTTAGCCTCTGTAAGGTTAGTTAAACCACGGCTGGCGGCCACATTCCATAATTCGGTAGTGGAACAATACATGGTGTGTTCAGTGGCCCTGGTGTCGCCAGTTCGATCGGGTTCTCGGCGACAAGCCTTGTAAGAGAGGGAGAACTGGGAAAGGTCGCCCCAGGTACCTTTGTTGTTCCAGCCATATTGAGCAATTTGTTCAATTGCTTGGGCTTTTTTGTTGGTAGTACAGGGACCACCGCTAACAGCCGCGGAACAATTAGCACCACCAACATGAGCGTAAAGAGGATAATCGGAATATTCTGAAGCTAAATCAAGAAAATAAGTTCGGGCAGAACGAACCGGACCGACATCATATTTATTCGCTGATCCTTTGACAGCATTACAATAAAAAACACCCATAAAACGGGTAATACCACCTTCAGCGACAGCTTCGTAAACTACATCGGCGTTCATTAAACCAGATTGAGGTCGGGAATCAGCATGATTTTCAATCATGACGGTTAAAGGACGACGCTGACTCCAAATATTTTTTTCTTCAACAGTAAATTTTTCACCATTAATAGGACAAATTTCAGTTTTTGGCCCCTGGAAACTTAAAGAACCTGTGGTTTTTTCCGGAAGAGTAGTGGGAGTAGCAGAACCAATTTCCTCGGAAGCGTTTGAAGGAATTAATTTAGCAAAAAGCCAATAGGAGGAAAAGGTGGTAATAATAAAAATTGACAGATAAGTGATGAGGTGACGAAGTTTGGGGTTCATAAAATATTAATGGTTAATAGCTTTTAATATAGCCGATTTTTCTTCTTTTGACAAAGTAATATTATCACCTTCCCCATTTTTGATCGGTTTGGCGTAAATCCGAGTGAAAGAACGGTGGTGGAGAGAAGTAAGCAAAACCCCAGAGTTTGAGTGGTCGAGAAGAACCAAAATGAAGCTTTGATCGCCACCGACACCGTCAAAAGGATTAAAACGGAGCAGCTTAATTTTTTCAATAGATCCAGAAGAAAGAGTGCTTAGAGGGTTGGGTTCAGAGAAATTCCTATATTTACGGGAAATTAAAAAGAGAATATAGATGATTCCCAAGGTATTTAAAAAAACCAAAAGATAAATCAAAGGATTCATGCATGCTAATTTTAGCAAAATTTGTGCGTGATATACTGATGTTGATGAAAAGCAAAGAGATAGTAAATGACTTTAAATATACACGTAAAGATTTGATAAAAAGCCTACTTTTAAGCCTAGGGGCTATTGCAATCCTAATTGCTTTGTATTATGTTTGGAAGTGAGTTAGCTTTAAATTAAATTAAGGAGGTGAACTATTTAATGGCAACCATTAAATTTTATTCTGTTAAGTCAAGAAAAAGCGTAGAAGTAGATGTATCTAAAGTGAAAAAGGTAATGTTGAAAAACGGTAGACCAGCAGCCGAAGCTGTTGATCCAGAAACCGGAGTAAAAATGTTCAAAATTTTGTCCGCTGCAGACGCTGCTTTGCTGTAATTTAAAAAGCAGAACTAAGATCCCTTCAAGGTAAAACTTGGAGGGATTTTTTTGCCAAATAGGGATAAATGTTAAAATATGCTACTTCAAAGAGATTGAAGGGCTGAGTCCGGTGTCAACCGGACAGGAAAGTCCGGACCGCAAAAAGCAGGGAATCTAAAAAGGTAAGATGGGGCGTAAGCTTCAGGCAAGGCTACAGAGACGAGAAATATGAAACGAGCATCCTTCCCGCGGAAATCTCAAATTGAGACGTTAAGATCTAGCTTTTGAGAGTCTCAGGTAGAGAGAACAGATTGATAGCCCATAAACAAAATCCGGCTTAACAATCTCTTTGAAGTATTATTCTTTTGCTTCGGATAAAGTTTTAAAGACAGTATCGATCATAATATAGAGCGGGACAGCAATAACTGCACCGGCAATACCACCAAGCTTAGCCCCAGCAGTAATTAAAATAATGGTAACTAAAGGATTAATACCCACGGTTTCTTTCATTATTTTAGGAACAATAAAATTGTTTTCCAGTTGCTGAACAACAATTCCCCAGATGACAGCTAAAACAGCGGTTAGGGGGGAGATGGTTAAGCCAAAAATACCAGCAACAAGAGAAGCAATGGTAGGTCCAATGTTGGGAACTAATTCAAGTAGACCGGCAATAATAGCCAAAGGTAGGGCATAATCCAAACCGATAATTAAATAACCAATATAAGACAAAAGGCCAATAATTAGCATTAATAAAAATTCAGCACTAACCCAAGATCCAAGTCGTTTTTCTAAAAAGGCAAAAACTTTTAAGGCTTTGGGACGATTTTTACTGCCAACTGCCTCGCTAAGATAGTGTTCAAAATTTTTCCTCTCTAAAAGTAGATAAAAAGTAATGACAAAAAAGACAAAAACAGAGATGGCATTGGAAAAAATAGAAAAGGCGGTGTTGGCAATACTACCAGGAATATTTTCCAAAATTTTAAGTTGAGAGGAAAGATCAACGGCACTCAAGCCCCAAAGATTAATATTTTTGATTGCGTTTGGTAGGGCGGCAGCCAAATTAGTTAACTGTTCAACTAGAGCCGGGACAAGACCAGCAATGGAAAAAGAAATAGCAGCAATAATAATGGCATAAACAACAAGGATAGACACAACACGGGGAATTTTAAATTTTTGGAGCCAGTTTACAGCCGGATTTAAACCTTCCATAAAAATAAAACAAAGTAGAAGAGTAAGAATTAGACCACGAACCTGCCAAAGGGCGAAAAGGAATAAGATAAAGAGAACAGCAAAAATAATCGTCTTGTAGGAAATCTCGACTTTTTGTGGTTTCATGACAAATTGTACCATTTTTGGAAAAGTTCAAAGGCAGTCTTGGGAAAATTTGGGTCGGTGATATCAATAAATTGAAGATTTTTTTGCTTTTTAAACCAGGTTTTCTGACGACGGGCATAGGCATGTTCATCGAAAGCCCATTTTTTTTGGGTTTGGGTCAAAGTGGAATTGCCCAAAAAATAATCTTTAAATTCTTTGTAAGCCAAGGTGTTTAAACCCGGATCAGACCAAGAATATTTTTTTAATATTTTTTTTATTTCGTTTAAAAGACCTAATTTAAGGCGTTTATCAACACGAGTGTCGATGCGTTGATACAAAAAATCATTGGGGGCGGTTAAAGATAGATGTAAGATATTAAAATTGTTTTTATTGGTAGAGGCGCGATTAGACGCGTTTCTGTTGCTTAATTTAATTTCAATTTTTCTGATCAAACGGTGAGGATTGTGACGCTCGGAATTATTAAGAGAATCAAAAGATTTTTGATCTAAAAATTGGTAGATTTTTTGTAAAAGTGGAGTGGATAATCTATTTAGAAAAAAGCGAAGAAAGTTGTTTGGTTTGATGGAATAGGTAGATTTGTCGGGATTAATAATGGATTCAAGATAAAGGCCGGTACCACCAACAATGATGGGTAATTTGCCTTTAGATTGGATATCGGAAATTTTTTGGAGAGCGAGAGATTGGAACTGGGCGACAGAAAAACTTTCGTCGGGATTGATTAAATCAAGCAAGTGAAGATTGAGACCTTGGGGCTGATCTTTACCGGTACCAATATCCATGCCCCGATAAATTTGCCTGGAATCGGCCGAAATTAATTCTCCGTTGTATTTTTTAGCCAATTTAACGGCTAAATCGGTTTTACCAGTAGCAGTGGGACCAGAAATGATAAGGATTTTATTGGGCATCTAGAGCAACTATCCGACGGAAAGGGCAATTAGATTGGGCACAAGCACCATTCGGATGACAAATAACATCAAAAACCGAAACTGTATTTTTGGCTGAAAGATAACTAGCGGGGACAATCCGGGGACCAGGACATTCAGCGGGTATTTCGGTACCCTTAATTAGGTCGGGCCCGATGGTAGTAGTATCAGAAAAGTTTTGGCGCTCAAATCTAAGAATCATACCTTATTCTAAACATTAAACCTAAATTCAACAATATCGTCTGGGTGCATAAAATAGCTTTTGCCTTCGTGGCGAAGAAGACCCTTGGCTTTACAATTTTCCCAACCATCATTGGCGACAAAATCGGTATAAGAAACTATTTCGGCCATAATGAAACCTCGCTGAAAATCAGTGTGAATAGCCCCGGCGGCCTCGGGGGCAGTGCTCCCCTGCTTGATAGTCCAGGCACGGGCTTCCTTAATGCCGGCAGTATAAAAAGATTGTAAACCTAGGGTATCGTAAGCTTTTTGAATTACTCTTTCTAAACCTGATTTTTCCATACCCAACTCTTTTAAATAATTTTGGCGGTCTTCACCTGATAACTCTGATAATTCAAATTCAGTTTTGGCACAAACTGGAATGACATTTTCCAAATTGGTTTTAAAATTTTGGACATCAGTATAAGTGGATTCATCAACATTGGCCACAATAAAATAGGGCTTGGCAGTTAAGAGAAAAAACTCTTTAAGTAAAATTTTTTCGTCATCATCAAGGTCGAGATTAATAGCAAGTTTTCCCTGTTCTAAGGTAGTTTTTAGTTTTTTGGCTAAGGCATATTTTTTACTTTTTAATTCAGCAGCATTATTTTTGTTGCCATCAAGATATTTATCGATGCTGTCTAAATCTTTGATAATTAATTCGGCGCAAATAACTTCAAAGTCGCCTTGGGGATCGACACTCCCCTCTTTGATGATGCTTGGGTCGGAAAAGTGGCGAACAACATGACAGATAGCATCACAGTCGCGAATATTGGTTAAAAATTTATTGCCCA
>CAZEXG010000012.1:0-10406 GCA_964516665.1 uncultured Gammaproteobacteria bacterium
GCTTCGCGGTTGGCAAATTTTAGAGGAACTTCTTTAAATTTAGCCCCCATAGCTAAAGTTTCGGATAAAAGCTGGACTTTGTAACCAAATTTTTTACTGTGAAGATGGTCAAAGCTCATATCAAGATGATCGACGAAGCCTTTGACCCGAGTAACTTTTAGACCGGTAGTAGGATCAGTGACATCCCAAAAATGTTTGAAGGGGAAGAAAAGGATAAAACGAGCGGCAAAACCACCGACTTCGGTCATCATCATTCGTATAAAATCACGACCCTGAGGCTCGGCGCCACCTTTAATTTTGCGAGAGCCGATAACGTAATCGTAACCCTCATCCATGGCTTCTAGCATGCTAGGGATTGTTTCCGGAGGATGTTGAAAGTCGGCATCAAATTCAAAAACGTAATCCGCCTTTAATTTTTCCATGGAATATTTAAAGCCTTTAAGATAAGCAGCTCCTAAACCGTCTTTGCTGGTTTCTTTATATAAAAAAGTGTTAGGAAATTTTTTTGATTTGTCTTCAACGATTTTTCCGGTACCATCAGGAGAGTTGCCATCAACGACTAAAATTTTCATATCCCATTTTTTGGGTAATGAAGGAAAAGTTTTGGTATTGAGGTAGTCGATCATTTTGCCGATATTGTCAGCTTCATTGTAGGTTGGGATAACTAAAACGGCAGTTTCGCGGTGTTGGTTAGGTGTGGCCATAGATTTATATTAGCACAATGGTAAAATTGATTATGAAATTTGATGTTATTACCCTATTTCCCGAAATGTTTGAGGGGGTCTTTGATAAAAGTATTATTGGTAGAGCGAAAGAAAAAGCTTTGGTGGAAATTAAATATCACCAAATGAGACAGTGGTCCTGGAATAGCTACGGATCAGTGGACGATAGACCTTACGGAGGTGATGTGGGAATGCTTATCCGGGTTGATGTGATCGATAAGGCCCTGAAGGAAATAAAAGAAAAAGGGGCGCATGTAATCTTGACTTCAGCCAGAGGAAAAAGATTTGAACAAAAAGATGCCGAAAGATTGGTAAAAGAAAAAAATATTATTATAATTTGTGGACATTATGAAGGTTTTGATGAGAGAGTGTCGGGACTGGTAGACGAAGAAATTTCTATTGGTGATTATGTGTTGAGCGGCGGAGAAATTCCGGCGATGGTGATGATTGACAGTATTTCCCGACTATTACCGGGAGTGTTGGGGAAAGATGAATCGAGTAAAGTAGAAAGTTTTTCCGGTGCCGAGAGAAAAATCGAATTTCCTCAATATACCAGGCCGGCAGAATATTTAAATCAAAAAGTACCAGAGGTCTTATTATCCGGTGATCCGAAAAAAATTAAGGAATGGCAGGAATCAAAGCAAAGTAGTGAGAGCAACGATAACGGCAAAAAAGGCTAAAAGTAAATATTCCAGAATAATTGAGAACTGTAAATCACCGCGGCGGTAATGATGATAGAGGCTCCAAAAAAGGTAGAGGGCAGCAGTTAAGTAAACGAGGCGGCGTTGATCGTGGGTGTCAAAATTTTGGCGAAAGTAAAAAAAGAGAACTAGAGCAATAATAAAAATTAAACCTAAGATGAGGTAATTAATCGGATTTTTTTTTATTTCGTTGAAAATAACCATAGCTTAAAAGATGGTACCCTGACGACCAAAAACTAATAACATAATAATGATCAAGAGAAAGCCAATATGACTGGCGGAAGAACCCGTAAGACGGTGAGTGTGGTTTTTAAGAGTGATATATGAATCGATAACTAAAACCAACATGATTAAAGTAAAGATCAGAATGCCGACAACCCGACTGATCAATAAAGGATTTATTACAGGGGTTGAAGGAGAGATGACACCAAGGGATTGGGCAAGCTGTGGTGATTCAAGCGGGGAAATTACTTCCTCGGATGAAGGAAGCTCGTTATTTTCGGGAGAAGAGGAAGCTGCCTGGAGAGGAGCGGCAAAGTGCTGAACCACCAGGGTAGTTTTGACACCATTTAAAAGACCATTAACTACACCAATACCGATTTCCTGATATTTATCATTAACAATATTATCCCGGTGTGTAGGTGAATTCATCCAGGCCTTAAGTAAAGAATCAGTGTCGTAAAAATCCCGAGCTAAATTTTCCCCGGCTACTGAATACTTGTAGTTGAAAGCCCTGAAGAAATCCCAGGGGGTTTTACCTTGAGGAGAATTATGAGCCCAGTAGTTATTGGCAAACATATCCTCGGCTTTGGCGGTAGCTGATTGGGATAAAGTGGCGTTGTATTTAAGAAGAGGTAAGCCCAATTTTTCCCTCTCAGCGTTAGTTTGAGCGAGAACCTTTTGAGCAGTAATTTCAGAGGAATAGCCTAAAATTCCGGGCTTAAGGACAGTTAAGGAACGAATGAGCGACTGGTTAAGCAAATATATGGCAATAAAAATACCCAAAAAGGCAGGCTGCAATAAAATGGCCCGGTGATTATTTTTTTCCTGAGGAATAAAAAGTAAAGAAAGGAATTTGGCCACAATTCAGTATAACTTTTTACGCTTCTTTTGAAAAGAGAAAATAAGTGGCAGAAGAAGAGAAAGAATGGAACCGAGATAAAATGGGAATTTCTGACAAGAGAGTTGTGATAAATAGTAATCAAAGGAAAAAGCTAAAAGAGAAATAGCCAAGATCATTAAGGGATAAGGATGGAGAATTAAATTTACTATCAAAGCCAGAAGGAAGGCGAAAGGAATGATTTTGCTGCAGGAAAGACCAGCAACACTACCTGTGGTGGCACCAGTGTCCTGAACACCTAAAACTTCCGGTTGGAAACCAGGTGGAGGTGAACTTGTGGCCAAAACTGAACCTAAAGGTGTCGCGGAAACGATAGAAGAAAAAGAACCGGGAGCACAGCCATTGCCGGTACGGATTTTAAAATAATAAGTGGTCCCGGCGGAGAGAGAGTTGATGGTGTATGAAGTGGTATTTTTACCGCCAATATTAGGATTGCCATAAAGAAAATTCTCCGGATCAGTGCCGTAGGCGATAAGGTGATAAGTAAAATTATCGTCGGGTTCAGACCAACTAAGTGTAACTGAATTTTGTCCAGGAATAGCGACAAAATTTGTCGGAGTTTTAGTTGGGATTGGATCAGTACAGGTTGAAGTTTGGGAATCAGCACAAGTGAAATTTAGATTTAAATCAAATGAGGTTGATAAATTTTGATATTGGTTGTCGAGGCTTTGATCGAGGAAGACAGTCCAAAGATATTCACGACTGGAGTTTGAAGGAATATCGCCTAAAAGATGATCTGACTGATTAAAGAGAGTATTAATAGTACCGGCGTACCAAACTTGATTGTCGGAACTAAGGGAAAGATTAATGGCGTCGGAAAGCAGAGAATTATTAGAATTTACGTGATTGAAACGCAAAGAACAGGACTCGGAGCGTTGATTAACGACAGTTATTTTTTGAGAGAGATTAAAACCAGGATAAATATTTATTTCCTTAAATAAAGGTAAATCTGATGATTTACTGCAAGCAGATGAATGGCAATTAATAGTTAAATCATTACCAGCAAGAACAGGTCGGGGAATAAGAAATAAAAGAGTTAATAAAATAATAATCATAGAGGTAAATTAAAAGTTCGGGTGGAGGGGCTAATAAGTTGATTATTAATGCGCCCGTTAATTTTTAAGGTAAAACTGCTGCCGAGTCCGGAACTAGGCAGACAAGAGCCACTACTGCAGGTGCCAAGATAAAAATCGCGTTGAGATAAATTCTGGTCCACACTTTGAGGAGAAATCCGGCCAATAATTTGTTGGGGACCGGCACTATCGCTATATAAGATTTCGTATTCTAGGAAATCAGTTGGGTTTGAACCAAAGTTTTGGGGAATATAGCTAACCGATAAGGTTAATTTATTGCTTGAAAGACGGGTTAAAAGAGCACTTAGAGGTGAAACACTGCTTGTCCAGGGGCCGAGACCACTAGGGGAACGAAACCAGTATTCACCGTCATAATAAGCACCATCTGATTTGGGTTGATAAGTGATGGAATCAATAATTGAGTCGCCAATTTTTAATTGAACAGTGTCTGGACCACGACTATATAAAGGAAAACTGAAAGTGTAACCTGAGTGAGGATTGAGATAAATAGGACTTGAGGTATTGAAATTTTTTGTAGAATTGTTTCGGGTTTCAATAATTTGATATTTACTTAATAAAATCGCTTCGGAACTATTATTATAAATTTCAATTTGATTGTCACTGGTATGAAAAAATAATTTATTAAGAACCAGAGGCGGCAGAACTGTAATGTTTTGATGGTGATTATTATCTGAATTATAGGCAGAATCAGTGGTAGTAAAAGTTAAATCATTTTCGCCAATTATCAGATTTGTAGGAGGAGTAGTTTCGGCAACCTGAGAGGAAAGATCGGAGGCAAGGAAATCAACAGTGCTAGTTTCCCCCACTCGGGTATCAAGAGTAGAAACTTTAACATCATCCAAAAACAACCAAGAATTAAAATCGTCTCCCAGGCCAGTATCGGTTAGAGAAAAACGTAAACGAAGATTTTGGTTGACCAAATGAGCCAGTGACCGACTGACGCTGCGCCAGCCGGTGTCACTGGTAAAATCGGTTGATAAATTACCAACGCTAAGGACAGTTTCAATTAATTGATTACCTGAGGCATCAAAAAGGTCGACATTGAAATGATCATATTCGCTGGTGTCTTGACTAAATAAACGGTAAGAAAAATTGAGGGTGGCAGAGGCTGAAGCCGGGAGAGAAAAATTTTGATATAAAGCATCAGTGCCATTGATTGATTTGCTATTGGAGCCAAGAATAAAAAGATGGTTTTGATTTTCGTCTTCAAAAATGTGATGATCACCGATCGAGGAATCTATTTTCCAATCGGCCATACCTTTTTCGAAATCACCACCACTAAGATAGTTTTGGCCGGAATATGAGGGAGTAGATAAAGATTTAGAATTAATATTGGTGGTGGGTGGCTGGGTATCAATTTTAAGTTGATTGGTAAAATAGGAAAAAATCTTATCTTCTGCTTGATTGTTTTGATCAAAGGCCAGAGTGGTAAAATCATATAGACCGTCGCCGTTTGGGGTTTGAAAATGAAAAGTGCCATTATCACCAGTAATAGTTTCCGGATATTCCTCCCAGGGTCCAAAATTGAAAGAATAATATAGTTTAATCGAGGCAGCTCCAGGGTTGGCACTGGCGCCGATATCAAAATAACAAAGATTGATTAAAGGAAATTCCGGAAAAGTGGTAATTGAGGAACTTAATTCAAGATCGAGACTTTCAACTGAAAGAGAAAAGTTCGAAATTGAGACACTGTCCTGGTAAAGAGCAAAAATAACTTTAGTGAAATTTAGAGCAATTAAAGTATTAGCAAAAAGAGCAAATAATATTATTTTGTTAAGAGTTGATTTTTCCTTAAGTTTGGCGGCAACACCCTTTTCTATTTCCTCGGAAATAATTTTTTTGATATTAAATAATTGAGAGATAACAAAAAATAAAGCCGGAAGACCAATAAGCAGAGAAAAACCAAGTGGTTTTCTGATGAAAGCACTGACAATACCAAGGAAAGGAATGGAAAAAAGATATCGCCCTTTAATCCCAGCTTCGGGGAGATCCCATTGATCAGGGTCATTATTATTGTCGCCTTTAGTGGAAAAACGAAGCGGATCAGTGGATTTAATGGATTCAATTCGGTGAAGAATGGTATCTTTGGGATTGTAGGGTGAAGTAAAAGCCACGATGTCTCCGACTTTAAGTAATTTTGGATCTATTGGCTTGGTAATGGCGACAGAGCCGGTCTTGATGGCAGGCTCCATAGAGGCAGAAACAACAGTATATGTTCTGGGAATGTTTTTAAAGGGTAAGACTGGAGAAATTACTATAAGGAGAAGCACAAAAAGAGCCAGTGTTAAAAAAGATTCAATAAGTTTTAGTAGTAAGATTATTTTTTTATTAAGCACCTAATTAATCACCGGAAAATTCCGGTGATCAATAGAAGCTTAGTTAGGGGGATTTTTGAGTACCAGTGAAGGTCAAAGTTAAATTAGACAGGGATTTGCCAGCAATTTCGTTGCCAGCTCCTTGCTTAACTCTGATAAACAAACGATATTCTTCTGTCCCATCTAAAGTAGCTCCGAAGCTTCTAGGTGCATCCCGCCACCAATTTAGATCGTGCCACTCAGAATCATCGGGAGGATTGGTATTAACAGTGTGAGTTTTGTCAACAATAGCAAATTGAATTTTGTTGTACAAAGAGGACCAATCACCACTGACTGAGGTTAGCTGAGCGCTTAGATTTAAATCAATATCAGATTTACTTTTGTTAGTAAAATTCATCCAAGTACCATCTATTTGACCAGGATAGAGATTGCCTAGTTTTTGGGAAAGAGCTCCGGCAAAAGAAATCCAGGAAACCGGAATGTCAGTACCAACATCAGTGACCTCAAGATCGGCATTACCGGAACTAATACTAACTCCGGCAACATTAACAGTGTCACTAAAGAGTGCGTAGGCGGAAGCGGAAACAGTACCAACAGCTAAAAGAATGGCCAAAACACTAAAAATCAAACGTTTCATTAATAATTCACCCCCCTTAAAATATGTGAAAAATATAACTTATAACAAGTTAATATTAATACAACATTGCTGGGGTGACAAGCTTTAATTAAAAAGCTTGGAAATTTTCATCTTTTTTAGATATCTTAAAAGTAAGATACCCAAATAAATACCAATAAGATCGATCAAAGTATCGCGGAAAAGGCCGCTGCGTCCGGGAACAAAAGTTTGATGAATTTCATCACTAAGAGCATAAAGATAAGCGAGGATAATTGCAATTTTTTCCTTAGGAAAGGCAAAATAAATCAGAATAGCTAAAAAGGCATATTCAGCTAAATGGAGGCTTTTAAAGAAAATAAAATGAGGGACCGTTTCAGGAATTACACCGGCCGTTTGACGGGTGGAAAAATAGAAGATAATAGACATCCAGAGAAGAGCCGGAATCAAGCGGAGTAGAGTTTTGGAAATAGAATGGGTGATAGGAAAAGGATACTACCCAGGAAAAGAAATGGCCAGGAGAAAAAGGAAGTATCAGGAAGAACTGAATTAAGAGAAGAAAAATCTGATTGATGTCGGAAAAGAGGGGTGGGAGTGATGGGCGAAGAAGAAAAAGTCCGACTAAGGCCTAAAACTTTAGGAAAAGTGGTTGGAGAAGGAGGAAGAACATTAAGAGTGCCAGTTTGAATATCAAAAAGATGTGAAGATCCGGCTTTTTTTAGATGAAAAGATAAGGGATAAGATCCAGGGGGAAGTTTTTTGGGGATACTTAAAGGCATATTTAACCAGGAATAATCGTTTTTAAAATCGGCAAAAGGAAAATATTGGCTGCCAAAAGGAGAAATTAAACGCAGAGAATAAGAATCAGGGGATTTTAAAGAAAAGAGGAGGGTAAAGTCATCTCCGGGTCTGAGAGAATCGGGAGAAAATTGTAAATTTATTAAAGGCGGAGAAAGGTCATTGTCAGAGAAGGAAGAAAGAGAGGCGCAATCGTGATTCGACGAGTTTTGACTGCTATCAGCGAAACACCAGCTATTATTTGCTTGGAGAGAATAAGATAAATTTTTTGGAGATTTAGGATAAATAACTGATTTGTCGGAAAAAGTAACAGTATCACCATCATTGTTTAAAAAACCGGAGGAAAATTGAAGAGAATAGTAAGAGGAAGGGTCAAGAATTATGCTGTCTGAAATACAACGGGAATGAGAAGAAGCGTCAGAGAAACAAAGACCATTAAGAGGGACAGGAGTAGAAGAAGGATTAAAAATTTCGATCCATTCATTTTGGTCACTTTCAGGATTGGCCATAATTTCGGTGATAATTAGTGGATTTAAAAAGGGCGTAGCTAAAGGAGTGGGGGTAAATAATGGTAAGAGAGAAATAATGTTAATAAAAGAAGAATCAAACGTAGAAGAGTGTTTATCGGCCTGAGCAATTCTAATTTTTAAATTGTTAGCATTATTTAGGGTATTAATTTGAGCGGTGGCAGTGGCCAGGGCAGAAGAATTTTCACCTATGATTAGGTTTAAGCAATCATCATATTTAGAGGCACAAGCGGGAAAGATGGAAATATCGGTGCTAGTATCGCCAACAGCTTTGTAATGGTAAGTGGTACCAACAGCAGCATTTTCCACTAAAAAAGTTAAAGGAAAAGTTTGACCGACGATAACTGTCGAGGGAAAACTAGTGATATCAATAGTAGGTGCGGCAAATATGGATACAGAAAACAAGAAAAAATAAAGTATTAGAAATATCACTAAAATAGTGTAACAAGACTTACTTTAGTTTTTCGAGGGCCAATTTTAGTTTACGAATAGCCCCCTCTTGACCGAGAGCCGGGAGACAATCAACAACAGGAGGAGTGAATGCAGAACCGCAAATGGCTACCCGAAAAAGCATAAAAAATTCACCGGTGTTCCAGGAATTTTCTTTTATTAAATTTAGAATCCTGGGGTTAAGATCAGTAAAATCTGAGAGCAGTTTGATACTTTGGGAAAGCATCTCGGCGGCGAGTTTGGGATCAGTCCCTTTTTTTAGTAAAAGTTCCACTGGGTAGTCGATGTCGGTAAATAAAAATTTGGTGGTTTCTGGTAAATCGCTAAATTTAACCAAACGCTCTTTGAGAACTGGGATTAAGATTTTAATTTGCTCGTCAGTAGCCTGGGGCAAAAATTTCTTAAAATATGGGAACAATTCTTCATCAGATTTTTGACGAATATAAAGGGCATTAAAATAGTCTAATTTTTTGCGGTCAAAAAGAGGCGATTTTTTATGCAAGCGTTCCAAGCTGAATTCCTGAACAAATTCATCAAGGGTGAAAAGTTCCCGATTATCACCCGGATTCCAGCCGAGAAGCATTAAAAAATTTAATAAGGCTTCAGGAAGGTAACCATCGTCTAAAAAAGAGCGGGCGGAAACACTGCCGCGGCGTTTACTCATTTTACCTTGACCTGATGGATCCATTAATACCGTAAGATGGGCAAAAGTAGGAATTTCCCAATTAAAAAATTGATAGAGCAAAATTTGTTTGGGAGTAGAGGTAATCCATTCTTCACCACGAAAGATGTGACTTATGTTCATCAAGTGATCGTCGATAACGACAGCAAAATGATAGGTGGGAATACCATCGGACTTGATTAAAACTTGGTCATCCATATCCTTGGTGTTGATACTAATTTTGCCGCGAACAGCATCGTTAAAAGTAATGACTTGGCTGTCGGGGACACGCATTCGGATAACGTAAGGTTCACCATTTTTCAGCTTATTTTCAATTTCTTCTTTAGAAAGGTGGAGACAGTGACGGTCATATTTGGGAATTTGATGAGCTGCTTTTTGAACTTGTCTCATTTCGGAAAGACGCTCTTCGGTGCAAAAGCAATAATAGGCTAGACCCTTATCAAGTAATTCCTTGATGTATTTTTGATAAATATTAAGACGCTGAGTTTGAATGTAGGGACCATAAGGACCGCCGATATCCGGGCCTTCATCCCAACTCAAACCATAATCTTTAATGTCCTGAAGAATTCTTTCCTGAGCCCCAGGAACCAATCTTTTTTGATCGGTATCTTCGATACGAATAACAAATTGACCATTATTTTTTTTAGCCAAGGCATAGTCGTAAAGACAAGTACGCAAATGACCGATGTGATATTCACCGGTAGGAGAGGGAGCAATACGGGTGCGAATAGTAGTGGACATATGCCAATTTTACCATTAAGATTAGAGTAATGGCTTCGTTGACATTAGTGGCATATTACAGTCGAAATATTATTAAAAGAGGTGGCTTGATCTTGGTTCTAATGGCTTTTTCCTGGTGGGGTTTAAGCGCCGCAGCAAAAGCTTATCGGGCAGCACATCCGCCTTATGTGGCACCAACAGTAAGATTCGGCATTATAGACAAGATTGTTTTTCCAGAAAAAACTTTCGAGAAAAAAACTTTTACCACAGAATTGGCAAATGATAAATTTCCCAGCTTTAAAGATCAGGCAAATGTCTATGTAATTTACCGATCAAAAAGTGCCTTGGGAGCATTGGAAGAAAATAAAAAAACAGCGGTATTAATGGGCTTTACCGGTGACCCGACCGAATTGTCGACCGGTGTATACCAATTTAATGACAGTGTGGGAAACCGGACTTTGGTGATGAATGTTTTGGAAAGCAGTTTTAAAATGAGTTACCCCTATCTTCAGGATCAAATATTGCAAAATCCGGCGGAAATGCCGACAAAAGAAGAGGCTGTTAGTTTGGCAAAAAATTATTTGGAACAAGCAGGAAAATTGAGTAATGATTTAAGTGAAGGTGAACAAAAGGTGAGTTTATGGAAAATAAATTATAACGGACT
>CAZEXG010000013.1:0-9730 GCA_964516665.1 uncultured Gammaproteobacteria bacterium
GATCCTCCCGACATTTTTTGTGACCGAATCTTGGTCCATACATAAAAAGTTCCTCTGGGAGTTCTATCCCAGCTTCCTGAAGAAATTAAAAAGTCATAAATAATGTCTCCGTTCTCGTAAGCATAAAGCCTTTGTTTGCTTAGATCAACTTCGATCCATCGAAGTACTCCGTCCGGTAGTGAAATTGTCGTCTCTCCTAAAACTTTTGCTTCAAATTTTGGTACCCGATATCTTTCATTATTAAAAATTGCAATTTCTGCCCCTGGATCATAATCTTCGCTTATTTTTACCGGATCAATTTTATCTTGATAGGAAAATAATGCTGGCCACATCGGTTTGCTTAATAGTGCCATTTCCAAAAATAATGCTATTAGTATCAGACCCCAAAAAAGCCTCTTCATAAATCCAGTATAACGGAAATATTACCTAAAAAGATATCAGTTTTTATGGTTACCCCGCATGGATTCGAACCACAATTCTTACGTTCAGAGCGTAATGGCCTACCATTAGCCGACGGGGTATTAATTAGTACTTTTAACGCCATTATTATACAATACTCTTATGCAAAGCATTGAAGACTTAATCACCGAATTCAAATTAAACCCCGACCAAGCTGCAAAATTAAAACAGTATTTTCAAAATCTCGTGGTCGAACTTTTAGAAAGCCTAAAACAGGATAATCTGCAAAATTTTGAAGAAACAATTGATTCTGTCCGCAATTCCTAAATTTTTCTAAAAAAACTTTTTGCCTCTCTTATTGTAGTTGATTCTCCATGTCCAGGAAAAATTTCCGTATCTTCGGGTAATTTTAATATATTTTCTATGCTTTCAAATAATTCTTTTTTTGATGAATAGCTATGACTACTCTCGCCCCTCAACCCTTCGGCAAAAATTATATCTCCGTCAAAGAGCCACTTTCCCGCTAAAAAACAAATTCCTCCTGGACTATGTCCGGGACTTTTTATTATTTTAATTTTTTCTTTTCCTAATTCGATTTCTTCTCTTTCATCCAAATTGATATCTATTTTTTTTAAATTTGGCACTTTTATTTCCATTTTTAAAAAATGTTTCGCCGTCTCCTGCTGCCTTTCTAAAAGAAACCAATCTTTTTGACTGGCACAGTAGGGGATTTGATAAATTAATTTTAAATCCAAAGCTCCTAAATTATGGTCAAAATGTCCGTGTGTTGCCAAAATATATTTTGGCTTTAAACCCAATCTTTCAATTTCCTGAGAAATAGCCACCCCGTCATCAGCGGCATCAATAATCGCTGTTTCCCGACTTTCCTCTTCCCAAAGCAAATAACAATTTGTCCTTAACTCGCCTAAATTTAAAACTTCGTACTTCAACATCAGATTATTATATAATACCTAATATATGGATCAAAAACGTTCGCCCACCAAACGTCTATTTATAGGCTCTTTACCTTTTCGTTTCACTGAGGGGGAGCTGCTTTCCCTCTTTGTTCCTTTTGGTAAAGTAGTTTCTTTAAAAATAATGCACAACCGCTGGGGAAAAAGCCGAGGTATCGGTTTTATTGAATTCGACAATCTTGACTCCGCCATTGCCGCCAAAGAAAAAATGCATCAGTACAAACTGGGTGATTTGGCTATTATTGTTGATTATGCTGAACCAGATCCTTTTTTAACTCCGGAAGGTCAGGCTCGCCACCAGGAAGCTCTTGTTCGTCATCCTCAACGACGTCAATCTCTTACCCGTGCTCCCAGTAAAAAGAAAGTTGGAGAGGAAGAGGAAAAATCTAAATTCAAACACTTTAGCTCCCCTAAAAACTTTGAACATCAGCGCCAATCAATTTTTAATTCCCGTAATTTTCATGCCAAGACTGGTGCCAAATTTGCCTCAAGGAACAAGAAAAAATGAAATACATCGTCACTTTTGCCGGTCCTCCAGGTTCGTCTAAAACCCCAATTACCAACTATTTAAGCGGTAAATTTGGACTGCCAATTTTTAACAACGATTCAATTAGAACCGAAGTTACTGAGGATTTATTAAAATTTAGTGAAGAAGAATTCAGACAAAGAAGTTTAAAACGTTTGAATGATTTATTTAATCAAGGTGATTCTTTTATTCTTGATGCCAGTATCGATCGGGAATGGAAAAATTATTAGGAACATTTACCAAATTCAGGATACAAAATTTTTATCATTAGTATGGACTTAAGCCATGATTTTTTATTAAAACTATATAAAGTTAAAAACTATCACGAAGGCTTACCTCAACTAGATAAATTTATTGACGACCACCAAATTTTTTTGGAAAAATATTCTGACTTAGTGAATCTTTCTATAAATGACGTTAATTTTGCAAATAGACTAAGCCTTTCCGAAGACAAACTTAGAGAATGGTTAAACCTAAATGGATCTTAAGAACTTTATTCACTCCCAAAAAATAGTTGCTCTTTCGCCCATGGACGGTATCACCGACGAGGCTTTTCGTTTAACCCAATGTCAAATTGCTAAACCGGACCTAATTTTTACTGAATTTGTCAGTGCCGAAGGCTTAGCCCACAATGCTGTTAAACTTTTCGATACCTTGCTCTATTCTCCTTTAGAACGTCCTATTGTTGGGCAGTTATTTGGTAAAGACCCAAAAAGTTTTTACACCGCCGCAGTAATTTTATGCGCCCTGGGTTTTGACGGTATCGATATCAATCTCGGCTGTCCGGCCAAAACCGTTACTCAACATGGTTCCGGCGCTGCTCTCATTGAAAAACCACAACTGGTTGCTGAAATTATCAGTAATGTCCGTCAGGCCATTAATGATTGGTCAAAAGACAAAGTTTCTTTGTCTGACCTTAAATTAAAACAGAAAGTTCTCGATGTAATCGACCGAAATCAAAAATATTCCAAACTAATCACAAAGAATATTCCTACCCTTTCTATTAAAACCCGTTTAGGCATCACTTCTGATATTTCTGCTGAATGGATCCCTTTTTTGCTTTCCCAAAAATTAGATTTTATTTCTCTTCATGGTCGTACTCTAAAGCAGGGTTATAGTGGCCAGGCTGATTGGGATGCCATTGCCCGGGCAGCCCAACTGGCTCACGCCCAGAATACTATTTTTTTTGGTAATGGCGATCTTTCTTCCCGTTCACAAGCCAGCGAATATTGCCGTCTTTACGGTGTCGATGGTGTTTTAATCGGTCGTGCCGCCATGGGCAATCCCTGGTTATTCAATGACGAAAAACCCGATTTTAAGGAAAAATATCAAGCTATGCTTTCTCACGCCCAAAACTTTACTCGGGTTTTTCCTCACCGTCGTTTTGACCCTCTCCGCCGCCATTTTTTACTTTACATTTCAGGTCATTCTCAAGCTAAACAATTACGCCAAGAAATTGTCAAACTGACCGGAATTGACCAACTTTGTGCTCTTGAAGAGCGTATTTGCTCCTGATAAATTTAAACGATATGACTGATTCCAACGCCGCCGCTAATCTGCTTAATATTGAATCATTGATCAAAAATCACGATCAACACTTGGATACTTTAAGTAAAGAACTCCGTACTCAAAAAGAAATGCTTGACGCTATTTTAGATAACGATGAAGAATATCGCACTAGTGCCACTGAAGCCAATAAATACGCGAAATTAAAAACAGTTGCTAAACAAAAAGTTTTAAAACGTCCCGAAGCGGTCACCTTAGTCGATAAAATCAAAGATTACCAAGCCCAAATCAAGGAATTAAGAGTCGCTCTTTCCGACTATCTTTCCCAATATGTTGTTATTTCCGGCACTAACCAAATTGAAGGCTCTGATGGTGTTTTGCGCCAGATCGTTTATACTGCCAAATTAGCTAAAAAAGCCGACTAAACTTATGTCTCTCAATCTCGATAAAAATAACTTCCAAAAAGAAATCTTAGATTTTTCCGGTAAAGTCCTGATAGACTTTTGGGCACCCTGGTGTGGTCCCTGTCAGATGCTGGCTCCCATCATTGATGAAATTACCAATGAGTTGCCTGACCAGGTAAAAGTCGCCAAAGTTAATGTTGATGAAAATCAAGAATTATCGGAACAATACAATGTATCTTCAATTCCGACTGTTTTGGTTTTTGAAAAGGGTCAGCTAAAAAATACCATCATCGGTTTTCATCAGAAACAAGACTATCTTGAAGCGTTAAAATAAAGCGTGAATTTAACTGCTGTTCAGAATTATCTTTCCTCTCTTAATTTACCTCAATATCGCCAAAGGCAAATCGTTAAGAATTATTTTTCCGGCCGCTATTCCTCTTTTTCTCAAATGACCGATTTACCCAATGATTTACGAGCCGATCTTGAAAACAAATTCCAATTACTTTCTTTATCCGAGATTAAATTATTAAGTGGTGCTGACACTCAAAAAGCTTCATTAAAATTAACTGACAATTTGGCCATAGAATCAGTATTAATGAATTATGATCAATGGATTACTGCCTGTGTCAGCTCTCAGGTTGGTTGTCCTTTAAACTGCGCTTTTTGTGCCACCGGAAAAATGGGTTTTAGACGCAATCTTAGTCCCGAAGAAATTGTTGACCAGATTTTATATTGGAATAATAAAATTTATCCTCGCTATGTCGGTCGCATTGTTTTTATGGGTATGGGCGAACCTTTTCTAAATTGGGACAATCTTTTAGCCGCTTTAAAAATTTTGAAAGAAGATCTTAATTTCGGCTCTCGGAAAATCAGTATTTCTACCGCCGGAATTGTTCCTCGTATTTACGATTTTGCCGATTTAGATACGGAAATAAATTTGGCCATTTCTTTACATGCTCCCAATCAGTCCGTCCGTGAAAAAATTATGCCTGTTTCTCGACAATATTCTTTCACTGAATTGATCAAATCTCTTAATTACTATTGCTCCCACACCAAGCGTCAACTATTTTTGGAATATGCCTTAATCAAAGATGTTAACGACAACGAAGCTTGTCTTAATGAGCTGATCACCTTATTAAAAAGCAACCGTCTTTTTTATCTTAATTTAATTGCCCTAAATCCGGTTAAGGGTGGATTAACTCCTTCATCAAAGCTAGGCATATTTAACGATCTCTTAACCAAAAATCACCTCAATTTTTCTTTGCGCCAGACCTTCGGACAAAGTATTGATTCTGCCTGTGGTCAATTAATTACCCATAATTAAGGTATAATCAAAGCATGTTAGTCGACGAAGTTCAAATTTTAGTCAAAGCCGGTAATGGTGGTGACGGTATTGCCCATCTTTATTCCGACGGTTCCCGACCCAAAGGTGGTCCAGATGGTGGTAAAGGTGGCGATGGTGGTAATCTTTATTTCAAAGCCGTTTCCGATATTAGTCGTCTTAATCAATTTCGTTTTCCTAAAAAATTTATGGCCGAAGACGGCCAAACCGGTGGTCAGAATAATCGCACCGGTCGTAATGGTAAAGACTTAATTTTAGAAGTTCCAGTCGGAACCGTTATCAACTACGATAATGGCACCAGTAAAGAGTTAACCGAAGTTGGTGAAATTTTTATGGCGGCCAAAGGTGGCAAGGGTGGCTGGGGTAATCATCATTTTCGTTCCGCCACCAACCAAACACCCAAAGAATTTCAACGCGGTCAAAAGACTGAACTAAAAAATATTTTTCTTCAACTCAAATTAATTGCCGATATTGGCTTAATCGGTTTACCAAACGCCGGTAAAACTAGTCTTCTTAACGAGATTACCTCGGCTAATGCCAAGGTTGCCAATTATCCTTTTACTACTCTGGAACCAAATCTCGGAGTCACTAAAGGTGGAAAAATTATCGCCGATATTCCTGGACTAATCGAAGGCGCTAGTACAGGTAAAGGTTTGGGTGTCAAATTTTTAAAACATATCGAAAGAACTAAAATTCTGGTCCATTGTCTTTCAGCTGATTCTGCCGATCCTTTGGCCGATTATCAAACTGTCCGTCATGAACTTGAAACTTATTCCACTAAACTTGCTCAAAAAGAGGAGATCTTAATCCTAACCAAAAGTGATTTACTCGAAACTTCAGCCATCAAAAAACTTCAACAAAAACTCAAAATAAAACTCCCGGTTTCTATTGCTGACCCCGGGAGTCTTAAAAGTCTTAATGACTTGATTACCAAACTTTTAGGCTAAAGCTTTTTTGATTTTTTCCCAATCTTTCTTTAGATAGCTGACAATTTTGTTGCTGCCGTTTTTGGTTGAAGCCAGATCATTTCTGAATTCTTTAACCACATTTTCCACCACCATTCCGTATTTTTCTTTATCAATACTCTCTCCGGCAGTTTTTACTGCTGCCACTTTGGATAGCACCGCATCCCTAATCTGCAAGTATTTTTCTTCACCTTCCTGAGTGTATTTACCAAAAATATCTTTAACTTGATCTTTTGTTTCGTTGCTTTTATTTTTAACTTTTTTCGCAATTTCTGCGGCCAAAGCAGCGATTTCCTTTCTAGTTTTTTCCCCACTCTGTGGTGCTAATAATAAACCACCAACAGCTCCGGCCAATGCTCCCACTAGTCCGGCTAAAAAGAATTTACCTGTATTTTTTGCCATTTTTTTTCAAAAAATTATTAACAATTCAGTCTAAGCTAAATCTATCCCTGCTGTCAACCGGAATCTTCCGTTCTTTCCATCCAATGAGGATCACTTTTTACTGTTAGTTCCAAAAATATTTTTCTTCCCGACATTAATTCCAACTCTTTTCTGCTGTTATAACCAATTTCCTTAATTTTTTGGCCATTTTTGCCAATAATCATTTTTTTATATCTTTCGGCATTAGTATATATCGTTGCGGTAATTACTATCATTTTTCCCTTATCTACCACTTTTTCCACTTCAACCAATATGGTATATGGTATCTCTTCACGTAAAAAGAGGTAAGCTTTTTCTCTGATAATTTCTGCAATATATTCTTTAGAATTAACCCCGACCATCGGCTTTTTATTGTCTTTCAATAACTCAATATTCGTTTTTATTTCCAGACTGCTTTTTGTTGGTAATAATTCAAAAATACTTTTAATTAAATCTTTGACATATTTTTCTTTTAAAGCCGAAATACTTATTGTCCTGTCAAATTCGTCTTCCAAATAATTGTAATCAGCCAAATGATCCTTTGTTCCGACCGCTTTATCAATTTTGTTGTAGACCAGAATCTTTTTAGCCTGGCTTTTTCTAACCAAACCAATTACTTTATTTTCTTCTTCATTTTTGGGCCGGGAAATATCCACTAAACACAAGATTACTTCCGCTTGATCCAAACTTCTGGGTACTTCTTTATTTACTCTCTTTCCTACCAAATCTTCAACTTTACCCAAAACACCGGGAGTATCCATAAATAAGATCATTCCTCTTTCATCTTCATAAACAACCACTTTCTTTTTTCTGGTCGTTTGAGGTAAAGGTGAAGTAATCGCTACTTTTTGTTGCATCATAGCATTTAGCAGCGTAGACTTACCGGTATTCGGCCTACCGATCAGGATTACCCGGCCGTATTTTTTACTTGTTTCCATGGGAGTATTTTAACCCATTATCATTTTCTCTTTGACACTTAGCAGAGAAAATGCTAGACTGCTAAATATGTCCGACACATCACCTCTAAAAATCCCGCCTAAATCACTACCTCTTATTCCTTTACGGAATGTTGTTATTTTTCCTTCCGTTGAAACCTCTTTATTTTTTGGCCGAAAAGAATCCACCAACTCTCTTCTTGAGGCTTATGACAAATACAACCGTTTGGTTTTAATCACCGCTCAAAAGAATCCTCAAACAGAAAAACCGGAACTTAACGATATTTTTACTGTTGGTGTTATTGCCAAAATTGAACATATTCTTCAAACCGATGGCAATGTTCATGCCATTGTCCGCGGTCTTTCCCGTGTTAGTATTGTTAACTTTATTAAAAAAGAACCTTATATTTTAGCCGAGTATGAAGATTTGCCTGTAATCTCCGAATCCGCCACTGACATCCAACAATCTGCTGAAGCCTTGCTTTCCCAGCTCAAAAAAGCCTTTGCTATGGGTCGTCAATTCGACCTTCCGGCTATGATGCAACTTAGCACTGGAGTCAGTTCTTCGGATCTGGCCGACCAGGTTTCTTTCACAGTCGAGGCCAAAATTACCGAAAAACAACAACTTTTAGAGACTCTCTTAGTTTCTCAGCGTTTAAAACACGTTACCGAACTTCTGGTTCAAGAAATCAAAATTGCTGATTTAGAAAGATCTATCGAAGAAAAAACCCAGGAAAAATTTAATTCTGCCATGAAACGTAATGTTCTTGAAGAAAGGAAACATCAGATCGAGCAGGAATTAAAAAAGATGGGCAAGAGCAGTGGGGGAGACGTTGATGAATTAGAGGCCAAAATTAAAAAAGCCAAAATGCCCAAAGATATCAAGAAAAAACTGAGTAAAGAATATGATCGCTTGGTAGAAATGGGACCAATGTCACCCGAGTCTAGTTATATCCGCACTTACCTAGAAACAGTTTTAGAGCTGCCTTGGGGATCTTATGATGAGGGAGATATTTCCTTAAAAAAGGCAGAATCTATTCTTAATCACGATCATTATGGTTTAAAAGAAATCAAAGAAAGAATTTTAGAATATCTCTCTGTAATCAAGCTTAAGAATCAACTTAAAGACGATACTAAAACGACTAATATTCTTTGTTTTATTGGCCCTCCAGGAGTTGGTAAAACCTCATTGGGTAAATCTATCGCTAATGCCCTTGGACGCAAATTTGTCCGGGCATCTCTGGGTGGTATCCGAGATGAGGCTGAAATTCGTGGTCACCGTCGCACCTACGTCGGCGCTATGTCCGGTCGCATTGTCAATGGCATCAAAGAAGCTAAATCCATGAATCCGGTCTTTATGCTTGATGAAGTCGATAAAATCGGTTCCGATTATCGCGGTGATCCCTCAGCCGCCTTGCTGGAAGCTTTGGATCCAGAACAAAACAGTAGCTTTACTGATCATTATTTAGATTTTCCTTTAGACCTTTCCAAAGTTTTCTTTATCCTTACCGGTAACGACGTTTCTACTATTCCTTACGCCCTTCGCGACCGTTTGGAAATAATTAATTTCTCCGGTTACACCCAGGAAGAAAAGTTCCATATTGCCAGTAAATATTTAATCGATAAAGAATTAAAAGCTAATGGTCTAAAAGCCAAACAAATTGAAAAAATTAAAGACGACACTCTTCGTTACATTATCGATAAATATACCCGCGAGGCTGGTGTCCGTCATTTGGAAAGGGTCATTGCTGCCCTTTTTAGAAAATCAGCTCGTAAACTTTTAACCAGTAAATCAGCCAAAATTAATTTTAATGATCCCAAAACCATTCAAAAGTTTTTGGGTCCGGAACAGTTTTCCTCCCAACTTAAGGGTAAAAAAGATCAAGTCGGTGTTTCCACTGGTTTGGCTTGGACCTCAGTTGGCGGTGATATCCTTTTTATCGAAGTCAATATTATGCCTGGAAAAGGGCAACTGATTTTAACCGGAAAGTTAGGTTCTGTAATGAAAGAATCCTGTCAAGCCGCCTTGTCTTTTATCCGTTCCCAAGCTCAAAAATGGGGGATTAAACAGGATTTTCACAAAATCGATATTCACATTCATGTTCCCGAAGGAGCTACCCCCAAAGACGGTCCCTCGGCTGGTGGCGCTATTACCACGGCTCTGCTTTCGGCACTGACTGGTAAAGCTGTTCCCAGTGATATTGGTATGACCGGAGAAATTACCCTCCGCGGCAATATTTTGGAAATTGGTGGTCTAAA
>CAZEXG010000014.1:0-9170 GCA_964516665.1 uncultured Gammaproteobacteria bacterium
GAGACGGGATTGTAAATATTACCAGTACTAAGGTTAATTTAGATAATTATCTGAAAAAAAAGATTAAAGTAACAGGAATGTTTTCCGGATCAACTTTGTATGTGGATGAAATAGAAATAGGAAACTAATCTTGGATTCTGACAGGCATGATGATATGAACAAGGTCAGTGATAGTGGAATCACGGAAGAGACCAGGAGATAAGGATTCGTTTAATTCCAAAGTAATCTCATTGCTAGTACAGACAGAAAGGAAATCGGAAACAAATTTATAGTTAAAGGCAATTTCCAAAGGTTCGCCTTCAATTCGAGCATCAAGAACGACTTTGTTTTGACCAATTTGAGGGGCGTTGGCGGAAAGCTCGAGAGTGTTATTTTTGAGACTAAATTTAACAACATTGGCGGACTGCCGGGCAAAGACAGAGACTTGTTTAATAGCTTGGGAGAATTCGTCCCGGTTTAAATAAAGTTTAGTAGAAGCACCTGAAGGAATAATCCGGTGGTAATCAGGATATTCACCATCAATCAGACGGGAGATCAACTCAACATCTTCGAGAGTAAAGACAACTTGATGAGAATCAGGAGTGAGACCAATTTTTATTTTGGCCGAAGAGCCGGAAATTTTCACGATTTCCTGAAGGCTTTTAGCCGGAATTAAAAGAGTCTGAGACTCGGAAGAAAGTTGAAGAGGTTGATCTAATTTAACGGTTTTTACCGACAAACGGAAACCATCAGTAGCAACAAAAGTGAGGGTTTCATTGGTAAAAGTACAAAGGATGGCGGTTAAGGCCGGACGACTGTCGTCAAGAGCGGCAGAAAAAGCGATTTGATTGACGGTTTGAGTGAGTAAAGAAAGATCAATTTCGAAGGCGGATTTGGGGTCAAGAGAAGGGATTTCAGGAAATTCCGTAGGAGGAAGACAAGCAAAATTAGATTCGGTTTTAAGGGAGATTAGATTAAGAACTTTATTATCTTTGAGGGTTAAATCGAGACGACCAGCAGGAAGATAAGAAAGGTATTCAGTAATTTCTTTGGCAGGTAAACAAAAAGAACAAGGTTCTTCAATTTTAGCACCAATCCAATAATTAATAGCTAAATCAAGGTTGGTAGCAGATAACTTTAAACGACCATTATCAGTAGAAAAAAGAATATCAGCTAAAATAGGAAGTTGTAATTTGGAAGTGACAAAACGGGAAACATGATTCAGAGCGGGAGAAAGATTTTCCTGTAAAAGAGACACGTTCATTGACCTATATATTAGCAGATTGTCTAGGTAGAAAACAGTAGTATTGTTTATAGGGTCGGAGGAAAAGTGGAGAAAAAATAAAAAAGGCGATAACAGAGATTAGATCTTAGATTTTAGAGAGTGAATATGTCGAAAATGGCGGAAGTTTATGAATAGTTATAGAAATATAACTTATAGTGTATAGCTAAGCTTTGGGAAAAGTTCGGGGGAAAAAGTAAAGAAAAAAAGTGGATAAGTAAGTGGATAAGTTTAAGAAAAATGTGGAAAAGTTTTAGAGGGAGTTTTTGATCTGGTTGATAAGTTCTTTCAGTTGTGGAGAAGTGGTTAATTCGGAGGCAATTTTGTCGCGGGCGTGCATAATGCTGGTGTGGTCGCGACCACCAAGAAGATCACCGACTTCTTTGAGAGGCATTTTGATTTCGGTTAAGAGAAGATAAATAGTGATGTGGCGAGCGGTGACCAAATCTTTTTTACGAGAAGGGCCGCAAAGTTCTCCGGTTTTAAGGTTAAAATGCTTGGCACAAACAGAAAGAAGGTGGCGGGCGTTAATTTTGGGAGAGGAAGATGAAATATAGGTGGAGGCAAAAGAGGCGCTTTGGGAACCAAAATAGTTTTGAATAAAGTCGATGTCGATTAATTTGTGGTTTTGAGCTAAAGACATAACGGCGATTTCTTGGACTTTACCTTCAATGTCGCGGGTGTTTGATTGGATATGGTCGGCGAGAAATTGGACAGCTTCGAAAGTGAGATCAATCCCCTTCTCTTGGGCTTTTTGCTGAATAATAGCGGAGCGCATTTCTAAATCCGGGGGCTGAATATCAACAGTTAAACCGCCCATAAAACGGGAAACTAAACGATCTTCAAGATCTTTGATATCCCCTGGTTTTCGGTCAGAAGTGAGAATAATTTGTTTGCCGGAAAGATGGAGGGCATTAAAAGTGTGAAAAAATTCTTCCTGAATATATTCTTTGCCAGCGAGAAATTGGACATCGTCGACGAGAATACAATCGAGTTGGCGGTATTTACTTTTAAATTGATTAATGTTTTTGGTTTTCAGAGAGTTAATTAACTCATTACCAAAGGTTTCGGCAGGAAAATATTTAATTTTTAATTCAGGATTGTTTTTTAGAAGTTCGTGACCAACAGCCTGCATTAAATGAGTTTTACCAACCCCTACCCCACCCCAGATAAAAAAAGGATTATAGGAAAGACCGGGATTTTTGACGATACCTTGAGCGGCGGCGTAAGCAAAATTATTACTGTTGCCGACAATTAGGTTGTCGAAGGTATATTTTGGATGAAGGCCAGCCTGGGAAAAACTGAGAGAGGAAGTTTTGGGGTGGTAGGAAAAAAGAGGGGTGGAAGAGAAAGATTCCGAAGAATCGGATTTAATTATTTCTTGGACGATAAAACGGAGAAGATTGTTGGATTTAGTTTGATTATCGAGAGCGCTTTTAAAAAGTTGATAATAGCGTTTTTGATTAAGGTCACAAAGATAGGCATTAGGACAAGCAATGGTAGCTTCGGAATTAATCAAGGAAATAAGTTGGGTTTTGACGACAAAGGTTTGGTAGACGGCCGGAGCCAGAACAACACGGAGTTCTTCTTGAGTGTTTTTCCAGAGTTGATCTAGATCCATAAGATTATTTTATTTAGATAATATTTTTTTATAAATATGCCTAATTTAAGGCGATAAAAACATCCGGTAGGAAGAGATGTGGGCGGGTTATCCACATCATAATAAAGGAGTTTTCCACATTTGAAAAGAGATCAAATCTACTCCTTGGATCCCCTCCCTTGAGGAAAGAAGGGGAAGATCCAATTATTTGGATTAATTGGAGGGAGTTTATGATAAAATGTCGACATGAAACAAAAGGGCACATATCAACCAAAAAAAGGAAAAAGACTCAAAGTACACGGATTTTTAAAGAGAATGGCAACAGCCTTGGGAAGAAAAGTACTGAGAAAGAGAAGAGCAAAAGGAAGAAAGAATATAACTGTTTCTTCCCAAAAATAGTGCTAAAAAAAGAAGAAAGAATTTCCAAAAGAAAAGAATTTGAAGAAATAAAAGCGACAGGTGAAATGAAAGCGAGTCCCCTGTTTGGTTTGGTGTGGAAGAAAGAAAAAGAATTAAAAACGAAGAAGTTTGCGGCGATAATCTCGAAAAGGATTTCCAAGAAGGCAGTGGAAAGGAATCAAATCAGAAGGAGATTAATGGAAGCAGTGAGGAAAAATAAAGGAATTTTTCCGGAAGGATTTGAAGGAATTTTTTTAGTGAAAAAGAATATTTTAGGGAAAAAATCGGGAGAAATAGAAGAATGCTTAAAAAAATTGTTTTGAAATTATTGGTCTGGTATAAAAAATATTTATCGAGAGGATATAATTGTCGCTTTGTGCCCAGTTGTAGCGAATATACTTATCAAGCGGTAGAAAGATACGGAGTGGGTAAAGGTTTGTGGATGGGAATGAAGAGAGTAAGCCGGTGCCACCCCTGGGGAGGCAAAGGGATAGATTTGGTAGAATAAGGATTATGAATATATTTACGGCTCCATTTGTGAACGCTTTGTTTGGGTTTTACTATCTGTTTGGAAATTTAGGTTGGTCGATTGTGGCAGTGACGATCGTAATCAGATTGGTGTTAATGCCTTTGGTTTGGCCAAGCCTGAAATCATCCCAAAAAATGCAAGCACTGCAACCGAAATTAAAGAAATTGCAGGAGAAATATGGGAAGAATCAACAACAAGCTTTGGCAACGGCACAGATGGAATTGTACAAAAGCGAAGGAGTAAATCCCCTATCCGGCTGTTTGCCAAATATTTTGCAAATAGCAGTGTTGATGATTTTTTTCTCGGCTTTTAATATGGTGACTGGTTTTTCGGAAGGTAAAGTGAAGGCGGAAACAATTAATCAGCAATTAATAAGTTCTTTTAGAGTAAAAGAAGATTTTAAATTCAGTGATAGTTTTATGGGAGTGAGCTTGGCACAGACTCCGTTAAAAGCAGTAAGTGGAGGGATTAGTCCAGCAATAATATTACCTTTGGTTTTATTGATCGGATCGGGATATTTGCAATATTGGAGTGCAAAGAAAATGATGCCTCAGAATCAGACTAAAAAAATAGACGAAACAGCCTATACCAAAGAAACCCCAGGGAAAGAAGACGATATGATGGCGGCAATGACAAAACAGACAACTTACATGATGCCGTTGATGACCGTAATTATGGGTTTTGGTTTTTCGGTGGGAATTTTATTATACTGGTTTGTGAACAGTGCATTTATGGCGGGGCAACAGGCATTAATGGCCCAAATTGACAGAAAAAAGTAACAAAGGGTGTGATAAAATGGCCAATATGGATAACAAAAAAAGAAATGAAATAATCTTGAATTTGGCATGTGAGTTGATTCAAAAAATCAACTATGAAGTGGAAGATGCTTTTGTAGAGGATATGGAGGGAGAGGAAAAACAAGTGTTGGTGAGTATTAATGTAGGAAATCCAGGAGCTTTGATTGGATTTAGAGGTAGAAATATGGCAGCTTTGCAATTAATTTTGTCTTTAATGGTAAAAAAACAATTTGGTGAATGGGTAAGAGTGATTTTGGATATCAACAATTACCGGGGTGAACAAAAAGGAAGATTGGAAAGTATGGCCAAAGATTTGGCACAAAAAGCAATTGATACCGGTAAAGAAGTGCACATGGCAAACATGAGTTCTTATGAAAGAAGAATTTGTCATATGGTTTTAACTGAAATTGAAGGAATTACTTCGGATTCTGAAGGTGAAGGTGAAGAGAGACATATTGTGATTAGAGCGAAGGTATAGTTTTAAACCACTCATACCGTTTTTCTTGTTCCTGTGAATGTGGGCGGGCACGTTCAACGGAACTTCGAAAAAGATATTCGGGTTTAAAAAAAATAAATATTAACGTTTCGAAAACCCTAATAAAAAATATGGTAGGATAGGGCGTGGAGAGAATTTTCACGATTTTATGGTTGTTGTTGATACCAACACAACTGGGTAGACATTATTGGGGAGAATGGAGTTCGGTGATGGGAGTGAGGGTGGATTATTTAGCAATAATTTTTTACGCGACGGATTTAGTGTGGTTGGGATGGGTATTGAATCAATTGAGAATTAAGAATTTTCAAGCAAATTTTAAAAAATTTTTTACGATTAACAATTTGCTTTTGGCAGCTTTAGTGGTGGGAAATATTTTAATAGCCGAGAATAAAGTAGTGGCTATTTATCGGTGGTTGAGAATCGGACAATGGTTTTTGACGGTAAAATTGGTAGGAGAAAATAAAGAAGAAATTAAGAAATATTTGAATTGGATAATTCCGGTGTGGATTGTGGGAGAGAGTTTTTTGGGCTTGGCACAGGTATTAAATGCCGGAAGTTTAAATGGAATTTGGTGGTGGTTGGGAGAAAGAAGATTTTATTTGGGAGGAATTGGGATAGCGGAGTGGAGTGTGTGGGGAGAAAAGTGGATTAGGGCATACGGGACTTTTTCCCATCCAAATTCATTGGCGGGGTTTTTATTGCTGGCTTGGTGGTGGTGGAGGAAAGAGTTTTCTAAAAAGCAAAAAATATGGGGATGGATGGTTAATTGGAGCGCGGTAATGGGAATATTTTTGGCAGGAAGCAGAACGGTGTGGGCAGTAATGGCAGGATTGATAGTAGTTAATCAATTGTCATCTAATAAAAAGCAAATTTTGGGAAAAATATTATTGGGGGTAGGAATAATCTGCCTGTTTTTAGGTATGATTAATATTAATTATCGGATTTCGGAATATATCGGCGGCTGGGATCCGGAGAGTTGGCAAAAAAGAAAAGAATTATTTTTGGCGGCAATAGAGATGATTAAGGCAAATCCCCTATTAGGGGTCGGAGCGGGTAATTTTGTAGTGAGATTGCCAGAATATTGGCAAGGAAAAAGTTGGTGGTTGCAGCCGGTGCATAATATATTTTTATTAGCGTTGAGTGAAATTGGAATTTTGGGGATTATTTTAATGGTCAGATCCCGAATATCAGAGATTAAATTAAAAATTAAGAAAAATTGGTGGTTTTGGATAATAGTAGTGTTAACAGGAATGGTGGATCATTATTGGCTGACATTGCCACAGAATAGTTGGCTGTTAGGGATAATTTTAGGATTAATTTAGGGTAGAATAAGTGAATGTTAAGAAGAATTGCCTGGAACACTTTGGTGCAAATTTTGGGGAAAGGAGTGGCGGTAGTAATTTCACTGTTGACAACAGGATTGTTGACCAGGAAGTTGGGAACAACAATTTATGGACAATATATTCTGATTACTTCCTTATCAGTTTTTTTTGATACTTTAGCCGATTTTGGGACTTCAATAATCGGAGTAAGGGAAGCGGCGAAAGAAGAAAGTGAGGAAGGAAGAAGAAAAGTGTGGTCGAATATGGCGATATTGAGACTGATGATGGCGATGTTTAGTTTGACTTTAGGTATGATTTTTATTTTTACTTGGCCGGATTTAAGGGAAATTCGAGTGGAAACGAGTTTGGCTTGGGTGATGATGGTACTTACTTCCCTAGCCGGATCTTTGGGAATTATTTGGCAGACCAGGATGAAGATGGAAAACAAGGTGTTGATCGAAGTGATGTTTCCAACGGTATTTTTGCTGTGCCTGTGGAGATTTAAAGGCGAGATTAGCTTAGTGTGGGTGTTTGGGACTTATTTAGTAGCGAGAATAATCACTTTGCTTTGGGGGTGGTGGCTGACACGAGGTTCGATTAAGTGGATGAAGGTGGATGTGAGATTGATGAAGAAATTTTTGAAGATGAGTTGGCCGATGGGAGTGTATTTGTTGGTATTTTCGGCTTATGACCGGGCACTAGATTCGATGATGATTAGAAGATTTTTAGGGCCAGAGGAAGTGGCTTGGTACGGGTTGGCGTACAAAATTTACGGAGTATTGGTCCAACCAGCTTATTATTTGGTGAGTAGCATTTTTCCCCTACTCTCGAGCCGAGAAAATAATAAAAAATTATTTTTGTTATCTACGGGAGTATTGTTGTCCGGAGGAATAATGGTAATGTTGGGAACTTGGATTTTGGCACCTTTGATGATTAATGTGTTGGCAGGAAGCGAGTTTGCGGCTTCAGTGGCGGTATTGAGGATATTGGCGGTGGCCTTGGTATTTTCGTATTTAGGCCATATAGTTGGCTTTACTTTGATTTCTAAAGAAAGGCAAAAAGAGATGTTGGTTTATGGAATTGTGGCAATGTTGTTTAATTTTTCGGCAAACTTGGTGGTAATTCCGAGCTACGGGATTATCGGGGCGGCCTGGGTAACAGTGTTGACGGAGTTAATTTCGATGTTGTTGATGGCTTCAAAGCTGAGAAAAAGGGCTTAATTTTTCCTTTTTTGTTCTATTCCCCTATCTAAAATACTAACGGATTTTTTTGGTCAAAAAAGGAAATACTAACGAATTTTCGCCGCCAATATACTGTTTTGCAGTGCTCGCTACCTTCGGGCTTGTCCGCCGTTAGGCGGACTTCGCGTTCGCTCCGCGCTGAAAACAGCATATTGGCTAATAACTACGTAATGACGTTTTTTCACGTTCCATAGGGAGGGTTTGACAAGTTATGACATAATTACTAGGAAAATAACCGCAAATAAACCGTAAGATCACCGCAGGATATTCTTTTGCTTTAGAATAGAAATATGGAATTAAAATTGGCGGCAATAATTTGGGGAAAGGAGAACTTTGCGGCCAAAAAATTGATCAAAGCCTTGGAAGATAAGGGGGTAAATGTAGTAGCTGATGACAGTGAGAAGGCGGCGTATATTTTTGATTTTGAGGGGAGGGAAGACAAATGGGAGAGTTTAAGCGAAGAACAAAAATTATGTTTAGTGGCGGTAAATGATCAAGAAAAGGCGGAAAGATGGAAGAAAAGAGTGGAAAATTTCAAGCTAAATTGGCGGGTGGTTTCGGGGATAAATGTTTATGGGGAAGGTATGGGAACAGAGAATTTTTTAGGTCGGGCATTTTATTTGGCGGCGAAAAATAAAAATTTGATTTTGCCGTCTTTAGCGGAAGATTTTACTTTATTGGCAGTAGACGATTTGGTGGAAGCGATGTTGAGAGCCTGCTTTTTATCTGGAACTTTGGGTGAATTATTGGTAGTTTCCGGAGATAAATATAATTCGAAAAGAATGGCGGAAGTGTTGATTGATGAGGCAAAAATGACCAGAAATCAGGTAGTGGAGATGGGGAGTGAAGTAGAGGAAGCTGATCCGGAGGAGGTACTGAGAAGTCGGGAAATTTTAAGGTGGCAACCAGAGATTTCCTTTAAAGAAGGGGCAAAAGAGGTGGTGCAGTATTTTGTGAGTAAGGTTGATGAAGAAAACAGGAAAAAAGACAAAGAGAAAGTGGTGCCAAAAAGGACGGTGGAAATAGAGAGAGAAAAAGTAGAGAGAAGGTTTGAGGTGGTGGCGGAGGAGCCAGAGTTTGTGTTTGAAGAAAAAGAGAAAATTGAAGAAGAAATAGAGCCAGAAGCAGAGCCAATAGTAGGGAAAAAATTGATATGGGAAGAAAAAGAGGAGGAGGTGAAAGAATTTCAGTGGGAGAGTTTGATTAATAGTAAAAAGTTAAAAGTAGAAAGTCAAAAAGAGGAAAGTCAAAAAGTAGAAAACCCACCCCCGGCACCTCTCTTGAAAATGGAGGGGAAAGAAATAGGGGTTAAAAAGAAAAGTAAGTGGCAATGGTGGGTGTTGATTTTATTTTTGGGAGTATTTTCGGGAATTTTTTTGGTTAATTTGGGAAAAATCATTTTATTTCCGGAAAATATGATTAAGGTGTTGGCGATGGTAGAAAAGGGAGATTACGCTAAAGCGGAGAAGGAAATAGGAGTATTGAAAAAAGAAAATCAGAGGCAGCTAAATTTGATGGTGGCTTT
>CAZEXG010000015.1:0-7935 GCA_964516665.1 uncultured Gammaproteobacteria bacterium
ACAACATGACAGATAGCATCACAGTCGCGAATATTGGTTAAAAATTTATTGCCCAGACCCTCGCCGGTGGAGGCCCCCTTAACCAGACCAGCAATGTCGACGAATTCAACAATGGCGGGAACAATTTTGGGAGTTTTGACAATTTTAGCGAGGACATTTAATTTTTCATCAGGAACTTCAACAACACCAACATTAGGATCAATGGTACAAAAAGGATAATTGCTGGCATCGGCAACCTGACGGCCTAAAAGGGCGTTAAAGAGAGTGGATTTACCGACGTTGGGAAGACCAACAATAGCAATGGAAAGCTTGGACATGGTGTATTTTAACAGGAAAGACCTTAAGATTGGTTTATAATTTGTTTATGGATTATCCTAAACATTTGTCAGAAAAGATTAGAGAAGAGGTAGCAATAAGTTATCTAAAACACGAATTGAGGAAAATTTTTCCTAGTATTGAAATAGAGGAAATCAACAGCTTAATGAATTCAAAAGAGCTGTGCAATCCTCGGGATTTTTGGAATGGATTACATGGCATTAGTATGGGCTTTAAATTAAAAAATATTTTGTATTTGGTCACCGCGGAAAATATAACTTGGTCACGGGAAAAGATGGCCATAGAAGATTTGACATTTGGAGTGGAATTGAGTTGCACACGAATAGTTAAAGAGGGAAAAATTTCGGCAAAAGAATTTATTAATTTTTATGATAAAAATCTTAGTAAAAAATCAGAACAATTATTAGAAACAATAAAAATTAGAGGGAATAACAGCGAAAGAGAAAAGGATCCAGTATTGGTTATAAAAAATGAGAACGTAAATTCGGTTTATGATGGAAATGGTAGGCTAGCAAGAAAATTACTGGAAGGTGAAAAGATGATAGATGTTTTTAAAGGAAGAAAGGTAGGCGACACACTCATGAATTACTGGTTGCCGACAAGTTTACTAATGGATAATTTATATTTTGTTTACGAGGCGATCAGAAATAAAGACAAAAAATTACTTAAGATGCAGATGGAAGTTATAAAGAACATGTTAAAAAACTCAGAAAGCGGAAAAATTGAGTTTAAAGAGCGGGCGCTAACTAGCAAAGAGGAGATCAGGGAAATTATTTTTAATTATCTGAATCTTTGATTTTCCTAAGTTTTTTAGGGTTGAATATATTATAATCCCTTATGTTGGGCGAAAAAGAAAGAAAAGGTAGATTGATAATTTTAACCGGGGCTTCAGGATCAGGAAAAGATAGTGTCATGAATAAAATCATTAAAAGAACTGCCTGGAAAAAGGTAATAACATGTTGCGCCGGAAGAGAGATGAGAAAAGGTGAAGTCGATGGAGTTGATTATCATTTTTTGACGACAGATGAGTTTGAAAAAGGGATTGAGGAAGATAATTTTTTAGAATATTACCGTTACGGGGAAACATTAAAAGGAACAAGAAAAGGAGAATTGTCAAAAGCAGCAGATGAAGTAATTATTTGGAGAATTGACCCGGAAACTGCGGCAAGGGCTAAAGAATTACTAAAAAAGAAAGGTTTGGAAGATATCGCTAACGAGAGTATATGTATTTATATCGGAGTACCGAAGGTGAGAACTTTATTCGAGCGACAGAAAAATAGAGATGAAAAAACAAGCAAAGAAGTAATTTTTGAAAGAATGAAACTTGATTGGAAAGTATGGCAGGAAAATAAACAAAAATATGATGTGGTGGTGATTAACGAAGAAAATAAATTGGACGAAAGTGTGGAAATGATATTGAGACGGATTGAAAAATAAAAGCAAAACAAAAACCCCGCTGAAGCGGGGTTTTTAAGTTACAAAAAGCTTTGATTATTTGACCATTTTCTTGACTTTGGTGCCAGGAATGTAGCGAGGCATGCGGCGAGCAACGATCTTTTTAGCTTCTTTAGAACCAATAGCTTTAATGGTTTTAGCTTTGAACATTTTGGTTTTGAAAGTACCAAAACCAGAAAGTTTTACAACTTCACCGGAGGCTAAAGCCTTCATGATTTCATTTAAAAAGGTTTCGACAGAAACCTTGGCAGCTTTCTTAGACAGTTTAGCTTTTTGAGCTACGACTTCGATTAGATCTTTTTTGGTCATTTTTTATTGAATTTATAATTCATACTCATTATTAGCTACTTTCCAATAAATTTCAAGTATTACCCATCATTTTTAACCGCATTTTTATTGATCTTACTTCCAACTATGGTGGAAGATGTCCGCAATTCTCGAACAACAGTGACCTTTATTTGACCGGCCCATTTGGCTTCTTCTTCGAGTTTTTCGGCAATATTTTGACTCAAGACAGTGGCTTCTTCGTCGTTTACAACAGAGGGCTCGACAATAACCATAACTTCCCGACCGGCCTGGTAAGCGGCAACACTAATAACCCCCGGAAAGGCTTTGGCGACCTCTTCGATGTTTTGCATTCTCTTGAGATACTCTTCGTGGACTTCGTAGCGGGCTCCAGGACGAGCGCCAGAGGCAGCATCGCCTAAATAGACGAGAACTGATTCAACTGAAGAGAAAGGCTTGTCCTCGTGATGCTCAGCAACGGCATTGATAACCGCCTCGGGAATCTTGTAGTGACGAAGCAGATCGACACCTAATTCAATGTGAGTACCTTCCTGATCATTGATGACTTTACCAATATCGTGGAAAAGAGCGCCAAGTCTGACAGTATTAACGTCGGCCTTTAGATCGTAAGCTAGGGCAACAGCAATTTTAACGGCCTCGACAGTGTGCTTGGCCAGATTTTGACCATAGGAAAAACGGAATTTATATTTTCCAACTTCTTTGATTAAATCAACCGGAATATTGTAAACACCAATTTCCTGACAAATTCTTTTACCTTCGTTTAGGAGGATTTTATCCATATCAGCCTTGGTTTGGGCAACTAACTGTTCAATTTTAACCGGCTGAATCCGGCCATCTTTGATTAATTTTTCCAAAGCTAAGCGGGCAATTTCCCGACGGGTAGAATCGAAAGAAGAAATGCGAATATCATTGGTTTCATCAAGTTCCAGCTCGACACCGGTAGCTTTTTCAAAAGCCCGGATGTTACGACCTTCCCGACCGATAATTTTACCTTTAATTTTTTCGTCCGGAAGAGTAATAGTAGAAACTGTGTATTCAGCGACATAATCGGTAATTCCATGAGTCATAGCCTCGGCTAAAATTTCTTTGGCTAATTCATCCTGACGGCTACTGAGATCCTCTTTAGTTTCGTCAACTTTTTTGGCAAGCCAAGAAGACATCTTTTTCTCGACACTGCTCATTAATAATTGTTTAGCTTTTTCGACATCAAGACCAGAAATATTTTCTAATTTTTCCAATTGTTTACGGTAAAGATCGTCGATTTGATCAATTTTCTTTTTAAGATCATTGTGCTGGGTGTCAAGAGATTGCTCCCGTTGAATAAGGTATTTTTCCTTATCATCCAATGATTTTAATCTTTGAAAAATTTCGGCTTCTTTGTTTTTGGCTTCGGTTTCAATGCGTCGGGCATTGTCGACAATGGCTTTAGCCTGGGCTTGCGCCTGAATTTCCAATTGAGGATTGGGTGCAACTTGAGCTTGAGGAATATTTTTTTTATTTTTCTCAACTTTAGCTACTTTGTCGGATTTAGCGGGAGAAAAAACGACCCGATTGTGGCTGGAATCAGAACTAGGAGCAGAATCGGAAGGAGTAAGAGTAGGACTAGTGGTATTTTCACCGGATATAAGACTTTTAAATTTAGAAAGAAAAGAATTGAACATTGGAACCTCCAAGACACTTTTTAGCTACCGACAAAAATCACTCCGAAGAAGTCAGGAAAAGGAAATCGGTTGAATTTAAGAACATTTTAGAGTTGATAGTAAAAAGTGAAAATTTATAAATAAATTGTATTTAAGTGAACATGCTAGTTTACTTCTCTTTATCCAATTCGTCAATTGCAGTTTTAATGTCATCATAGGCAAAACCTTTTCTGGCCAAGGAGGCGAATAATTTATTTTTTACTGAGTTTTCCAATAGATTTAGAGATGAATATTTTTTTTTAAGTAAAATATTTTTAATAGTTTCAATATCGTGAGAAAGATAAGTTTCAGGCAAAGATAGATGATAATAGGAAAAGAGACGCTGGAGATAATTCCGAGAACGATGTTGATTTTTGCGGAGTAAGTAGTGGGCAAAAGAAAGCTTGTCCAACAGATTTTGAGAATTTAATTTATCAATAACTTGGTCAATTAAGTATTGGTAATCGCCATCGAGTAGATATTTTTTTTGATAAAAATATAATTTCTGCCTGATTTTAGGAGAAATAACTTTTTCGATTTTAGGGGAAAGAGCAACTTGATTGAGAGAATAGTTGTAAAGAAGGTAATAAAGACAGTGTGATTTAAGCTGGGAAAAGAGTTCGAGATCAATTTCTAAACCCGGACTTAAATGAAGACTGACGGCATCATCCAAAGAAAATGGCAGTTTTAAACGGTTGCTTAAGATAAGCCAAACCCGATTTTTAGTTCTCCGACTCGGCAGGAGACGAAGTAGCTGAAGTGGCATTGTTGAGATTGCTTTTAACTTTTTCCCAAATTTGTTTTTTCAAAGTTTCGGCTAATTTTGGATTTTCTTTAAGGTATCTTTTACTGCCTTCACGACCTTGGATGTTTTGATCACCGATTTTAAAAAAGGCACCGGCTTTGGTAATTAAGCCGTAAGTAACAGCCAAATCAACCAGAGAACCATAAATTGAAATACCCTCGGTGTTCATAATATCGAATTCTGCTTCTTTGAAAGGAGGAGCCACTTTGTTTTTGACAATACGGGCCCGATGTTGAGAACCAATAGCTTCACCGCCGGGGGTTTTGATGTTGGCGATTTTGCGAATGTCGATCCGGACTGAAGAATAAAATTTGAGGGCCAAACCACCAGGGGTGGTTTCAGGATTACCGAACAGAACGCCGATCTTTTGGCGAAGTTGATTGGTAAAGATAACTACAGCTTTGGATTTGCTGATGGCACCGGTAAGTTTGCGTAAAGCCTGGGACATAAGTCTGGCCTGAACACCCATCATGGAATCCCCCATTTCGCCTTCAATTTCGGCCTTGGGAACCAGGGCGGCGACAGAATCAACGACAATAACATCAACGGCATTACTACGAACTAAAGTTTCTACTATTTCCAAAGCTTGTTCACCGTTGTCGGGTTGAGAAATTAACAGATTATTTAAATCGACGCCGATGGTAGCGGCACGACTAGGTTCAAGGGCATGTTCGGCATCAATAAAGGCAGCAGTGCCGCCCATCTTTTGAACTTCAGCAATGACGTGAAGAGAAAGAGTGGTTTTTCCCGATGCTTCAGGTCCAAAAATTTCGGTGATGCGACCCCGAGGTAGACCACCAACACCAAGAGCGACATCAAGAGGCAGACAGCCGGTAGGAACAACTTCGATGTCCATATCGGTGCGTTCACCCATTTTCATAATGGCACCTTCACCATAGGCTTTGGTGATTTGTTCCATAGCTAAGCGAACGGCTTCACTTTTTTTATTTTGAAGATTAGTGGAAGAAGAGGCAGCAACACTTTTTGATTTTTTATTTTTCATTGAAATAGTAATAACAAGGGGGACTATATCAAGTCAAGGAGTAAACCGAAGAAAAGGCGAAGAGGGACAAATTAAAAGGCTAAAAAAATGAGGCGAACTTAAGTTTATAACAAAAAATATGAGGTATTCAATTATTGATTTGTTTTTGGGGATAAATATAATTTGGTAGATTATTATAATTATAGAGGATAAATAATGAGAAAAGGCGAAAAGATAGATGGTATTTTTATTAAGTCAATTGGAGGAACTGGCGGAGTAGTTACCGGGTCATGTCATCGCCTGTCGATAGGACCAAATATTCTATTGATAGATGCAGGCTTATTTCAGGGTAGAGAACAAGAAGATCCAAAAACTGGACACGATCGCAATTCTGATCCCACAATTAAATTTACAGCCAGAGGAGTAAGTCACGTATTGATTACTCATCCCCATATAGACCACAGCGGAATGTTGCCTAGAATATTTAATGATGGATTTACACCTAGAGTCTTGGCTATAGCAGCCGCGGTTCCCTTTATGAATGAGTTATTAAGAAATTCAGCCGACATTCAATCATCAGCAAAAGGCAAAAGTCCCAGACTTTACACTAGAAATGATGTAGATAAAACTATGAGACATGTGACAGCGGTTAAACCCTTTGTAGAAAACCCAGTGGGACAAAAAAGAAGTGGGGTTACGGCAGAGTTTTTACCAAACGGTCATGTAATGGGCAGCGCCTCGATTGCAATCAGAAGCCCGGATGGGAAAACAAATATTCTCTTTACTGGTGATATGGGGAAAAGAGTTCAGTCATTATGTGGTGGTTATGAAAAATATGTAGACAAATATCCAGACTATCCAATACACACAATGGTGGTGGAATCGACCAATTTTGAAAGATCGCCAATACCTTTTAAGGAAAAAGAAGAAAGTTTTTTTAAAAACATCAGAGAAATTTGGGCTGGTGGAGGTAATCCATTATTGTTAACCTTATCTTTTCATCGAAGTCAGGAAATAATTGAAATGCTACATAATGGGCAAAAAAAGGGAATAATTCCAGCTGATTGCGAAATAATAATCGATGCACCTTTGGCAATGTCGTTAACGGAAGCATTTAAAGAATTGGGAGTAAATTATTTATCCAGAGGTTACGGAGATAATCCAAATTATTACAGAAGCGATAAAAGTAGCGAGGAACGTTTTCAACTGAAAAATGTGTCGGTGATTCAGACACACCTGGATTCAAAAAGAGCTGATGCTAGTTTAGCCTATTGTTCGGGTAAAAAAATAATTATTGCCAGCGGAGGAATGGGCGGTTTTGGACGCGGAGTAAATTATTTGAGGGGTAAATTTTGCGGCAATGAAAAAAATGCGGTGGTTTTGACTTGCTATCAGGTAGAAGGAACAGAAGGGTCAAAATTACAAAGAGATGGACGGGTTATAAGGAGTGACAAAGGAACAGGGGCAAGAGTGGTAAAAATTGAAGGTTTTACCAGCCATGCCAGTGGACCTGAAGAAATTTTTAATTTTTTGGAAAGATTTAATTTAAGCGAGCTTAATCAGGTTATCATCACACATGGCCAGGATACAGCCAGAAGGGCAATGGCAAGTGAGTTTAAAAGAAGAGGTTACGGAGCGGAAATAATTTTGTCCAGAATTGGGCAAGAAATTGAGGTATAAGTCGGGGATAGCAGATTCGAACTGCCAACCTCACGCACCCCATGCGTGCGCGCTAGCCAATTGCGCCAATCCCCGTTAGAGCAGTCTTATTTTAGCATTTTATTTTTTATTTCAGGCCTGGAAAATCAGAAAAAGCAAAAAGGAACGCAGATAAAGAGCAGCGTATTTAAATTTAGGCAGAGGTTCATAGGGGCGAGACCAGGAGTCGTAATATTGTTGCAATTGGAAGGAAATTTCCCGGCCTGTGCCAGTGCTAAAAGTATCAAGGCTAGAAGGTTCTGAAAAATCTATCCTAAACTTAGGTAGAAATTTATTAAAGAAAGGGATAAGGCGGAGAAAATCCCAACTTGAAGTGCCGGAAACATGGGCCATAAGTAAGTGGCTTTTTTGAGGATGTTTTAGACTTTTGACAATGTAGCCAACACCGGGAAGAAAATCGTGTTTATTTTCGGAACCTCCGGCGGGGAAAATGGCGACTAAGGAAGAATTATCAATTTTCTCGGCAGCCAAGTTAATACTTTGAATATTTTTTTGATGAGCAACTTCCTGAGAATATTCAGGAATAAAATGAATTTTTTTCAAAAGATTATATTTCCAATCCGGTTTTTGTTGATCATCAAGACGATGGGAAATGTAGACCGGAATAAGATGTTTGTCAGCAGAAGGGAGAATGGACAAAATTCCATGCATGA
>CAZEXG010000016.1:0-7779 GCA_964516665.1 uncultured Gammaproteobacteria bacterium
ACGCGCACGACTCAAAATCGTGTGGTAGCAATACCGTGTGGGTTCGATTCCCACCTTCGGCACTGAATGATTGTCATCGAAATATTAGGGATAATAATATATCTTTACTTAAGTTGGCGGATTTTAAGGGAAAATTATAAAGAGGAGGATGTGGTGGCTCTTTCTTGGGTATCTTTGCTTTTGTTTATGTTTGGAGGAAGAATTGCTTACGGTTTAATGCATTTAAATCAATGGGTGGACAGCCCATGGAAATGGTTTGAGTTCTGGATGATGAACGAAATGGTAGTTTGGGCGGCGTATTTGGTGTGGTTGCTGTTTACAGTTTTGATTATCAGGGATAAGGGGTGGAAATTATGGTCATTTTTGGAAGATTCTTTAGAAAGTGTCAGTATATTGGTAGTGACATTGGGAATAATTCAGAAAGATTGGCCATTAATAATTTCTTTGGCGGTGGCAACAGTAGCATCTTTGCTAATGAAAAGAAGATATCGATCAATAGTCTGGTATAAGAGCGGGAAGAAAGGTTTCCTGTATTTTTGGTTTGGAATTTTCTTCTGTTTGGTTGCCGGGGTGGCTTATCGGGTGTGGTGGTTGTCCGGGTTTGGCTTGATTTTCATGGTCGGATTGTATATGCTTGGTAATGATAAATTTTCCAAGTAGTTTGACCAAGAATATTAAGATTTTTTTGGAAGGGAAACTACTGGAGCTAAAAAGAAGCGAAAAGAAACTGAAAGCCAATGATCCTTTTTCTGATGAACAGAGGACAGGAAGCAATTCATTGGAAGAAGATGTTGATGAACAAATCGGCCATTTTGAAGCGGAAGTAAAAGTTAATTTTATAAAAAAGCAAATAGTTCAAATCAGAAAAGCTTTAACCAGATTGAAGATTGGAAAGTATGGAATTTGTGAAAAGTGTGGCAAAATGATTGATACTGATCGACTGGCGATTCATCCGGAAACAACTCTTTGTGTCAGCTGTGAAAAAGAAAGTGAAGGGGAATAAAAGTGATTAACTCAGGCGCGAGTTTGGGGATAAATTTTCCGGGTTTAAGCGTTATTCAGGGGATTTTATTGCTTTTATTGCTTTGGCTTTGGAGTCGGGAATGGAGAGCTTGGGGATGGGCTTTGGTGTTGTTGGGAGGAGGATTAAATTTTATCGAGAAGATAATTTATGGTGGAATAAATGACTATTGGCAGATTCCCGGGACAAATATTTATAATAATATAAATGATTATTTAATCGGGCTGGGTGTCATCCAGCTTTTTTGGTATTTTTTATGGAAAAAAAGGCAGAAATAATTTATAAAGATGAAGATATTCTGGTACTCAATAAAAGGGCCGGGGTGGTGTGTACTAAAGAGGGTAGGGAAGAAAAGGAAACATTAGAAGACTGGTTGGCGGAAGAATTCGGGAAAAATACTTTGCCACGGCAGGGGATTGTTCACCGTTTGGATAAAGGAACCTCAGGGTTGATGGTAGTGGCTAGATCAAAAGCAGCCCGAGAAAAATTAAGTGAAATGTTTAAAAAACATTTAATAAAAAAAACTTATTGGGCTTTGGTGGAAGGAAATTTACCCGGGGAAGGGGAGATAAAAATGCCTATAGCTAGGTCGAAATATGTATTCGGTCGTTTTGCGGTGGGAGTAGAAGGAAAAGAAGCCTGGACGATTTTTAAGTTACTAAAAAAATATTATTGGGAGGAGAAGTATTATTCGTTGGTGGAAATAGATTTGAAAAGTGGTCGGACTCATCAAATTAGAGTTCATTTTAATTATCTGGGTTGGCCTTTGGTGGGAGATACTATATATAAAGGCAAAACACTATTGGGGTTGGAAAGACCCTTTTTGCAGTCAAAAAAGTTGGAATTTGAACATCCTGTAAAGGGAAAATTAATGAAATTTGAATGCGATTTAGCTAGTGATTTAGAGGAAGTATTGGCAAAAATATGAAAAGAATAGTGGTTTTGATGTTGTTGATTTTGGGAGTTTTTTTAGTGCTTAGAGGCGGATGGCAAAAGAATGATTTTAAGGTGGGAATTATTAGTCCGAAGGAAGTAGCGATTCTGTCGATCTCTCCGGGTAGAGGGATGATAAATTTATTGGAAGTTGATGGAGAAGTAGAATTATGGATTCCCGGAGGAATGGGTTGGTACCAGGCAAAAACGGTTAAGAAAATATTGGATCAGGAGAAAAATGATGATTTAGCAGAAGGAATATTTTTTTATAATTTTGGGTTTAATCCGGATAAAATTTTTTATTTAGATGATATAGAGGGATGGAGAGGTTGGAAAATGGCGAAGCATTGGGGAATAACGGAATGGCTGAATTATAAATTGAACGAAAACGATTGGCTTTATAAAGTGGAGAAAGTAACACAAAGCTTAAGAGTGGAAAAAGATATGCTAGACGAAGTTTTGCCCCGGGATTTTAGTGACAATAGTTTACAAAGCAGTGAAATTAAAATGACGGTGTTTAATCTGACTGATAAAAACGGTTTGGGTTCTTTTAGTGCTGACCGTTTAAACTGGATGGGATTTAATGTGGTGGGGGTGGAAAACGGGAGTGAAAGTCAGGGTTGTGAAATTATGGCTAAAGGTTCAAAAGAATTATTGTCAACAAAATTTGCTAATTTATTGGCAAATATTTATAAGTGTTCCCAAATCAGTAATCCGGCTTTACTTGACGACGAGATGGTATTGTATCTGGGTCAAAACTACGCCTCGATGATAAAATATGACAGTTACAAGTAAATTTTATTTTTATGTCTGGACATTCTAAATGGGCAAATATTAAAAATCGGAAGGGCGCTCAAGATAAAAAGAGAAGTGAAGCTTTCACTAAGTACTCAAAAAATATAATGACGGCTATCAGGGAAGGTGGCGGTAACACCAATCCTGAGTCAAATAGTGGCCTGCGGGAGGCAATAGAAAAGTCGAGGGAAGTAAACATGCCCAAGGAGAATATTGAAAGATTGTTACAACGTTTTGAAGAGAGAAAAAATAATTTAGTAAGTTGTACCTTTGAAGCTTTTGGCCCTTACGGAGTACCAATAATTGTAGAGGTAGAAACAGATAATAAAAACAGAATTTTAGGGGAAATTAAGTTAATTTTTAGAAATTATGGCGGTAATTTAGGTGAAAACGGTAGCGTGGCTTTTATGTTCGACCGGGTGGGGGAGATTGAATTAGAAGCGAGTCCGGATGAAATGATACAACTGGAATTGATTGATGTCGGAGTGAAGGATTTTGAGGATAATACGGTGATAACTGAAGTGGCAGATCTTGGCCGGGTAAAAGAGAAGATTAAGTCGATGAATTTAGGAATTAATGGAGCGATCATAGCTTATCGCTGCCGAAGTCCAATTATGCTGCAAAAGGAAGAAGAGGTAGAAAAATTGGTAGATCTGGTGGATGAATTGGAAGAAAATGACGATGTGGTTAATGTTTTTGCGGGCTTTGATTATGCCTAAAAGACTAAGATATTTTATTTCTTCAGGCTTGGCGGCTTTGGGTTTCTACTTATTTTTGATGTTACCGGTTGATTCCAGATATTTTGGATTGATGTTGTTGATAGCTTTGACGGCTTTTTGTTTTTGGTTCGGATTGGGAATAATTTTTGAAGGTAATATTGATACGAAAATAATGGCGGTATTATTACCCTCATTATGGACGGCTGGTTTTGCCCTATTTGCGGCATTATTGCCAGCAACTGCTTTGAATTTTATAATTTCTAGTTTGTTTTATGGAGTAATGTTATATGCCATGTTTTTGACAGAAAATGTTTTTTTGGTGGCTATTGGTTATCGGACAGTACCTTTGTATCGGGCGGCATATACCGTTAGTTTGATTTTAAGTTTAATGGCATCCTTCTTTGTTTTTGATGCCCTTTTTTCCTTTAAATTACCTTTTTGGGGAAATGCCTTGGCTACCTTTGTGGTGGGAATGTTAATTTTTGGGTATCAATATTGGTCGATTGCAATTGAACTGCCTGATGACGGCAAAGAGAAGGGAAGGTGGCCATATATTTTTATTTCCAGTTGGTTGCTGACCGAGATGGCCTGGATAATGTCTTTTTGGCCGGTAGGGATATTTAAAGGCTCGGTTTATTTAGTGGTAGTTATATATATAATTTCTGCCTTATTACAGGCAGAAATTCGAGATAGACTTTTTAGGGGAGTAGTCCTGACTTATAGCTATATGGCGGTAGCGGTGGTGTTGGCAATTATTTTGACGACAAGCTGGAGCTGAGGCAAAAAAGTAGAATTACGAATTATAAATTAAGAATTTTTTATTTTTTTTTCTTTGAGGTCGGGGAGTGGGGAAGTGGAGGAGTGCTTTTCACGGTATATCCTATAATTTTCACAATAATTATAGGATATTATAGGACATTAAATAATGATATACATTGATATAGTTTGTGTGGAAAACTGATTAGCAGTCAACTATATCACTTCTCAATGAGAGAGAAGGGCTATCCCCAGGGAAGAGTGGCTTGGTTTAGAGTTTATAAGTAAGTTTATTAAAGTGAAAATAAGACGATGAGTGTCAGCAGATAAAAGTATTCCACCCTACTGGCAGGGAAGTAAATTTTACTATGTCGCACAATGTATCTTTTACGACATTAGGAAAAGAGGAAGTGGAGGGGAGTGGCAAAAAAAGATTTTTTATTTTTATTTTTTTATTTTTTTATTATCATCAAAATGATTTTTGCCCTTTAAAATTTAGGGCTTAATTTCCCTATTCAGACCCCGGCCACTCAGGATCCGGCTTTAGCTTCAAATTGGCTATTGACCACCTCCCCGACCCCATTTTTAAGGGTAGTGATAAAAATATGCGTAAAAATAGGTTAAAAATGATTGTGACCTCACCAGAGGCCCGTAGACGCACGTTTTTAATTTTTGTATGTTAGGATTAGATATGGATTTGGATTTAAGCACTGCAGTTCGTAGATTTCTGGAACATTTAGAGGTAGAGAAGAATTGTTCTAAGTTGACAGTCAGAAATTATCAGCATTATCTAGAGGTGTTAGAGAACTATTTTGAAAGCCAGGGTAAAGAAAAAGCCATGGTGTCTGATATTAATCAGGATAGTATTCGAAGTTTTCGTTTATATTTATCCAGACAGCCGGGAATTTATGGTGAAATGAAAATTGTGACCCAAGGATACTATGTAATTGCGTTGAGGTCTTTTTTGAAATGGTTGATCAAGAGCGATTATAAAGTAATGCAGCCAGAAAAGATTGATGTGCCCAAAAGTAAGGATCATTCTTTAAAATTTTTAAACGCTGAGCAAATAGAAAGATTATTAAACCAACCGCTATTATCGACGAAAGTTGGCCTAAGAGATAAGGCAATTTTAGAATTGTTGTTTTCTACAGGGCTGCGGGTATCGGAGTTGACTAGACTAAATCGGGATCAGATTAATTTGAATACCCGTGAGTTTGGAGTAATTGGAAAAGGCGGACGTTCCCGGGTAGTTTTTATTAGTACCAGAGCTGCAGCTTTTTTAGATCGCTATTTGAAGTCAAGGACAGATAAGGATAGACCACTTTTTATTCGCTATGGCGGAAAGAAGGAGATAATTAACGAGGAAGAAAAGCTAAGACTGACTCCCCGATCGATTGAAAGAATGGTGAAGCACTACGTTCGTTTGGCTAAATTACCGGTAGATGCCACACCGCATACTTTAAGACATTCGATGGCTACTGATTTACTGCGGGCTGGGGCTGACTTAAGATCGGTTCAGGAAATTCTTGGCCATAAGAATATTGCCACTACCCAAATATATACCCATGTGACGGATGCCAGACTACGTGAGGTTCATGAAAAATTTCACTCAGGTAATAAAAAGTGATGTGTAACCAGTGTATCCTATAGTTCGGCACTTCCCCCGGTAAGTATGGGAGAAAGTTTATAAGACACTCCCCTAGCCTGTTATAAATGTGTTTTTACCGTATTTTAGGCGCTTATTGACTTTTTGAAGCTGATTAGCAGAGAGACTATCCGAGTGCTAATTTGGTAAAATATTATGCTACTATCCTATAATTATATTATAGTTTTGGCCTATATTTTTTTAGGTGACTCCCCTTCTCCGCCGTTGCGTTGGAGAATGGTCATAGCGCTGACTTTATCGTCGTTTTTTAATCTCATTAAAATTACACCGCGGGTGTTTCGGGATAAAGTGGGAATATTTTTCAGAGGTAGCTTGATAGTGACTGCTTTTTTGGAGACGAAGAGAACCTGATCGTCATTTTCATTGACGACAGCAGCTGCCGCTAGATTACCGGTTTTGGAGGTAAGGTTGGCAATCTTGACACCTAGGCCACCACGTTTTTGGAGTGGATAGAGATAAGCGTCGGAACGTTTACCAACACCGTTTTCAGTGATGACTAAAAGATGACGGAAGAATTTATGGTCCTTACCTTCTTTGGCAGCGGCTAAACTTTGAGGTAGAACATCGATGGCAATAAGGAAATCGCCTTCTTTAAGGCCAATACCACGGACACCGCGGGTGTGCCGTCCCATGGGGCGACAGTCGCTTTCGTTGAAACGAATACATTTACCGGCATAGGTGGCCATAAAGATTTGGTCGTTGCCGGAAGTGATTCGGGCACAGATTAATTCGTCGTGAGGATCAAGTTTGATAGCAGCTAAACCGGATTGGCGGATATTTTTGAATTTTTCGATAGCCGTCTTTTTAATAGTACCGTTTTTAGTGGCCAAGAGAATAAATTTAGCCGGATTATTTTTGCTGATAGGTAAAACGGTTTGAACGCTTTCACCCTGGATAATATTGATAAGGTTGATAATAGCCTGACCTTTTGATTGACGACTGCTTTCATTGATATCCCAAACTTTGATTTTGAAACAGCGACCTTTGTTGGTGAAAATTAACAAATCATCGTGAGTTTCGACAAAAAGCATGTTTTCTACCTCATCTTCATTTTTAGTAGACATGCCGGTAATGCCGACACCACCACGTTGTTGAGTGCGATAGGTTTCCATAGGAACACGTTTAATGTAGCCGCCGCGAGTAAGAGTAACTAAAGTGCTTTCGTTGGGAATTAAATCTTCGTCACTGAAATCTTCTAAACCTTTGGCATAAATTTTGGTCAAGCGAGGATCGCTGTATTTTTCCATTATTTCTGCATTTTCTGCTTTAAGAACAGTGATCATGGTTTCAGGAACAGTGATAATCGAGGTAAGGTAGGCAATATTTTTTTCAACTTCGTTGTATTCATCATCAATTTTTTGACGTTCCAGGCCGGAAAGCTTTTTCAGTTGCATGTCCAGGATAGCTTGGGCCTGCAGGTCAGTGAAGCCGAATTTATCCATAAGACGGGTTTTGGCATCCTCGTCAGCTTTAGTTGATCTAATAGTATGAATAACTTCATCGATGATATCCAGGGCCTTTTTTAGACCTTCCAAGATATGGGCCCGCATGTAGGCACTTTTTAGATCAAAAATAGAACGGCGACGGATAACAGTTTCTCGGTGACGCAGGAAGAGTAATAAAATTTGACGAAGATTTAGAGTTTGAGGAATACCGTTAACTAATGCCAAAAGATTGGCAGAATATGAAGATTGAAGAGCGGTATATTTGAATAGTTTATTAAGAATAGCTTTGGGTTTGCCATTTTTCTTGATTTCTACCACAACCCGAATACCATGGCGGTCAGATTCATCGCGGAGATCGGAGATACCAATGATTTTTTTGTCGGTAACAAGCTGAGCGATCTTTTGGATCATTTCAGCTTTATTGACTTGGTATGGGATTTCGGT
>CAZEXG010000017.1:0-951 GCA_964516665.1 uncultured Gammaproteobacteria bacterium
ACCCAAAAAATAGAAAATTTAATTTCTTCCCTTGGCCTTCAAAAACAAGCCGAATTTCTAGGTTATGTTCCCGATCAGGAATTTTTCAGAATCTACCGTCAAGCCATCGCTTTGGTTCATCCCTCTTTACTTGAAGGCTTCAGCCTTACCGGTTTGGAAGCTATGGCACTAAACTGTCCTGTAATCGCCGCTGATTCCAGTTGTCTACCGGAAATTTACGCCAATTCCGTTCTCTATTTTGATCCCCACGACTCTGATTCCTTAGTTAAACAAATTTCTAAACTTCAAAATTCACCGGCCTTACGCCTAAAATTAATTAAGCTTGGCCGGCAACAGCTTGCCAAATATTCCTGGACAAAAACCGCTGCCCAAACATTAAAGTTTTATCAAAAAATACTTTGAAAGTTGGGATTTTCTACGACTGGCTAAACCAATGGGGTGGGGCCGAACGGGTTTTACAGGATATTCTCGACATCTACCCTCAAGCCGATATTTACACTCTTTATTACCAGCAAAAAAACACTTCCTGGCTACCTCCGGGGCATAAAATATTTTCTCTAAACTTAAAAAATAAACTTTTATATACCCCTTTTTATGTTCCAAAGATAGAACAAATTGATCTCTCCCCATATGACATTTTTATTTCCACCACCTCAACCATTGGCCACTCTTTCCTCACTCAACCCCACACCCTTTACCTTTGCTATTTTCACAATATCAACCGCTATCTTTACCAAAATCCGCCAAAATTACTAAAACCTATATTAAAAATATACCAAAACATAGATAAAATTTACTCAAAACGTCCTGATTATCTTCTCTGTAATTCCCAAAACGTTCAACAGCGAATTAAAACTCAATATCAACGCCCGGCCGAAATTTTATCCCCAGGTGTTGATTTACAAAAGTTTACACCCAGCAATCAAAAAGCAGCTGACTATTTTTTACTTG
>CAZEXG010000017.1:961-7692 GCA_964516665.1 uncultured Gammaproteobacteria bacterium
TCTCTCGCTTGGTACCTCATAAAAAAATCGATCTCGCCATTAAAACTTTTCAAAATCTACCCTATAAATTGAAAATTCTTGGCCGCGGTCGTAATGAAGATTATTTAAAATGTTTGGCTGCCAACAATAAAAATATTGAATTTATTGACCAGGTTGATGAATCACAATTAATTACCCTTTACCAAAATTGTCTTGGCCTGATCCACCCCCAGGAAGAAGATTTTGGTCTTAGCGCCCTTGAAGTTCAAGCTTGCGGTAGGGGAGTCATTGCCTACAATCGTGGCGGGGCTAAAGAAACTGTCATCCCCAACAAAACCGGTATTCTTTTTGAGGAACAAAACGAATCTTCCCTAGGCCAAGCCATAAATCAATATCTTCTTTCACCCCCAAATCCAAAAGATTGTCGTCTTCAAGCCTCTCACTTTGACCGTAAACTCTTTATGTTACACTTTAAACAGCTTACAGAATCCTTATGGCAACAGCATCTTCTTCACACTACATTGTAATCCTCTGCGGCGGCACCGGACCCCGACTTTGGCCTCTTTCCCGGGTTGATCATCCCAAACAATTTCTAAAACTTTTTTCTGAAAATTCTCTTCTTAAAGATAGTTTTCTCCGGGCTCAAAAAATTGTTCCCACTCAAAATATTTACATTGTCACCAATGAAAAATATCGTCTTCAGGTCAAAAAAGATCTCGGCACTCTCGTCGACAGCCATCATATTTTAGCCGAGCCCCAAAAGAAAAATACCGCCATGGCCATTCTCTATGCCACCGCCTTTATTTACCAGCGTGATCCCCATGCCCTGATCGCTTCCTTTCCTTCTGACCATTTTGTCAGTCCCTTAAAAACTTTTACCAAAGATATTAATCTGGCCTTTTCTTTGGCTAAAAATGATGGCATTGTTACCTTGGGTATTCGTCCTACTAATCCCAACCCCGCCTATGGTTACATCATCACCAATCCTAAAAAAGATACTAAAGTTGATAAATTCATTGAAAAACCGGACGCTCTTCAAGCCAAGAAATTAATCAAAAAAGATAATGTTTTCTGGAACAGTGGTATTTATATTTTCCAAATTGATCAGCTTCTTCAGGAATTTAAACTTCATTCCCCCCAATATCTCCCTCTTTTTGACCGCCTAATTGAAAACTTAGACCGTCCCCGTCTCATTCAAAAAATATATTCTCTTGCTCCACCTTTAGCCATAGATAAGGCAATTTCAGAGAAATCATCCCATCTTTCTATGCTCCCAGCCACCTTTACCTGGAGTGATATTGGTCAATGGGATTCAATTTACCAGCGCCTTCCTAAAAAAAATTCCGGCATTGCCCTCTTAAATCCAAATAGTAATTTTATCGAACTTGATTCCACTAATTGTCTTCTCTCTTCTTCCTCCAACAAATTAGTAGCTCTTCTCGACGTTCAAAATCTGGCTGTTATCGACACTCCTGATGCCCTTCTTATCTGCCAACTTAACCAAAATAGTAGCTTTAAAGTCCGTGAACTGGTCGGTAAAATTGTTCAAAATTTAAAAATTAAACATTTTTTTACTGGTAAAAATGACTAAAAAAGATCTGCCCTTTTATTCCCTTCGAGTTAAACTTTTTAGCCCGGTTAAGCGGGCTATTGATATTTTTTCTGCCATTATTTTACTCATCATTTTTTCACCCCTTCTTTTAGTTGTTTCCTGTCTTATCAAAATTACTTCTCCCGGACCAATAATTTTCAAACAAAAACGAGTCGGCCAAAACCGGGAATTCTTTATGTACAAATTTAGATCCATGTATATCGGTAATAATGACAAAAGATTGAAAGAAAATTATCCGGAACTGTGGAAAAAATATAAAGAAGCTGGTTGGAAATTACCCATGTCTGAAGACCCACGGATTACTCCTATTGGTAAATTTATTCGCTCCACTTCAATCGATGAAATGCCCCAATTTATCAATGTTTTAAAAGGTGAAATGAGTTTAGTTGGCCCTCGGGCTTATCGTGACGAAGAACTTAATGAATATTCCCAAAAATATCCTCAAACTAAAAAATATATTAACATTATCCGTACTGCCAAACCTGGTATCACCGGCCTTTGGCAGGTTTCCGGAAGGAATGATCTTCCTTTCGAAAAAAGAGCCAAAATGGACTCAAATTACATTGAAAATCGTTCTCTTCGTCAGGAAATTATCATCATTTTAAAAACTCCTATGGCTATGTTCTCCCGCTGGTAAAAACATGATAAACTCTATCTATGGAAATACCTGCTGCATTTTCACCAAACATTCCCGGTCCTACTAAAGCTCCATCCAAAAAAATCGATCGAACACCTCGAGCTCCTCGATCTCCCAAAAAATTCCTTCACATTCTGGCAATCTTTTTTGGTATTGTTTTAATTCTTGGTGGTTTAACCTTTGTTTTTGCCTATTTACCGTCCAAAGATTTAGTTAAACAAATTGAACTAAGTAAACTTGAAGCCCTAAAGCTTAAGCAATCAATTACTGACAAAGATTTAACCGCTTCCAAAAATGAACTTCAAATACTCCAGACTCAACTAAAAACTATTGACTCTAAATTTCAGAAATTTGCTTATCTACGCTTTATCCCTAAAGCTTCCTCTTATTATAGTGATGGTCAAAATCTTATCAAAATCGCCAGCGACGCCTTAGATACCGGTAATATCCTCATACAGGCCGTTGAACCTTACCAAGACTTTCTCGGTCTAAAAGGTGCCTCTACTAGTGGTGCCCAAACCACCGAAGACCGAATTTCTTTCCTCACTGAATCAGTAGAAAGTCTTTTACCTCATCTCGATACTATCGAAGGAAAAATTGTTAATATCGACAACAGTCTTAACCAGATAGATATCAACCGTTATCCTGAAACTTTCCGTGGTATCGCCATCAGACAGACTTTTAACCAAGCCCGTGAAACCATCAGTCAAGTCAGAAAATTGACCACCGATGGTAAACCAATTTTAACCAAAGTTTCCTGGCTTTTAGGTAAAGATCAACCTCGAAACTATTTAGTAATTTTTCAAAATGATGGCGAACTCCGTCCCAGTGGCGGTTTCTGGACTGCCTATACCACCCTCAAAGTGGACAACGGTAAAATAATCCCCGGAGTATCCAGTAATATTTACGATCTAGACGATAAGTTAGCCAGTACCACTCCTTCCCCTAGAATTATTAAGTCTTACCATATTAATGTTCCTTATCTTAACCTTCGCGACAGCAATCTTTCTCCGGATTTTCCCACTGATGCTCAGATCTTTTTAGATAATTACTACAAAGCCATGGGCAAAAAGACCCAATTTGATGCTATCATTGCTCTCGATACCAATGTTTTAGTCGATATTGTTAAAGTCTTAGGTAAACTCGATACCAGAGTTGGCACCTTTACCACCGATCCTGATCCTCGTTGTGATGGTTGTCCTAAAATTATCTACGATTTGGAATGGATCGCAGGTCGACCCAGAAACTACATTGAAAAAGACCGTAAAGGTTTCCTTGGACCTGTGATGCAATCTCTTTTAGCCAATGCCATGGGTTCCGAAAAAAATAAATTAGCTCCTTTGGCTCAGGCTTTCTTTACCAACATCTATGAAAAACACATTTTGTGTTACTTCACCGATCCCGAAATAGAAAAAGCTGCAGAATTAGCCAATATTTCGGCTAAAATTACCAGTACTGATGCCGATACTGATTATTTCCATCTCAATGATGCTAATTTCGCCAGTGCCAAAAGTAATATCTTTATTACTCAAAAAATTAAACACGAAATTACCACTAAAAACGACAGCATCGAACATAAAGTTACTATTACTTATACCAATCCCAGTAAAGCCTCCAATTGTAATTTGGAAAAAGGGGATCTCTGTCTAAATGCTCCTACTTACCGGGATATGTTCAGATTCTATGTTCCTGCTGGCAGTAAACTGATCAAAATGACCGGCTCCGAAGTCGAGCCTGTCCAATATGAAGAATTAGGCAAACAGGTTTTTGAAGGCTTTTATGGCAATAAATATCCTCTCTATGCCATGTCCAATACCAAAGTTACTGTTCAATACACCTCTTCGGTAAAAGCCAGTCCTAAATATAGCCTCTACTTACAAAAACAACCTGGCACCAAAGCCATCGATTATGAAATCGACCTCAACGGTCAAAAAGTAGACAGCTTCTCTTGGGTCGCTGACAAAATCGTCAAACTTTCTCTTTAATGACCAGATATCTCTCCACTCCGGCCGTAGTTATCAATCGTCAGAAAAAAGGGGAAGGGGACTTATCGATAACTCTTTTTACCCCAGAAACAGGCAAAACCCACTGTATTGCCAAGGGGGCTCAATCGATCAGAAGTCGCCGTTTGGGCCATCTGGAAATTGGCAATATTATTCAGATTAGTCTCTATCAAAAAAATGGATATTATTGGGTTTCGGAAACTGAAACTAAACTCTCCTTTCTCCAAAACTCACCGGCCCTAACCCAAATTAATCTTCTCTTTTATTTTTTAGAAATTGCCAATCAGCTTCTTCCTTCAGATCAAAGTAATCCTAATTTGTTTCCGATTCTGGTTCAGGTCATCACTGCTATCAATCAAAATCATTTTCACTCTTTCATTAAAAGTGAAATCACTTTTTTAGAAAAACTTGGTTATGGTGTACCTCATGACATTTCTGATTCTTATCAGGCCAAAGATTATAGAAAAACTCAGTCATTACTCAAAAATTTCTACGAATCAATCATCGAACGGCCTTTACTTAGCAATAAATTGTTTTCATAGCTATAATACACTATGTTAAACGAGCAAAACGATCTGGTAGCCAAAATTGTTTCCCTCTGTAAACGTCGGGGAATTATCTTTCAGAATAGTGAAATCTACGGAGGCGTTCAGGGTTTCTACGACTATGGACCAATAGGTTCCTTAATGAAAAACAATTGGAAATCACTTTGGCTTAAACACAACATTCAGGAAAGAAATGACGTCTTTCTCATTGATGGTTCCATCATTACCCACCCTCGCGTCTGGGAGGCCTCGGGTCACGTCAAAAACTTTGCCGATCTTATGGTTGAATGTAAATCGTGTCATAAACGTTTTCGTCCTGATCTTCTAAGCGATCCTTCCAAATGTCCTGAATGTGGCGGTCAACTTACTGAAGGTCGCAAATACAACATTCTTTTTGAAACTGATATTGGCGTCATCGAAGGCGAAAAAATTCATGCTTATCTTCGCGGTGAAGCCTGCCAAAATATTTATCTTAATTTTAAAAATATTGTTGATTCCTGTCGGGTAAAAATACCTTTTGGTATCGCCCAAATCGGAAAAGCCTTCAGAAATGAAATTACTCCCAAAAATTTCCTTTATCGCACCCGTGAATTTGAACAATGGGATATTCAATATTTTTGCCAAGAAGCCGACATGGATAAATTCTATGAATATTGGAAATCAGAGCGCATGAACTGGTATCAACCTTTATTTAATCAAAAAGATTCTCTTCGCTTCCGCCAACACGAAAAAGACGAACTCGTTTTTTATGCTAAAAAAGCTTTTGACATTGAATTTAATTCGCCCTGGGGTTGGACTGAAATGGAAGGTATCCATTGGCGCGGCGACTATGATTTAAATCAGCACTCAAAATTCAGCGGTCAGGACCTTCAATATTTGGATCCTGTCACCCATGAAAAATATTTACCACATATCGTCGAGTGCTCCGGTGGAGTTGACCGTTCTTTTTTCTTTTTATTGCTCGACGCTTACCAGGAACAAAAATTAGACAATGGCGAAAGCAGAACTTATCTAAAAATTAATCCAAAAGTTTCTGCCTATAAACTGGCTATTTTCCCACTTGCTGCCAATAAGCCGGAATTAGTAACTTTGGCTCAAAAACTCTATCACGATCTTTCCTTAAAATATTCCGTCGATTTTGACGATAGTAGCAATATTGGTAAAAAATATCGTCGTCAGGATGAAATCGGTACCCCTTGGTGTGCTGTTGTTGATTATCAAACTTTGGAAGACAACACCGTCACTATTCGTGACCGCGATACTATGGCCCAAAGTCGTATCAAAATTGATGAAATTGACACTTGGTTACAAAAACATTTAAACTAATTTATGAAAAAATATTTCGCTTTACTCCTTCTTTCTACTTTATTCCTTAGTGCTTGTGGTAAAAAAAATCCCGCCACCACCGTTACACCCACTCCAGCACCAGCTTTAGTTGAAATGGCCGTCGCCGATCGTCCTCAAATTTCCCTTATATCCCGCAACGATGGTCATGAACTAACTTTAAGAATCGCCTCAATTTCCAATAAAATTTCTAAAATTGAATACGAACTTACCTACACTGCCACTGACGGCAATCTGGAAATTGAAAAAGGTGCCAGCGGCATTATTGAAAGCAAAGATTTTGCTAACGGCAAAATCGATCGCAAAATCCTTTTAGGCACCGAAAGCTGTACTAGTGGTTGTAAATACAAATACGACACCGGCGTTAACGGTGGTAATTTAAATCTTGTTTTCACCAATTCCAGTGGTCAAATTTCCACCTTCGACACACCTTTCATTCTTCGCAGTGCTGCCGAAATTAAAAAAGCCGGTAAAATTAATTGGGGTGAAGAAAATTTCACCGAAACTCCCAAAAATATTCCCGCTGGCACTTACTTCATCGTCATGAAAGATTATAAAAATTCTTCTTATTTGATCAGCAACTCTTCTTCTCTTTAATGACTTATCACCGG
>CAZEXG010000018.1:0-7354 GCA_964516665.1 uncultured Gammaproteobacteria bacterium
GGTAAAGCAATTTTTTGGCCAGCATTGGTGTTGTTTAAAGTATTAACCTATTTACAGGTTTAATATAAAGATATAGACAGAAAAAATAGGGTAGTATTTTGGGTGCTGGGAGTACTGGTGGCAGTGGTGGTGGCGGGATTTTTTGGAATGAGTATCTTTAATAAAGATAAATCGAAATATTGTCCTGATAATGGTAATTGTCAGGATTTCGGCTTACTTTCAAGGCGTTGTGAGAGTGGTGACACCTGCGTGGCTCCGTGTAATTATGGTTGTGTGAACGGAAAGTGGCTAAAAGGAAAGGCCGATTGCGAAGCAATTTGGAACAATTTTAATTGTGAATGTAGGAAGGGATTGTGTCAGAGATATTAGTTGTATAATTAAAAGAGGATGAAAACAAAAGAGATAATCAAAGGTTTTCGAGATTTTATTCTGAGAGGAAATGTGATTGATTTGGCGGTGGCGGTGGTAATTGGCGGAGCTTTTGGTTCAATTGTGACGGCTTTGGTGAAAGATATTATTACGCCGTTAATTGGGGCGATTGGAGGTAGTCCGGATTTTTCAGGAATTTATTTTACGATCAATGGAAGTAAATTTATGATTGGCGATTTTGTTAATAGTCTGATTTCTTTTTTAATAATTTCAGCAGTGATCTATTTTTTGGTAGTGTTGCCAATGAATGCTTTAATGAAGAGATTCAAAAAAGAAGAGACAAAAGAGCTTAAGGAAAAAACTTGTCCTCATTGTTTGAGCCAGATTCCGGTGAAAGCAACTAGATGCAAATATTGCACCAGTGAGTTGAAGAGATAAAGATAAAGCTTGAAAAAGATAGAGGGTAAGTGTTAGACTTAACTATTACTAATTATGTAGTAGTTATATGGATAAAGAATTAATTGAGAATACAGTCAAAAATCTTAGAACAAAAGGGTATAAAGCCTGGTTAGCGAAGAATAAAGAAGAGGCTTTGGAAAAAATTAAAGAAGTAATTCCCGCGGGAGTATCGGTAATGAACGGAAGTTCAACAACTTTGCAGGAAATTGGTTATATCGATTATTTAAAATCAGGGTTGCATCTATGGAAAAACTGGCATGAAAAAATTTTAATGGAAAAAGATCAGGAAAAACAAAATATTTTAAGACAAGAAGCGACAATGGCTGATTATTATTTAGGTAGTGTTCACGCTTTGATAAAAAATGGGGAATTTGTGGTTGCCAGCAATACTGGGAGTCAATTACCACACATTGTGTATACTTCGCCGAATTTAATTTTTGTGGTAAGTACCAAAAAAATAGTTAGCAATTTGGAAGAAGCTTTTCAGAGGATAGAGAAGGTAGTGATGCCTTTAGAGGATGAAAGATTGCGAAGCCTTTATGGAGTAAACACTCAATTAAATAAAATGTTGATTTTTAAAGGGGAGAATCAAAGTTCAGGCCGGAAGGTGAGCTTTATTTTAGTCGATGAAGACTTGGGATTTTGAGTAGAAGAGATTAAATAATATCGAAGGTTTTATTTTTTGATTTGGCGCCACGGAGGAGAAAAATATGTGATTTGGGGATATGGAAATGGGATGAAAGAGCATCGATGGCGGTTTGATTGGCTTTGCCTTCCAGGGGTGGCTCGTGAACATAAAGATGAAGTTGACCCAAAAGATCTTTTTCGAGGTGAGGATTTTTGGAATTAGGATGAAGAATGACTGATATTTTCATGAAGCTTAAGATAAGTTTTAAAGACTTGAAGCCAGGTGTCAAAAGAAACTTCACTTAATTTTAATCCGCTCAGGTGATAAATTTTGCTTAATTTTTTGAGTTGAGGGTAGGTAAAAAGTTTTTTGTAAGAATCGAGAAAAGTTGGCTGCCATTGGGAAAAGCCGTAGGTAATAAAGGCACGATATCCTTTTTTATCCTGATCTTTGATAAAAGGTTGAGGACGTTGTTTAAATTCAATAAAAACAATATTTATTTGAGGTTTGGAAGTAAATTCAGAGCGGTCGATGTCGCCGAGAATATTTATTTCATACCAGGGTTTACAGAGGAGGGAACTCTTGGTTTCAGGAGAGCCGACAAATTTTTGGGCCGCCTCTTGTTGCATCAGAAAATACATCGAATCAGGGAGACGGGGGGAGGTCATAATTTTATGAAGAATTTTACTGGTTTGACTGAAGGGTGGGTTGGCAAAAATTTTGTAAGGAGTATGGGGTAAGGAGAATTTTAAAAAGTCCTGATTGAAAATTTTCAGGTTAGCAATATTTTTGTTCGATTCTATAATTTTTTTTGCAAGGATAGGATCTTTTTCTATGGCCAAAACCTCTTTAACACGGTGGATAAGTTGGGTGGTGATGATGCCTTGACCGGGACCGATTTCCAAGACAGTGTCGGAGGAAGTAAGGTCGGAGGCGGCAATTAGTTGGGAGACCAGAGTGGGCGATTTAAGAAAATTTTGAGAGAGGGAATCAGGATTTCTGATGGGCATATTATTCTTCAGGAGGGAGAAATTCTTCGCCGGTGTCACTGTTGTCCTGACCCGCGCGAAGCCAAAGAATGTAGTCACAGCCGGTGGCTTTTTTGGCGTCACGATCCCAGCCAGAGGTGGAACATTTTTTCATTCTTTTGCCGTTGGAGGTAGTGAAGAGAACTAAATTAGCACCACATTTGGGGCATTTTTCATCAAGTTGTTCGGTGGTGCCATTAATCCATTCAATATAATCACAACCGATAGCTTTTTTTGCTTCTTTATCCCAGGAACCGGCAGAACATTTTTTCATTTTTTTACCAAAGCGAGTAACTTGAAGAATTAAGGGAGAGCCACATTTAGGACATTTTTCGTCAAGGGTTTGAGGTTCAACTTCGAGCCACTTAACATAATCACAACCTTCATTTTGGTGAGTTTGGGAGTTCCAGGAAGCGGTGGAACAACGCTGAAGACGGCGACCGGTGCGGGTTTCGGTAATTTCACCTAAAGGAGCGCCGCATTTTGGACAAAGATTGGAATCAGATGTATTAGTCATAGGCCTATACTAGCATTTTTTGGTAAAAAGAGACTTTGTAAAGGTAAATGTTGACGGCATGATACTGTTTAAACATCGGGGTCTGGTAAAGTTTTTATAGAACTATATGCTAAAAGATAGGACAAAATTGATTCAGCCCCTTGGTTTTTATTGGGACCATTGGCTTCCAGACCGTCGTAAATACCACCACTCTGAGGATCGATTAAGGGAAGTTTGAGTAGATTGCGGCCGTGATACCAGTCGAAGGCAAAGTGGGCTAAACGGAGATATTTCTGATTTTGGGTCAGGCGGAAAGCGAGGGAGTAAGCTTCGACGGCGGAACCGGCTTCGATGGGCTGTTGAGCAAAGTGATTGGTTAGATTTGAACTGTTGATCCAACCTTTGTTACCGGGAAAAATAAAAGTGTTGAGTTTGGAATCAAAGGTGAGGGAAGTAAGGAAATCCAGGGATTCAAGGGCGACTTTTAAATAGGGAGAATAATGAGTAAGCTCATAGGCAGTGAGGAGAGCAAAGGGCAGACGGGCATTGTCGTAGGTAATAGTGTCTTCGAACCAAAACCAATTTGAGGATTGATGTTCCGAATAAAAAGAAAGGAGGGAGTCGGCCCAAATTTTAATATCAGAGGAATGATAAAAGCGCAGAGCAGAAATTATTTGAGCAGAAACCCGGGGGAAGGGGGAGTTTTTAGTAGAAAAAGACAGGTAAATTTGGTCAAAAAGATTGATGGCGTCAGGGGCGAATTTAGGAGAGGAGACGATAGTTTCACCTAGAGCAGCCAGAGTGCGGCCATAATGTTCACCGTTGATTTGGAAATTATTTTCCCAGCTGAGGTCGGAATTCTGGTCGTTATAAAGTTGATGATATTGAAAAGCAGACTGCAAAAAATGGAAGTAGATAGGGAGAAGTTTTTTAAGAGAGAAACGAAGGCTGACCTGTAGGGCCCGGGCATTATCATCAACCGAGTAGCCTTCGGAATAATCTGGCTGGTCCAGATGGCAGTGTTCAATGAGACCGTTTTTATCAGTTATTTTTTCAAGATATTTAATTTGAGGAGTGATGTCGGGAATCATGTTTTTTAATGAGTTCTTGAAACAAATCAAGGTGTTGAAGAGCGACACTCGACCAAGTCATATAACGGCCGTAATGGTAGGCTTTTTTTTCGATTTTTTTCCGGAAATTCGGCTTTTGGCATAATTTTATAACGGCTTTGGCAATGGCGGAGGAGTCTCGAAAGGGGACAATAATACCCCTATTTTGGGCTAAAACTTCTAGAGCATAGTCGTAGCCGGTAGAAATGCAGGGCTTGCCGGCACCAACAGCGTAGCTTAGGGCGCCGGAGGAAGATTGTTGAGGGTCAAGGTAGGGAGTGATATAGATATCTATGGCTTTTAACCACTGAATCAATTCTTCTAAAGAAAGATAACGATTAATAAAACGGACGTTTTTTTGAATGCCAAGCTTTTTAATATTAAATTTTAAAGAATTGCGGTATTTTTCACCTTCACGTTCTAAAATGGTGGGGTGAGTTTGACCAATGACAAGATATAAAACTTCAGGATAAATTTTAGCAATTTCGGCGACGGCTTCAAGGGCGTAATCAATACCTTTGTTTTCGGAAAGTAAATTAATATTGCCGAGGACTAAACGGCCGGATAAACGCAGCTTCTTTTTATAATTTTCATTGGAATTATAGGAAAAATCAGGGGTACCATGAGGAATAATAGCAATATTTTTTTTAGGGACGTGATATAGACGGACTAATTTTTGGGCACTATTTTGGGTCATAACTGTTAGGGTGTCAACATATTTGACCAATTCCTGAAAAAGTAAGCCCCAAGGGTTTTGGGGATCTTCGATAATAGTGTGGCAGGTCATGATTTTGGGCTTGGTGACAGCTTGAAGAAAGGGTAAAAGATATTCTCCATATTTACCACCAAAAATACCAAATTCATGTTCGATCATGAGAAGATCGCAACTGGAACGGTTGACGTAGTCGGCAGCCTGGAGGTAGGAATTGGGATCGGATTGATAAATTTTTTGTTTGACTTCCAAAGGGAATTGAGGATTTTCATTATCTTTAACTACCGGCATGATTTCAGCAATAGCATGAGGATTGAGAAGATTGATGGCAGTAGTGACATCTTTGGTAAAGGTAGCAATGCCGCATTTTTGAGGAATATAGGTGGAAAGATAGATGACTTTTATAGGTGATCTGGATTTCATAGGGATGAAGATAACTCGGCTAAAAGTTTTGTCAGAGAAAAATTTTTGACGGCGATTCTGGTGTCAGCGGCACCGTAATAAATAGAAAGAATATCACCATGGATAAGGGTAGAAGTGGGAAAGACGACATTATCAATGACGCCCTTTTTTTCCCAGTCAGCCTCCGGAGAAAAGAGAGGATGGGAGAGGCGACCGATAACTTTTTGAGGGTTGTTCTTGTCTAAGAGGGCAGCACAGGCATGATAAATTTGACCTTCAGGCGAATTTTGAGCTGAATGATAAATTAAAAGCCAACCTTGGGGAGTATCGAGAGGGGGACAACCGCCGCCGATATAGGCATCTTCAAAAGGAAATTTGGGGTCCAAAATAATGGAATCGGCAAGATTTTCCAGATAATTCCGCCAAAAGTTTTGGTTAAGTTGATCAAAATTATCGAAATAGCAGATTTGAATACCGGGAAGAATCCGGTGGATAAGAGCAAAACGACCATTGATTTTTTGAGGAAAGAGCATGGCGTCTTTTTCCCAAAGATAAACATTATCCCCTCTGGTTTGACGAAAAACTTTTTCAAAAAAAATATATTTTTGGGTGACAGAGGAGCGGCGGAAAATATCTTCGGCTTCGTCGTAGCTGATTTGAGGAGAAATAAGGCCTTGTTTGGTAAAAGTTTTTAGGTCATTACTAGTGGCATAGGCGGCCAGGGCGTTTTGGCCATCATAAGCGGTATAAAACATATAGTATTTACCCTCAAGATAGGTAATTCTTGGGTCTTCGATACCGTGTTTTTCGTATTGATATTCGGGAGATAAAAAGGGCGTTGGAGGACGAGTAATAATTTGGCCGTTTTTTATTTGGCAATAGCCGATAGTGGAAAAGTTACCTTGCCTGACTGCTCGATAGAAAAGGTGAATTAGACCGTCTTTTTCAACACAGGCCGGATTAAGAACGCCTTCGTTTTCAAATTCGATTCCAGGACGACTTTCCAAAATAACACTGTTTAATTTTGATTTCATGACAAATTGAGTGCTTCTATTGTACCTTTTTTGACAGTAATAGGCAAAAATAAGGGTAAACTTGCGGTAAAATAGGTCGATGATAAAAATTGAAGACTATGACTACCAATTACCCGAGGAGTTGATTGCTCAGGAGGCACTAAAAAAGAGGGATGAGTGCAGATTGTTAGTGGTGGAAAAAGACGGAGAGAGAAGAGAGGTTGTTTTTAAAGATATTGCTGACGAATTGGGAGAAAATGACGTGCTGGTGTTGAATGAAAGCCGGGTCTTTCCAGCTAGATTAATTGGGAAAAAGGAGAGCGGAGGCAGGGTGGAATTATTATTACTGAAAAAAGTGGGGGAAAAAGAGTGGGAGGCGATTTGTCGGCCGGGTTTAAAAGTGGGAAAAAGATTGGATTTTGGAGAGTTGAAAGGAGAAGTAATAAAAAAGGGTGAAGAGACTATCGAAGTTAGATTTGAATACGAGGGGGATATTTGGAAAGTTTTGGAGAAAATAGGAAAAACGCCGATACCACCTTATATTCATAATAATAAAGAGAAGGAAATCAGAAAGGATTACCAAACGGTGTATGCGGGCAGTTATGGTTCGGCGGCGGCGCCGACAGCAGGTTTACATTTTACGGAGGAGTTACTGGAAAAATTAAAAGAGAAAGGAGTGGAAGTGGAAAAGGTTAATTTACATGTGGGCCTGGGAACTTTTAAGCCAATTACGGAGAAAAATTTAGAGAGCGGAAAATTGCATACTGAATTTTTGGAAATTAGAGCCGAGGTGGCAGATAGATTAAATTTGGCTAAAAAACAGGGAAAAAGAATCATCGCAGTAGGGACAACTTCAGTGAGAAGTTTGGAAAGCATGAGTGACGAGAAGGGGATTTTAAAGTCGGGAACTATGGAGACGAGTATTTTTATTTATCCACCTTATAAATTTAAATTTGTGGATTCGCTGATTACTAATTTTCATTTACCCAAGAGCAGTTTACTGATGTTGATTGCGGCCATGATAGGTGAAGATTGGAAAAAAGTTTACGATTTAGCGGTAAAAAATAGATATCGTTTTTTCAGTTTTGGGGACGCGATGTGGATCAAATAATGTGCTATAATGACGAGATTAAAAATT
>CAZEXG010000019.1:0-4051 GCA_964516665.1 uncultured Gammaproteobacteria bacterium
GAATACTCGGTATGAAGATGGAGATGAGTAAAGGACATAGACAATTATCAGTTATCAGTTACGAGTTATCAAGATTAATAAACTAAATCAAATCTGAAAAATACTAACAATATGCGGTAATTACATCATGGACTCGAGAGCTTTGATGCGGTCGGCAACGGAGGGATGAGTGGAAAACATGGAAGCCAGTTTATTTTTAGTGAAAGGATTGGCAATATAAAGTGAGGCGGTGGCGGTAGAAGCTTGTTGAAAAGAAGTAGTATCCTGGCTGATTTTTTTAAGAGCACTGATGAGGCCGGAAGGTTGGCGGGTTAAGGAAACACTGGAAGCGTCAGCAAAAAATTCTCGGCGGCGGGAAATAGCCAGTTGGATTAATTGGGCCAGAAGAGGGGCGAAAATAATTAAAATTATGCCTAAAATGGCAAAGATACTAGAAGAATTACGGTCTCGGTCGTCATCATCCCGACCGCCGCCCCAGAACATTTGTTGGTTAGTTAAATTAATAAGAATGGTAATGGTACCAATAAGGACAGAAACAATAGTCATTAGAAGAATGTCGCGGTTTTTAACGTGGGAAAGTTCATGAGCAATAACTCCTTCCAGTTCAGTGCGATTTAGCTTATTTAGAAGACCGGTGGTAGCGCAGACGACGGCGTGTTCGGGATCGCGGCCGCTAGCAAAGGCATTCATGGCGTCAGATTCGATAACGTAGATTTTTGGGGTAGGAATTTTGGCTACCATGGCTAAATTTTCAGTGACGGTATAAAAGTCAAAATATTTTTTACGGGTAGCTGGAATTGCCTGATTTATGGCTAAAACTATATTGGAGCCGAAATAGTAACTGGCAAAAGAAGAAGTCAGGGAATAAATAATGGCAATGGGAAGAAAATATTCACTGTTAAAAGCACGGCCCAATATATAGCCGGCGGCGACAATAAAGACGATAAAAAAAGTAATAATTAGCCAGGAACGACGTTTATTACTGCTAATTTGTTGGTAGAAGTTGCTCATATGGTGGACTTAACAAATTAGTTAAGTTTTACTTCGGGGTTTTTGGATTCGCTTTCGGAAAGAGAGGTGATATCTTTGGAGTTGGAGACTTCGAAACCACTTTTCTTTTCAAATTTGAAGAGAGGGGCTAACCAGATACCGGGAATGGTGGAGATTTTAATGTTGAAGTCGGCAGAAAGATCGATGTAGGTACGACGGGAATACATAACTTTGTCGGAAGTGTCGCGAAGTTCGTTCATTAGATTTTCCACTAATCCGGCTGATTTTATTTCCGGATTGCTTTCCATGATGACTTTAATGGAGCCAAGAGCTTTGGAAATTAATTTTTGAGCTTCGTCTATTTTGGTACCAGATTGATTTTCCATGGCAGAATCAATGCTTTTTCTGGCCGAGGTTAAATCTTCAAAAATGCCTTTTTCCTGTTTCATGTAGCCTTTAACCGATTCGATGAGGTTGGGAATTAATTGGCTTTGGCGTTTGAGCTGGTTGCCAATTTCCTGAAAAGAGGCGTTGATTTGGACTTCAGTGGTTTTAAGGCTGTTGAAGAAAGCAATAACATAAGCAAGGATAGCGAGGATAATAACACCGGCAATAATCATATGAAGTAATTATATCATTTTCGCCATGCTCAAATGATGTCTCGCTTTGAATTGGCTTTGCCAATACTATCTTTATCTTGAGATAGCACTTTATATTTTTCCAACTCCCCTTCCCCAAGTCTTTCCTGAGGCGGAATCCATTTCAAATTGAGGAAAGAATAAAATTTTTCTTCGTTATCAAATTTGTGAATAATGCCTGTTTTTAGGTCTTTTATGCCATATTCCGAAAGAGAATAGTTTAATTTTAAGGCATGGCGGCGGAGGAGAATGTTGTGCTGACGGGAACCGGTGAAGTGTTGAAGCAGAGCACCAAAGGAAGCGGCGGCTTTGATCATCAGGTCGATGTGGATATCGTGAAGAAGACGAATCGAGGCTTTGTCCTTACCTTGGGCGATTATTTGAATAATTTCCGGATATTGAATAAAATAGTCGATGATTTCCCGGGAATTGCTGGCGGCAGCAGCGATATCGATGTCGCCAACAGTGACGGATTCCCGACGGAGAGAACCTAAGGGATTGAATTGGGTGTCGGGAAAGCGATGGCTAAGATATTGGATAATTTGGGCGGCCAATTTTTGAGCCTCTTTGAGAGACATTCTTTTTTGCCGGCCAAGGAAAGAAAGAGTATTGTTGAGAATTGATTCTTCAGATTTTTCACCGAAAGACGGGATGTCTTTGATTTTGTGCTTTTGACAGTAAGAAATTAATTGATCGAGGGCTTTGGTGGGATTGCGGGAGAATTTCAAATTTTGGGTAACTTTGTGGGCGATAAGAGGGCCGATGCCGTTAACTTTGGTAAAGGTAAAAACGGCGGGGTGGATGTTGGCAAAGACTTTTTTGAGTTTGGGATAGGGCTGGCCGAAACGGAAAAGGTAGTCGATTTTTCTGAGAATTGAAGGGCCGATATTGGGAACCGAATCGAGGTTTTTGGGGTCTTTAAGCCAGAGATCGTAGAGGGATTCGGGATAAGTTAAAACGGTATCAGCGGCATTTTCGTAGGCAACAATGCGAAAACGACCTTTGTTTTTGATTTCGTAAGCGGTAGCGATGTTGGTGAGATGTTCGGAAACTTGAGAGTTGGTAAAAGCTTCGGACATAATTAATTATAGATGATTTTTGCTGGTGATGGATAAAATGGGCAAGTTTTGATATAGTATTGAGGCTTAGGACCCGTGGTGCAGCGGTCTAGCACATCCGCCTGTCACGCGGAAGATCGTGGGTTCAAATCCCATCGGGTCCGCCAAGCAAAAAATCCCCTATTTTGGGGATTTTTTTAATATCCTGTAATTTACAGGATATTTTTTGGTAAAATCAATTAATGAACCGCGAAAAAGCTATTTCTCAAGGTGATTTGGACGAGCTTTTTAATCTAACAGGTAAAGAAGTAGCGATTGAAACACCAATTGTTAAAAAAACAAAGAAATTGCTTGACATGTCAGGTTTAAGCAAGGAGGTGTCTTTAACTGTTGGTGATTATGGTCCCTTTGCCTTAGTAATTGCTTTTGGTAAAGTGTTTGCGATTAATGATGGTGTTGATCAAGAACAGATGGACAGAGAACAAGATGAGTTGTTCCAAATGACGAGGGAGGTATTGGGAGAAAATTTCCATATAGTGATTCCGTGTGATGGTGAAAAATTTCTAGCTTATTTAGTTACGGGTTGTCTTTATAATGGTTTTCATGACAAGATGAATTTTGCAATAAAGTGGTCTAGATACAAAGGCACTTGGTTTGATCGTCCTAAGTACCGAAAAATTGAAGGTGATTTAAGGAGTGCTGGATTTCAAAAATGGAAAATAGATCGAGACTAACATTTTGCTAGTCACCGCAGAAAAGTTATTTGATCGATTTTTGGATTAAGGAGATGAGTTTGTCTTTGATTTTTTCGCTTGATTCTTTGGTAACAAAGGCGATTTCGTCGGAAAGATGTTTTAAAGTTGAGTCGATAATATCTTGACTTATTCCGGAAAATTTGTGAATAGTATTTTCTTTTTCTAAAAAAAGCCGTTTAACGATGTGAAGATTTTTTTCAGGATTATTTTCGTAAATAGTTTCCTTGATGGCTTTAAAATCAAAAATAGTTTCTGGATCAATTTTTTCTTCTGCTATTTGGTAAAGTTTTTTGGCAATGTCCTGGCTGATTAAGGGTCGGAAACCACTTTTAAGAATATTGTCGATGGGAATAGAATAAGTAGCTTTGCTATTTTCTTTATTAATTGGCTCGTATAAAAAATAGGTCATGGTTTTACCGGAAAAATCTGCCTGCTCTTTTTGCCCGGTGATGATGTAGATATTTTCATAATCGACGATGTAATTACCGATCGAATAGGTGTTTTTAGTTTCAGCCATTTTTGTCATAAGAAGGAGGAATGTCGTAAAAAAGTAAGTAAATTATTCCGGAGACCGAATGAATTTAGATTCATTATAACAGAAATTAGCTTC
>CAZEXG010000019.1:4061-7000 GCA_964516665.1 uncultured Gammaproteobacteria bacterium
TGGGACCAGATTGTTATGGGATATTTTTACTCTAAAATACCGTCTAGATTGGCATCATAAATGATTTCTTCAGCAACGAGACGGTAGTTGAGAATTTCTTCGGGTTTAAACCAAACTTCAATTTCTTTTTGGGCTTCATCAACTGAACCGGAAGAGTGAATGATGTTACGAACCGATCGTTTGTCACTGTCGGCGGCATTGTAGGAATCAATGGTGTAATCACCACGAATGGTTCCGGGGACGGAAGAAAGAGGTTCGGTAGAACCAGTAATTTTACGGACAACACCAACAGCATTCATCCCCTGCCAAATCATAACAACGACCGGACCGGAACTTAAAAATGATTTTAGTGTTTTTCTAATGCCTTCAGCGTATTCAACTGGATTATCGGTCCAAAGTTTTTCGCCACGGCCTTTGGCAGCTTCAATTGATTTAGTACCGGTTTTTAGGGCCCATTCTGGATCGGTGGAATAGTGTTTAAGTGCCAGTTCTTCCGAAGGAATTAACATTTTGAGAGCAACCAGTTTAAGGCCACATTGTTCATAGCGTTTGATGACTTCACCAATCAGACTTCTTTGAACACCATCGGGTTTAACAATGACTAGGGTTTTTTCTTGTTTACTATCGAAATTTTTCATATTGGGGTATTTTGTCAGTATTTATTCCCTTTTTCAAGCAATTGATATATTTGTAATTATCGATATAATCTATCTGTGGATAAAATATATAAATCATTATCGGAAGTTAGCCGAAGGAAAATTATATTTTGGTTGGGCTTGGGAGAAATGACAGTAAATAAAATTGTGGAAAAACTGGAACTTAGTCAGGGTACAGTGTCAAATCATTTGGCAATTTTGAAAAAAGCAGGCCTGGTTCTTTGCCGGGTAAAAGGAAAGGAAAGATATTATTCACTGAATAAAGAAAAAATAAATTTGTTTGTAAAAGAAATAAATAGGTTGTTGCTGGGCGAAGAGAAAAGGCTTGATGATGAGATGATTATACGGAGATAATTAGCGTCTTTCAGTTGACTATAGGCTAAATATTGAGTATGTTTGTTTATGTGGGGAAAAATAAAAAAACAATTTAACTCAAGTGAAGATGTTATTAGTATGTTTATTGGTTTAGGAATAGTACTGATTGTCGGAGGAATAATTATTGCCCTGGTACAAAAAGGAAAAGGAAATATTTCTTTGCCCGGTGTTTCGGACTATTTAAAGGTTGAAGAAATTAAAAAGAGCGAAGTTGAAGAGCAAGGAAACAAGGAAGTGGCAACAGATACTTTTACGGTAGAAAGTGGTGATAATTTATGGAAAATTGCAGTAAAAGTATATGGGGATGGTTATAAATGGACTGAGATTGCCAAAGCGAATAATTTAAAAAATCCGGGTTTAATTTATCGAGGACAAAAACTAAATATTCCCAAAATTGCGGTTGAAAATGAAAATGTAGCGGTAGAAAAAGGAGAACAAAAAGTTGAGGCGAGTGAATACACGGTAGTTCGAGGCGACAGTCTATGGAAGATCGCGGTTAAAGAATATAACGACGGCTATAAATGGACAAAAATTTGGCAGGATAATCGGGATAAATTGAGAGATCCTAATAAGCTGGAAATTGGGATGAAGCTGTCCCTTTATGGTAAAATTTAGGCCAGTGCGGCTATGGTTTAGTGGTAAAATGAATCCTTCCCAAGGATTAGTCGAGGGTCCGATTCCCTCTAGCCGCTCCCCTAGCCCCTTTAGCTCAACGGTAGAGCTTTGGTATCGTAAACCACAGATGTCAGTCCAATTCTGGCAAGGGGCTCTGCTAAAAACTTTGTTGTAAAATGAATAAAAAATATGTCTGAATTTTTTAATACAAATAAAAGATCGAGATTAGAAAGAAAACAAGATGAGGATATTACTAAGAAAACAGTAGTACTGGGAGTGGTCACAGTATTGGTTTTTGTTTTGGTAATCGCTTTTGGTTTACCTTTTTTGATTAAATTATCGATAATTTTGGGCGATGCCAAGAATAAAAATAAGGCTGATGAGAGTGCAAAGGTTTTGCCACCCTTAGCCCCGAGATTAGTGAGTTCTTTTGAGGCAACAAACAGCGCTACTTTTTCAATTTCCGGAGTGGCAGAGCCTAAGGCCCAGGTGGAATTGCTAAAGAATGATGTATCTTTAGGTAAAAAAGACGTTGATGATAAAGGTAGCTTTGAATTCGACGGTATTACACTTGATCCGGGTGAAAATAGTTTTACCGCTTTAGCTTCGACTGAAAATGGAGGTAATAGCGAAGCGTCGAAGGCACTGACGGTATTGTTTGACAATGAAGCTCCCGAGTTGAACATGATTAATCCTTCCGAGGATAAAATTACGGTTGATTATGCTGATTTTGACGTGGCAGGTAAAAGCCAAAGCGGAGTAAGTGTGAGTATTAACGGAAAATTAGCCATGGTGGATGATGAGGGTAAATTTAAATTAAAAATCCAGCTAAATGCTGGGAAAAATACAGTGGAAATTGTTGTCCGAGATAGTGCCGGAAATGAAACGAAAAAGACGATCGAGATTACTTACGATATCTAGATTCCCAAAGAAGAAAAAAGAGAGTGAAGGGATAAAGTAAAGAATTGGCAAAAAGAGAATGAATGAAGATAGCTAAAAGGAGGCTTTGCCAATAGAGAGAAGAGCCTGGAATCGTTGACCAAAATACAAGAAGAAATAGAAAGAGACCGATGATACCGGTGGTGATGGCAATTGTCAGAAGGCTACTATCGAAACCGGAAGTGGCGTGGGAACTTTGATTGTTCCTGATAGTGGGAAGGTTGTTGTATCCGACACCAATTAGGGGTGATTTTAGAAAAAGCTTAATGCCCTGTTGATAATTGACAATTTTGGCCTTAATGGAGCTGCTTCTTTCCAACTTAGTCCCCTCGCCCGGCATACGGGGAAGGAAAA
>CAZEXG010000020.1:0-1905 GCA_964516665.1 uncultured Gammaproteobacteria bacterium
CCCTTTTGCCAGTTTATTAAATCTTTGACCCATTCATAGCCTAAATTATTGCTATTTTGTTTACTTAACTTATAGGCGATATGTGATGCTGGACCAAATTCGTTAAATTCGTGCATTTCCTTGGTTCTGATTTGTATTTCCACTGAAACGTTTTCCGACCACTTAAAGGTGGTTTGTATTGATCGGTAACCATTTGGTTTTGGTGAAGATATGTAATCTTTAAATTCGTTTTCTATATAAGGATATTTTGAATGAATCAATCCTAAAACCGTATAACATTCTTCAATGTTGTTGACCAATACTCTTAAACCTACCCTATCTTTAAAACCTCTTTCGATTCCATATTTCAACGTTTTGTAATAAGAACTATATAGACTTTTTATTCGTCCCTCGATTTCAAAATCGCTTATATGATTTACTCTCATCATTTTTTCAATGTCTTCTTTTATCAGATTTTTAGCCTTTATTTCGTTAATACTATTTTTTTTGATTTCATCTTCAAGCTTTTTCGCTTCTTCCGGATATAAAATTTTAAAAGCAATATCGTCGAGTAGCCTTTTAAAATAATGCAAGCCTACGTACTCCGCAATTGGCGAATAAATTCCAAAAATTCTCTTAGCATATTTGATTTGTTGTTCCTCCGTTAGTGAAGCAATCGTTAATCCATTGTGTAATTTATCTACAATTCTGATAATCAGCACCCGGACATCATTTACCGAGGAAAATAAAAATCTCCTAAAAACTTCAATATTAGTTTTATGCATTTCAATTTCAATTCCATGGGTCTTTTTCTTAACTTCCGTCAATCCTTCAACTAATAGTGCTACCTCATCATCAAAATCTCTGGCAATTTCTTCAACACTAATTCCGGTATCTTCCACTGTATCGTGGAGTAAGGCGGCCACAATTGCCCTTCTTCCCACTCCCAACTGAGTTACCACTTTAGCCACCCAAATCGGATGGGTCACAAAATCCTCTCCGGAAACTCTTTTGGCTCCGGAATGTAATTTTACTGCTAAATCAAAGGCTTTTTTGATCATTGGCTCCTCTTCCAATTTCCATTCCTTTACATATTTTTCCAATTCCAGCCACTGCTCCTCAATATTTTTATTGCTATTCAACTCTAAATTCATATTTTTTTCGCTAAGATCAATAATCTATTCCAATTTGTCCCTATTGGCCAGCATGTTTGTAAAATCAAAATATTTTTGTCAGCCTCGCTGTAATTCAAATATTCTATTTCTTCGGCTTTAATTATTTTTCGGTCGAAAACTTTATATTTCAAATATTTTCCATGATAATTGATAAAGACCATATCATCCTCTTTCAGCTCTCCCAGTAAATAAAAGACGGCGTTATTTCTGACACTGCCCCTTGCCTCGTTAGTTGAATGAGCAAAAATGTAAGTACTTTCACCCAAGGCCTCTCCGGGGATGGCACTACCTTTAGCTTGAGCCACCACCCCATCTTTTAATATTCGATTGTATTCTGCTGAATCAAAAGGAGAGACATTTTCTACTACCTTTGCGTAAGCCAAAATCTTGGGAATTTCGATAATATAATCATTGTTTTCCGGACTTTTTCCCACTTCAACTGCCATCATCGCTGCAGCATCTTCTGAATTGGCACTTTTGTACTTATAAATTGCCGACATTAGAGGAAAATATAAATAAAAGAAATACCCCACCGCCGATAATAATAATCCTGTCCCTACATAAAAAATAACCTTTTTATATCCTGGCGGATTAAAAAAAATTATTCCAGCAGAATCTTTTATCCTGATTTTACGGCTTTTAGGCACGACTCTAAAAAAATCCCACACTTTTATTTGACAAAATTTATCAACTAGTTTACCATAGTAACCTGTGTGACGGAAAAAAGTCACCCTCTTCCTCTCCTGCATTT
>CAZEXG010000020.1:2005-6890 GCA_964516665.1 uncultured Gammaproteobacteria bacterium
ATGTCCAGCTTTGATGAAATCAGGAATATACGTCTTGAAAAGATTAAAACTATCCGTTCCTTGGGGATTAATCCTTATCCGGCACAAAGTCAAAAAGATTATTCCAATGCTGAAGTTCTTTCCCGTTACGATGATTTAGTCGATCAGCAAATTCACGTTACCGGTCGTATTCTTTCCTGGCGCGAACACGGAGCTCTGATTTTTTGTCATATCATGGACCAATCCGGTAAACTACAAATTTTTATTAATAAAAAAGATTTAGCGGCCACTGATGCTAAAAAACAGACCCTTGGTGCTGCTAATCTAAAACTCTTAGATATTGGTGATTTTATCGAAGTATACGGTAAAGTTAATAAGTCTATCCGGGGTGAAGTTTCCATTTTTCCCGGCGAGATCAAACTACTATCGAAATCAATTCGTCCTTTGCCGGAAAAATGGAGTGGTCTTCAAGATCCGGAAATTATTTTCCGTCGCCGCTATTTAGATTTAGTCATGAATCCGGAACATAGGGATCTTTTTATTCGTAAATCAAAATTTTGGCAATTTACCCGTCTTTTTCTTAACGATCATGGCTTTATCGAAGTCGAAACTCCGGTCTTGGAATTGGTTACCGGCGGCGCTGATGCGAAACCCTTTATTACCCATCATAATGCCCTAGATCAGGATTTTTATCTTCGTATTTCCACCGAACTTTTCCAGAAAAGACTAATTGGCGGCGGTTTTGAAAAAATATTTACTTTAGCCCCAAATTTTAGAAACGAAGGCATTGATGATGAACATCTTCAGGAATACTACAGCGCTGAATGGTATTGGGCCTATGCCGACTACACCAAAAATATGACTTTAGTTGAAGAATTATATAAATATTTAGCCAAAAATATTTATGGCACTACCAAATTTACCAAAGGCAAACACACTTTTGATTTAGCCGATAAGTGGGAAAGAATTAGCTATGCCGATTTGATTAAAAAACGCTTTTCGGTAGACATTTTTAATGATTCTGAAGAAAAAATAATTTCCCTACTCAAAGAACAACATATCGACACCAAAGGCTTAAGCAATCGCGGCCGTATCGTTGATAATCTCTGGAAAATTGTCCGTCAGGAAATTACCGGTCCGCTTTTCGTTATTGATGAACCCAAATTTACTTCACCTTTGGCTAAATCACGTTTTGATGATGAGAGTTTAACTGAGCGTTTTCACTGCATTATTGCCGGTTCTGAGCTAGGTAATGGTTATTCTGAGTTAAACGATCCTCTAGATCAATTTGACCGCTTCCAAGATCAACAAAAAAACCGTCAAGCAGGGGATGAAGAATCCCAGATGATGGATATCGACTTTGTCGAAATGTTGGAATATGGTATGCCGCCAACCTCCGGTTTTGGCTTTAGCGAACGTCTTTTTTGGTTTCTAGAAAATATCACCGCCCGAGAAGGTACTCTTTTCCCTCAGGTCAAATACGAGCTTAGTCAGGAAACTAAAAAACTCTATCACTTAAAGTAAGATTTACTCGCTGATTTTATACACAATCTCTCCCGATTTTACGGCTGTAATTACCTTTAGTCCTACTTCATCCCCGGCTTTTGCCTCTCCGACTTGTTGATGTTCAACCTGCATCGAGTCTACGTTTTGTTCTATTCCATTTTCAAATTCTCCAATACGTATTCTATCTCCCACTTTGATTTTTCCATCACTTACTTCCAAAACGGCCACACCTATCTTATCAAAATAATGTGTAATTTTCCCTATTTTTATATAATCCGTATTCCTCACCTCCCTAAACAGAAATAAATCTTTACTATGTTAATATTAGACAATATGACAGAATTCCTTTCCCGCGCCACCATTCTTCCGGTTAATGGTGATCAATTTGTCTTAATTTTTCGTCACAAAAATGGTCAGGATTATTATGCCATTCCCGGTGGTGGCATCGAAGAAGGAGAAACACCAGAAGAAGCTGCTATCAGAGAAATCCAAGAGGAATTAGGTTTTTCCTTAACCAAACTTGATTTTATCTCAGAAATTAAAAGCGATAATCGACATGATTTCAACTTTATTGCCCATACTCCAGACACTAATTTTGTTATTACTGGGCCGGAAAAAAAATACCTAAACAATCCTGAAAATTTATTTAAACCTGAATGGCATAGCAAAGATTCTTTTCGTCGAGATATTCTCATTTACCCCGAAGCATCCAGAGAAATGTTTGAAGAATTCTTGCGGAAAATATCCTAACTAATAATCTTATGAGATTGTTCAATTTTTTAAACACTTCTCTTATCTGTAGCAATATTTTGCCTATCTTAGGGTATAAAATTTTTAAGTCTGAGACATATTGAATATGTATGATGCCTTTAGATATATTTACTCGCGGATAAATTTGCGGAGAATATTGCCTGTAATTGTGCTAGAATAACTCCAATCTCATGATCGATATTAATCTTCTTCGCCAATCTCCTGAAACTCTTAGGACAGCTTTGGAGAAACGTCAAAAAGACGTGTCGATTTTAGACGAGCTTCAAAAACTGGATCAAAATTATCGCCAGCTTTTGACTCAAACAGAAGAGCTTCGTTCCCAGCAAAACGCCCTGACCAAAAACATTAAGGGTAAACCCAGTCCGGAACAACTAGCTCAAGCCTCGGAAATTAAAGAACAACTTAAGACAATAGAACTTTCCCTTAAAGACAGCGAAAAAAACCTTTTTGATCTTTTAGTTGAAATTCCCAACCTTCCTGCCGATGACGTTCCGGTCGGCAAAGACGATACCGATAATATCGTTCTTAAAACTGTTGGCACCAAACCGGATTTTGACTTTACCCCCAAAGACCACCTTGATTTAGGCGAAGCTCTCGACATTATTGATGTCAAGAAAGCCGCTGAACTTTCCGGTGCTCGTTTCGGCTATTTTAAAGGCCAAGGAGCAGTCTTGGAAATGTCTCTCATGTTTTATGCTTTTCAAAAATTAGTTTCCAAGGGTTTTGTCGGCATGGTTCCTCCGGCTATGGTCAAATCTCAAACCGAGTGGGCTTGTGGCTACACCAGTAATAAAAATTTATTCAACGCTGCCTATTCTATCCCCGAAGATGACCTGATTTTTATCAGCTCTTCAGAACATTCCGTCGTCCCATATCACCGCAATGAAGTTTTAAATGAAAAAGATTTTCCCATAAAATACGTTAATTTCTCACCATGTTTTCGTCGTGAAGCCGGCACCTATGGCAAAGACATGAAAGGTATGCTTCGCGTCCATTTTTTCAACAAAGTTGAAATGAATATTTTTACCCTACCTGACGTCAAAATTTCCGACGCTATGCAGGAAGAAATGTTGGCCATTGAAGAAGAAATTCTTCAAGAGCTTGGCCTTCATTATCAGGTCATGAAAAACTGTAGCGGAGATTTACCCCAACCCAACCGCCGTATGAACGATATCAATACCTGGTTCCCCGGCCAAAATGCTTATCGGGAAACTTCTTCCTGTAGCAATTGCACCGACTATCAGGCTCGCCGTTTAAACACTAAAGTCAAACTTAACGGCCAAAACCAATTCGTCCACATCCTTAATGCCACTGTCGTTACTGATCGGGTTCTCCTGGCTATCATGGAAAACTTTCAACAGCTTGACGGCAGTATAAAAATCCCTGAGGTACTTTGGCCGCTTTGCGGTTTCAAAGTTATCTCCCCTAAATTGTAGAGGAGCCACCCACCCCGGTGAATCCGATTTATCGGTGACACCGGGGCAGGTTTGCTTTATTAGTGTAAAATCATCCTATGCTTAAATTTCTCCAAAATTATTTTGACGACAACCAACGCCGTTTAAATTCCTATCGGCCCCTAATTGCCAAAATCAATTCCTTCGAATCCGAACTAAAACAGCTGTCTGACAAAGAATTAGCCTATAAAACTACTGAATTTAAAGAAAAAATAAAAAACGGGACTAAGCTCGACGCTATTTTACCCGAAGCTTACGCTCTTGTTCGTGAAGCTATTTTCCGAACTGTTGGCGAAAGGGCCTATGACGTCCAGTTGATGGCTGCTATCACTCTTCATCAGGGAGCCATTGCCGAACAGCGTACCGGTGAAGGTAAAACCCACTCAGTTATCTTTCCGGCCTATCTCAACGCTCTTACCGGCCGAGGGGTTCATGTTGTTACTCCTAATGATTACCTTACCCGAGTTGGCGCTGGTTGGTATCCTAAAGCCCTCCATCTTTTAGGTATTAGCACCTCAGCTATCGTTCACGAGGAATCTTTCCTTCTTGATTTAAACTATACCGATCCTAGTGAAAAAGTCGATGATCGTTTAGCTCATCTTCGCCCGGTAAGCCGGGTCGAAGCCTACCAGGCCGACATTACCTATGGTACCAACAATGAATTTGGTTTCGATTATCTTCGCGACCACATGGTGGCCGATTTTTCCCAAAAAGTTCAGCGTCAGGACCATTATTACGCCATTGTCGATGAAGTTGACTTTGTTTTAATTGATGAAGCCAGAACCCCTTTAATTATCTCTTCCCCCAACAATCAACCCGTAGAAAAATACTATAAATTTGCCAAAATTGCCGAAGATTTGCAACCTACAGATTATATTATCGATGAAAAATCCCGTTCGGCTACTCTGTCCGAATTCGGTATTCGTAAGGTAGAAAAAATTTTAGGCGTTAAAAATCTTTACGAAGAATCTTTCGAAACTATTCATTATATTGAAAACGCTATTAAAGCCCGAGCTCTTTTTCACAAAGACAAGGACTATGTTGTTAAAGACGGAGAAATTATCATTGTCGATGAATTTACCGGTCGCTTAATGCCCGGTCGCCGTTGGTCTGATGGTCTTCACCAGGCGGTCGAGGCCAAAGAAAATGCCAAGGTCCAACAGGAATCCCAAACT
>CAZEXG010000021.1:0-6624 GCA_964516665.1 uncultured Gammaproteobacteria bacterium
ACCTATTCCTATAAATTTTTGTTTCTCACCTTCAAACTCGGTCTCTCTTGGAAAAACAAATAGTTCCCCAACACAATCATGACCATTTTTAGCCACAACTGCGTATTTTGGGGTATCAAAAAAATCTAATTTGGGATCACTATCCTGACTATGTTCTCCCCAGTGTTTATCTGCAAATTTATTAAGTGCTAAAAATTTTTCTCTATTGTGGATAGAAACAATTTTTATAATCACTTGGTTGTTCTTCATTGTGAATATTTTATCAATTTTTAGATTTATGATTCAAAATATGAGAACTTTTGATAAAATTAGTGTATGTCTACTACTTTGAATAGGCCAGATACTGGATATACAGTTAGGCAAGGAAAATTAGGTCCAATTGTTGATGGTTCACACAATGGAATACACTTAGCAATTTTTCCTTGTGGGCGTGTAAAAGGCGATACCGCCTATGAAATTCATTTTACGGCGGAAACTCCTGATGGAAAACCTGATTGGGAAAGAGACTTTAATAGCACTTCGATTGACTTAACTCCTGATGATGTTGAAGAGGCGGCTGATATATATATGAGAAGATTGAAGTCGGGGGTAAAACCTGAAGATATGTTTAGAGACCAGGAGGAAGTAGATATTGATGCAATGCGTGAGTTATACGAGAAATTCAAAAATAAATAATTACGTAATCTATACACTGCAGCCTTGGTTTAGCTTTAGGTAGGTGGTATTAGGGTTGTTCTGTGTCGTGGTGTTCCACTTTTACAATCAAATTTGCTTTGACGCCAGTATATGTCTCTTGTGGTTTTTGTAAACTAATACTATAATTGTAGTAGTTTATGATTAAAGTAACTATTACGGGTCAAATATACGATAAAGCTTTAGAGTTACTGGAAAGGAACCCCGAAGGTTTGTCGTGGTCTGAATTACTTAAGAAACTTAAGGAATCTTATCCCGATTTTCATCCGAAAACGATTAACGGCAGTGTTTGGAAATTGATGGAAAGATTTCCTGATCAAGTCTACAAACCAGAAAAAGGTCTTTTTCGTTTAAGGAAATTTAAAGATAAAGAAGAATAAGAGGGGATGGAAGGTGTTTTGATATACTGGTGTATATGACCAAAAAGCCTTTTATTAATGCTCTGGTCGCTGCCGCTTACATTTTTTTGGTGGTGACGGCAATGAATGTGGTTACTCAGCCATTAAGAGATAAACCGGATACTTTTATGGCTCCGGTTACAGTTTTATTTGTGTTGACCTTGTCGGTGGCAGTGATGGCTTATCTGTTTTTTTATCAACCACTATTGATGTTTATTGATGGAAAGAAAAAGGAAGCGGTTAATTTGTTTATAAAAACAGTAGGAATTTTTGCCTTATTAACGGCAATTGTTTTGGGATTGCTTTTTTCCGGTTTGATGTAGATTAGAAGATACGTTCTATATGATCAAATAGTTTAGAATCCTTTATTTTTGAGTCATTGATATGTAATTGGCTTCCTGAATTAATCTTCGTTCTTCCGGGGTGAGGGGAGGAATGTTGCCAGTTCCAGCTGTAGCCTGACGATCTAAAACAACTTTATGAGCTTCACTTAATCCAGCTGGCAGTATTGAAAGACTTTTTTGCAAATCTAATAGCTCTTCTCGATCGGCTGAGGTCCAATCTTCAGGCGAGGATGCATTTGATCTTTTGAATTCTAGCTGGCGGAGACGTTCCTGAGGACTAATGGTTGGTTCTTGGCTTATAGTTTTTTCCATAGGTGTATTAGAACAGGTAGTCAAATTATTGTCAATAATCGACCTGGTGGTTAAAAAAACCAGCCAAAGAGGGCGACAAAGAGTAGATAAATTAAACAGAAGGGGAGTAAGTAAAGAATAATTTCTCTTAAGGTATCTTTGGTACCGGCAACAGTTTTAGCGGCTAAAACATCGGAAAGGGCAATCATATTTCCGGCTCCGGCACCAACTAAAGTGAGAGCTAATATTTTTATAGGGTTAAGACCAAGAGAAAGGCTTGAAGAGTAAACCGCAGGGGCGAACATGATACTGGAAACAGTAGCACTGCCAGTGATGAAACTTCCTAAAGCTCCGATAAAAGGAGCTAATATGGGTAAAATTTGTGTACTAAAGAGAGTGGAGATTGTTTGAGTGATGGAAGGTAAGTTATGAAGGGTGTTGGCAGAATTATTCATGAGTTGGACCATGGCCGACATGGCACCAATGACTAAAAAAGACTCGAGTGATTTTCCGATGGCAAGTCGGGAAGTGTTTTTAATTTCCGAAAATTTTGTTTTGGAATATAGGGCTACAATCAGGGTAGTGATGATGAAAACAAGTCCGGGGTTAAAAAGACTTATAGAATATGACAAGAAAGGCAGGGAAAGAGTGAGATCTGAGAGAGTAAATTTGCATAGAACTAATAAAGCAATAAAAAGTAGGTAAGGTAAAAGAGTTTTCTTTAGACTTAATTGGGTGGTGGATTTAAGACTGCTTTGAGAATTATATGTATTTTTGGGCATAAAAACACCCAAACGACTGGTTAAAATAACTAAAATCACGCCGATAATAGAGCCTAAAATTGAAGGAAATTCGACTCCAAATAAGGAGATGAAATAAGAAGGAACAACAAAGGCAATACCAGACCAGAGAGCAAAAGGAATTGCTTGACGGAAAAGAGTAAGACGATTTTTTTCAGAGGAAACTAATACCCAAAGCATAAATAAGGGGACAAAAAGACCGACCAGATTATAAAGGGCGGTACTTGAGGCAATGGAGATAGGGTCGGGGTTAATTCCAGCCAAACCAATCCGGATCGGAGTGCCAACAGCGCCAAATGGGACGGAGGTACTGTTGCCTAATAAAGCAATAACTACAGCTTTTAAAGGCGATAAACCCAGAACTATAAGTAAGGGGGCAACTACAGTTGAGGGGGTGGCAGAACCAGCAATTCCTTCTAAAAAATTTTCCAGAAACCAAGCTAACATGATTACCTGAATCCGAAGATCGGAGGAAAAATGATCTAGATAAAAAGCCAGAGAATTGGTCACTTTTGTTTTTTTAAGAATTTCTAAAAAAAAGATGGCACCGAAAATTATTAAGAGAATATCAGTGGCAATTAACAAGCCACGAAGGAGAGAAGAGGCGATGAGGGAAGGGGGGCTGTACCAGAAAAAAATAGCAATGATAAGGGTAATAAACAAAGTGAGAAAAGAAATTTTAATTAAAGAAGCAGAGCGGCGGAAAAGCAGAAACAGACAAAAAATCAAAAACGGTAATAAGGCTAAAATTAAACGAATCAAATCCATAATTTTAGTTTACGCTTTGACCATGGTTAACATCATTTTGAATGGTTTTTTAGCTTTTAAAGAGTGAGGCGAGTTGGCTGGCATGGGTAACATTTGGCCTTTTTTGACCAGGTGTTTTTTTCCGGAAAGAGTAATTTCAGCTTCACCATCTAAAATGGAAACATAGGCATTATATGGAGCACTATGTTCACTTAAGCCCTGACCTTTGTCAAAGGCAAAAAGGGTAACGGTGCCGATTGTTTTGTTGACGATTTCTTTACTGACGACTGAGTTTTTTTGATACTGGATGTTTTGGTCGATGCTTTTGCCTTGGATCATATATTAATGATAACAAATCAAAAGGGAGGAACTAGAAAAGTTTCTTTAGAGAAAAAAGGTGTGGGGAATGTTGTTAATGGGATCTTTATGGTTTAGAATTAAGTATGAAAAATATCAGAGGTAATAAAATTTTTCGTTTGATTTTGATTGCAGTTTTGATATTAATGGTCGCTTATTTGTTTTATTCAGTAATGTAAAAATATGGCTATACCAAAATTAAAAGTGTTGCAGAATGCTAGTGAAGGTACAAAAAAAGTGTTAAGGCCGGTTTTTGGAGTGTTAATTGCCCTACTGTTAGGTGCTTTTGGGTTGACTGCCAGTAATAATGATTGGGATTTGAACAGTATTCTTTCTGGTAATTCAGTTTCAGAATCGAAAATTGAAACTGACAAAGAGGGTAATTTAAAGAGAAATGAAGATGGTAGTTTTGTAACCCGGGTGTTACGGGATAAAGCAGGGAATGTGGTTCAAAGCGGAGGAAAATATACTGATGAATATAATTGTGATGATTTTGATACTCAGGAAGAAGCCCAAATTTTTTATGATAAAGCGGGCGGGGTTGAGGGTGATGTAAACAGACTTGATGGGGATAAGAACGGAGTGGCATGTCAGGAGCTACCAAAAGCTAAAAAATAGTTTAAAAGAAATTGTTGAAAGTATGAATAAAGAATTAGCAGAAATGCAAAGGTTATGGCGAGCAGATGCCCAGGAAAGGGGACTTAAGGGAGAATTATTAGAATCATATGTAAGGGAGCAAGAAATAAAGTATCGTGAGACAAAGACAGGGAGATATTTGCCTGGGGTGAGGGAGGTGACTTCAGGATCCGATCTGGGTGTAATGAGTACTCCTGAAAGCCGGGCGGCTGCCGTAAAGGCAAGCGAAGAAGGGCATTAGGGATAATTTTGATATACTTGGCTTAATTAATATGACAAAGAACCCAATTATCAACGCACTTGGGGCTTCGGCTTATATAGTAGTAGTGGTGTTTTTTTACCAGCCCCTGCAACTTTTTATTGAGGGCAAGAAAAGGGAAGCAATAGCTTTATTTATTAAAACACTTGGATTTTTTGGTCTATTTACGATAATAGCTTTGGTAATGCTTTTTTTGATTTGAGATAGAAAAGTACAATTAATTTTAGTTAGGGAAAGTTATTTTTTTCGAAAAAGATTTAAGAATCTAATAAAGAAATTTTCTTTTTTTAGAAGGGGAGTTGTCGCTTCATCCTTTTTGATGATTGCTTTTGATGGAGAGGCGCTGGGAGCGGAAAGGCCAGGTGTGGGAGTAATATTTTCGGTTGAGATAGCTGGTTTAACATTAGTAACTTTTGAAATCAAATTACTAAAATAACCGGGAATCTTAAAAGAAAATTCGTTTGAGGCTGTCCCGCTGGCACAACCGTTTTGAGGAATCAATCTAAAGAAATACTTCTTGTTTGTTTTAAGTTGTGAAACAGTAAAGGAAGCATCACCAAAATTAGCTATATTGATTCCACCATAGGTATATTTATCAGGTTTTGTTCCGAAAACTAGGTGATATGATGTTGTTGGTTTATCAGCATCGTTGAAATAAATTTTGATTTTACCACTGCCGAGAGATTCTATTTTCCAAATTTGAGGAGCTTTATTTTCCGGTTTTTGATCATTACAGACAGGGGAAGAAGCGGCTGAAGACGATGAACCTGAAGAAGATGGCGAATCTGAGGGTGATGAGTTGTCTTCTTGGGAAGAATTATCTGTAACTATAATTTCGATTGTTTGAGTTCTTGAAGAATCAATAGTATCTACAATAGTTAAATTGTAGGTTCCGGATTGAGTGAAACTAAGGTTGGAAAAAGTATGAACTCCATTATCTGAGGTGGTATAGGTATAATCTGCCGGTAAAATGGCATTATTTGGATTAGCAGAAAAATGAATAGTTCCGGTGTAATCATTTTCAGTAATTCCTTCATCATTTTTGGCTGTGATAGTAATGTTGAATTTTTCATTAACTGATAAAGATCCGGGATTGTTTAGATTAAATGTACTGATAACTGGACTAAAGCCACCGGTACCAGTGAGCCCAGCAATTTTCCAATATTCCTGTGAATTAATGGTTTCAATTGAAAGACCTGGGTCACCTAGGTGTAGGGTATAGGCGTCTGCACAAGAGGGACCAATGTCGGCAATAGTGGTAGCGTTAGGACAGATAACAACATGGTCTTGTCCTTGTTGTTTGGTGATGTAAAGTGAGTGAGTTTCAGAAACTCCTGGGGCATCACTGGGATTGAGGTTCACAATGAGAGATTTTGATTTATCAGGAAGCAAAACAGTGTTCACGGCGGACCAATCCCGGTCTGAAGTTAGGTCGACATTAAAATCAGAAACAAGATAATTTCCAAACAACATTTGGGCAATAATGCTCTCTGAGTTACTCGCCAATGGATTAACCGTGTTAGTAACAAGACTGTTTTGATTTGAAATATCAATAACATCAGCACTTGAGATTAAATTGTTGATTTTAACTCCATTTTTAAGTATATGAATCCGGTGATTATCACCGTCGACAATTACAAGGTCATGGGTAAGAGGGTTAATTCTGACGGAGTATGGATTATCATACTGGTCTTCGTTATCACCACTTGAGCCGAGTGTTTCAATCCAACTTCCACCTACACCGTAGACATGAATACTGTCGTATTCAGGTTCTGGTAAATAGGTTAAACCACTATCATCAATGACAAAACTCCTGATTTGTCTATAATTTCCATTTTCGTCACTGGGCCATCCATATTGATTTAGATGGGTAGACTGCCAAATACCACTGCCGTTAAACTTCTCGATTTTTAATACCTGAGAATCAGGTGCTCCTGACCCACTTTCTGGGGAAATGTAGATATTATCTTGATCGTCAATAAAAATATTTGTGGGTAAGGCCATTTCGCCATTTCCGGAAGGTGTCCAAATTTGCCACCAGTTTGTGTCGGTAACCGCATGTTCGAGATTATCGTCCTGAAGAGAAATATAATGATGGT
>CAZEXG010000022.1:0-5963 GCA_964516665.1 uncultured Gammaproteobacteria bacterium
TCGGGGATATTGTTACCCAAAATGTGGTAAAAATGAAAAATTTCGTCCTTAATCCCTCCAAAAACTTTTCCGGCTCTATCCGCTGTGAAATTGTGGTCACCAAAGATGACTTTAAAAAATTAAACGAAGTTTCCGAAGAAAAATACAGCAACTCCCGAAACGCCGCTTCCGGCCTTTCCCAACGTCTTGATTCCCGATTTTCTGACTTCTGTACCTTAATGGCCGTCGATGTTTTATCCGGATATTCAGATAAAAATGAACAAGATAAAATTTCCCTCCTAAAAAACCTCGGCTTTACCCCTGTCGAATCTTTCTTTTGTCGCTCCTTTGAAGAAATCGAAAAAATTTACCAAAAATTTTTAACGGGGGAGCGTCTTAACTACCCCTTCGATATCGACGGTCTTGTGATCAAAATAAACAATTTGGAAATTGCCCAAAAATTGGGTTCCAAAAACAACCGACCCAAGTTCCAAGTGGCTTACAAATTTCCTGCCGAATCCAACCAAAGCCAAATAAAAAAAATTGACTGGCAAGTCGGTCCTCTGGGCTCCATTACCCCGGTGGCTGAAATTGAACCCATCGAAATTGCCGGTGCCATTATCACTTTTGCTTCTTTGGGTAATTACGACCTTGTGATTAAAAAAAATCTCAATCTTGGTGACATTATCGAAATTTCCCGCCGCGGCGATGTCATCCCCCATATTGAAAAAGTCGTCACCAAAGTCACCCCGGGTCATATTGATGTTCCTCAATATTGCCCAAGTTGTGGTACTAAATTGGTCAAAGAAGACAAGTTTCTCCGTTGTCCCAACCCTCAAAATTGTTTAGCTCAGATTCTTGGTTCTCTACGCCTTTTCTGTGACACTTTGGGCATCCTCGGCCTTTCTGATAAAACCATCGCCAAACTTTATCAAGCTGGTAAAATTCGCCTTCCTGGCGATTTTTACAAATTAAGCCTGGCGGATATTAGTGCTCTAGATAATCTGGGTGAAAAATCGGCCAAAAACCTGATCCATCAAATTCAGGAAAAAAAATCTCTGACTCTCAAACAACTTTTTGATGCCGCCATTATTCCCAATTTCAGTGCTGCCCGGGTCCAACAGCTGATTAGTGCCGGCTTCAACACTCCCGAAAAACTATTAAATATTTCCCAGTCAGAAATTGAATCTCTACCAGGATTCCAAAAAACTCTCGCCGAAAAAGTTTGGCAAGGAATTCAACTCCGTCGCGATTGGGTCAAATCAATCCTCACCCAAATTACTCTCAAAAACTCTGACACTTCTCAAAAACTTTCTGGACTTACTTTTTGTATCACCGGCGATCTCTCTTTACCTCGACCCAAATTTATTGAGCTTATCGAAAGCAATGGCGGTAAATTTGTCTCCTCAGTTTCCAAAAATACTGACTATCTTCTAACCAATGAAACTGATTCTTCTTCCGCAAAATTCCTCACTGCAAATAAACTAGGAGTTAAAATTATTAACGAAGAAGCTTTTTATAAACTTATTAGCAGTCGAAGCGGTTGACTGCTAATTAATATATCAAATTAAATAAAACCTATCTTTAGACAATATTTATATATCAATCTATAACTAACAATATCATCATATGAAACTATTTTTTGGCTTAGGCAATCCCGGAAAAAAATACGAATATACCCGCCACAATTTGGGCCAAATTTTAATTAAAGCTCTGGCCGAAAAACAAGGTTTTTCCTTCTCCCAAAAAAGTAAACTCCAGGCTGAAGTAGGGGAGTCGTCCCAAAATATTTTTGCCTTCTCTACTGAGTATATGAATCTCTCCGGTACTTCAGTTCAAAAGGTGGCTGCCTTCTACAAAATTTCTCCCGAAAATATTTACCTTATTCACGACGATTTGGATTTACCAGTTGGGGAGTGGCGTCTTCAATTCGACCGCGGTCCCGCCGGCCACAACGGTGTTAAATCTACCATTGAAAATTTAGGCACCCAATCTTTTTGGCGCATCCGTATTGGTATCGGTCATCCGGAAAACAATCTCCCTGTCGAGGATTACGTCCTCAAAAACCTCACTGCCGACGAAAAAAAGCAAATTTCTGCTCTAATTGATACAATAACAGGCGAAATTGAAAAGCTGGGCCATTAGCTTATCTGGTAGAGCACTGCATTCGCATTGCAGAGAGGGCGGTCCGACTCCGCCATGGTCCACCCAATTCCAATTTGTCGTTAGTCTATCTCTCTATTACTTTTTCCTTAATTTCTTGCTTTATTACTCCCAACAATAGTTCAAAGGTTTTTACTGTCGCCCGAGGTAATCTATCTGAAGATATATTTATTTCCCCACCACCAGGTTTGTATCTGCCTCCATTAAAATGCAAATCCAAGTTGTAACTATATTCCCCGTTTTCGTCAATATTAATTTTCGCTAATGAAATACACCTTCCATCCTCACCTATTTCTTGAGCCGCTACTCCTCCCTGACTTCCACCCACTCGCACCCTAATCTTTTCACCAGTTACCGAATCATATTTTTCAAACTCCACATATCCTGTCGGAATATTAATATCAGTTCCAAGTAAAGTTCTTGCCGACACAAATACAATATTCGGACCACCTTTTTCTAGTATTGCCCCAGTTTCTTCGACAAGCATCCCAGCTCTCGGCGCTGGATCTCCAAAAACTCCATAATCTAGCTCAGAAGATACTAATGGTCCAGATACAAGCGCTACCTTCGGATAACCATTTTCTTCAGCCATAACATCATTTTTTATCCCCCAAACAATATCAAGCCGGGCTTTTCTTTCAGCGCCTATTTCTGTAACCTTAATTTTTCTTCCAGGAATTATGATAGGCCTTTCATTGGCCCAATTTCTCAATACTCCTGTTTTTATATATTTATTTTTAATCTCGTCAACACCTCGCAAAGAAGATCCAGCAGATTCTCTTTGTCCTTCCGAAACTTCAGCCCTAATAATATCTTTCGACACAACCAAATTAAATCATAGAAATGCTAATTAGTTCAACAACCACACACTCACCGTTAGGTATGTCGCGAAAGTCACCCAAATCAAATAAGGTGCCAGTAAATTTGCCGATAATTTGTTTATCTTTTCAAAATATTTTATATTTCCCAAGATTATTACCCAAAGTGCCACAATTTCCATCGCCGCCAAAAAAAGAAAATGCCATTTAAAAAATAAAAAGGACCAGAGCAAATTAAATCCCAACTGTCCCAAATACCATTTCCAAGCCACCTCCATTTTCTTTTTATTATTTTTACCCACCCAAACCAAATAAAACGACACTCCCATCAACAAGTACAGCAAAGTCCAGGTTGGTCCAAAAATCCAATTTGGAGGCAAAAGTGCCGGTTTATTTATGGTGGCATACCAGCCTCTAATTTCTGGCATTGTTGCCGCGCTTCCGACCACCCCAACTAATAAAGGTAATAAAATAGAAATCGCTAATTTAACACCTTTATTTATTTTCATAATTAATATTATCAAAATTAGTCCCTCTCTGGATAAATTCTCTCCCCTTTAAAACTAGAAAATTATTTGCTTCTCCATTTCTTCGGGCACTGAACTCTAGCTTTAAGATTATTCGCATTTAAACATTCCACTACCGCCACATAATAGGGGACACCGCCTTCAAAATAAACCCTGCCTTTTCTCGAAGGACAAATAAGATCAGTTTCACCACCTTCCGTCAATAATTTTATCCGATGTTCTGGCACATCTACAATTTGCCCCTCTCTCACCATCCCAATCCCCGGAACATAAATCTGCTCAGGTTTTTCCATCTGGAATCGACCCATCATTTTAAAACAATTATAATACACTAGCTATGCCTTCCAAAAAACCAACTGCTATCAGTGAAACTTTATCCTTATTTAAGGAAAACTTAGAGAAAAGAAAAAAATATATCAAAAACGAATTTCAGGCCTATGGTTTGGAATTGGCTACCGAATTAAATGACTGGAAAAACAAAGCCCTCTATATCCGTCTGGCTAAAACCGTCGATCGGAAACTTTTGGAACAAGCCCGTTATTTTGTCAAAGATCATTCTCCCGCTCAAGTTCGCAGCCCCAAACGTCTTTTTATGTGGAAACTAAAGGAACTTAGGCAAAAAATCGACGAGCAACCATAGGCGTAGTATAATAGTGTCCTCATATGAAATTTCTCAAAAAACATTATCGAAAACTAATTTTTGGCGCCCTCGCTCTCTTAATCATTCTAATCGCTTTTAACAGCATTAAATCCCGACGTTACCAAAATCCGGAAATTTTTAATCCGCAAAAAGACAAAGTCGTTCAGGCTCAAAACAAAGATATTTCTTCCGAATTAACTCTCTCTGCCTCCATCAAAGCCAGCCAAATTGCCTCGATTCATTTTCAAAATCCAGGTAAATTAGTTTGGCTTGGGGTCAAAGAAGGGGATCGGGTGAAAAAATATCAAGCTATTGCCTCTTTAGACAAAGAACAGCTTCGCAAATCACTTCAAAGCCAATTTAATAACTATCGCACTCAACTTAGCCAATTTTGGGATGTTCAAGACAATTATAAAGACACCATCGTCACCGATACTATTCAAAGAATCCTAAATCGAACTCAATACTCCTTGGATAATTCGGTCATTAATTACGAGATCAGCGATATGGCCATTAAAGAAGCCACTATTGTTTCGCCTTTTAGTGGTGTTGTGGTTGAAGCCGATCAATCTCTTGTCGGTACCAACATCACTCCCACCACTTCCTTTACCATCATTAATCCTGATTCCATTTACCTTCGGGCCGAAGTCGATCAGGAGGATGTCACCAAAATTAAAATAGGTCAAAAAGCCACTCTTAGTATTGATTCCTACCCTGACCAAAAAATTGATTCCCAGATTACCTATATTGCCTTCACCCCGGTTGCCGGAGAATCCTCGGTTGTTTACGAGGTTAGATTTAAACTTCCTCTGGACAATAGCAACCTTAACTACCGCTACGGTATGGATGCCAGCGCTACTATTACTCTCGCTGAAGCCAAAAATGTTCTGACCCTACCTCTCGATGCTTTAAACAGTGAAGCTGGTAAAAATTTTGTTTGGATAAAAAATAATGATCGACTCAGCAAGGCTTATGTCAGCACCGGCATCGAAAGTGACACCGATATTCAAATATTAGAAGGTCTTAATCCTAATGACTCGGTCGTTATCAAACAACTCTAAGTCCCGTTCTTCTGTTCTGGAATTAGTTGATATCGTAAAAACCTATAATTCCGGTAACACAATTTTTAACGCCCTAGATGGCGTTTCTCTCAATATTCGCCGCGGTGAATTTGTTTCCATTACTGGTCCTTCTGGTTCCGGTAAATCCACTCTCATGCACATTATTGGTCTTCTGGATAATCCCACTTCTGGTAAAGTTTTGCTCGAAGGACAGGATATTTCTCATCTAAACGAAAACGAAATGGCTAAAGTCCGCAATGTTACTCTGGGTTTTGTTTTTCAGCAATTTAATCTATTGGCCAAAACTTCATCTTTAGAAAACGTTATTTTGCCCCTACTTTATTCTGATGTCCCCCGAAACCAGCATCATCAAATGGGCCTAAATCTATTAGAAAAAGTCGGTCTAAGCTCAAAATCAGCCAATACTCCCGCTCAACTTTCCGGCGGTCAACAACAGCGCGTCGCCATTGCCCGGGCCCTGATCAATAATCCCAAAATTATTCTGGCTGACGAACCAACCGGCAACTTGGATTCCAAATCCGGTAAGGAGATCATTAATCTTTTTCATCAACTCCATCGCGAAGGTCGAACCATTGTTTTGGTTACTCACGATATAGATTTGGCCAAACAAGCCGAGCGTATCATTATTATTAAAGACGGTAAAGTTACCGAAAAAAATGTTAAAACCCTCATTTGAAGATTTAGTTAAAAGTAGTTTCCGTTCTATCCTGAAAAACAAAGGACGTACTGTCCTTACTTCTTTGGGCATAATTAT
>CAZEXG010000023.1:0-2349 GCA_964516665.1 uncultured Gammaproteobacteria bacterium
AGAATCAACGATCTTGATCTTTCTCTTGACGATCTTTCCGCCATTTATGTTCAGCAGGTAGCGGCCAATTATAAACTTCAAAAAAGAATTCCGGCCTATTCTCTCTTGATGTCTGCCTCTCTCAACGATTATTTGGAAAATTATAAGTATTTTTCCATGATCCAGGAAAATAATCATAACAATCTTATTAAAATGGAAACCACCAGAACCAATTTAGACCAGGAAAAACAAACCAAGGCTCAAAAACAAAAAGAATTAGAAATTTCTGAAAAAAATTTAGCCAAACAGCAAAAAGATCTCAACTCCCAAAACAACATCAAAAACCAGCTCCTTAAAAGTACTCAAAAACAATTAAACGACGTCCTGGCTCAACTAAGCGCTCTTAGAAACTTCTCTTCGGCTTATGGTGACAGTTGTCTTAGTTCTGTTCCAGGTACTGGTAGTGACGGGAATTTTTACAGCCAGCGTGATCCCCGTTGGTGTAAACAAAACATTGGTTATTCCAGTGATTCTATTGGTGCTGTTGGCTGTTACATCAGCAGTATTGCCATGACTTTTAAAAAGCTGGGCTCCGATATCACTCCGGCAGCCTACGCCGCTATTCCTTCTAATTTCCAATTTAATTCAGCCTACGCTTTAAACCCCACTCCACCCTCAGGTTATAGCTACCGTCAAAGCCAGTATTCTGCTTCTACTGTCGATAGCGAGCTAAAAGCCGGACGCTACGTTATTGCCCAAATGTACATGAAAAACATTTATGGAATGCATTTTGTGGTTATTACCAGCGGTTCAAATGGTAACTACAAAATCCACGATCCTTGGTTTGGTCCCGATCAAAACCTCAACGACCGCTATTCTACTGGCTCTATCATGAGCCTTCGTCTGATCACTAAATGATAAAAAAAATACTTTTCATTTTTATCTTTCTAAACTTTTTTCTAAACAGTCCTCTTTATGCCACTACTACCGATGAAATTAATCAACAGATTAACGAATATACGCTTAAGTTATATGAATTGGCCAAGTCCAAAGACACGCTAAATAACCAAATAAAATATCTCAGCACTCAGGTGCTTCGAACTGAACTAAAAATTAAACAAACTACTGCCAACATCGATATTTTAGAGGCAGATATCAATAGCTTAAGCGACAAAATTAAACTTTTAGACAGATCCCTGGAATCTTTGTCTGCCGATTATGCTCGCCAGGTCGACCAAGCCTATAAATTAGGAAAACATTTCCCGGCTCTTTCTCTTTTTACTTCACTTAATTTTAATGACTTTTACAAAAATTATAAGTATCTTTCCCGGGTCCAAAAAAACAGTCAGCAGATCATGCTCGAAATCGAGACCACTAGGACTAATCTTGATCAACAAAAACAATTAAAAGCCCAAAAACAGGCAGAACTAGAAAACACCAAGCTTCAACTTTCGGCTCAGCAAAAAGATCTCGCTGCTCAGAAAAATTCTAAATCAGCTTTATTGGAAATCACCAAAAATGACGAAGCTCGCTATCAAAAATTAAAACAAGCTGCTGAAGAAGAATTGAGTTCCTTGATCGGCGCCACTTTCGCTTTTAAAAGGGAGGTCAAAAAAGGGGACTTAATTGGATATATGGGTAATACCGGATATTCCTTCGGCGACCACCTACATTTTGGTCTCTACCACCTCAAGGAAAGCGATCTCTCCAAATGGACTTATGCCAACGATATTGACGCCACTGATTTTCTAAATCAACACCGCTGGCCCATGAACGGCATCGATTCAATTAATGATCTATGTGCCTCTAACAGTGCTAATAATTGTATTACCCAAACCCGCGGAGTTACTAAATATTCCTATCTCTACGCTGATCATTTCCATCATGGCATCGACATGGTTTCCACTGATAAAAGGGTCTTTGCCGTTGAGGACGGTATCGCTTATACCTATCGCAACACCAAAAGTAGTTTAGGTAATCACGTCAAAATTTTTCATAATGACGGTACTATGAGTCTTTATCTTCATTTGCAATAAAAAATCCCCCTCCAAATTGGAAGGGGATTTACTAGATTCTTTTGTATTAATAACCTCTAGCTAATTTTCTTAAACTGAAAGCTAATAAAGCTAAGCTTAAAGTCAAACCGCTTTTGATTAACAAATCGTTGCTTCCGGTCACTGGCATTACTTTACCACTGACAAAAAAGCTGGCTCTGTCTTCATCAGAAACATTATTGTTGCTGACTTTAACTACATTAGTTTGGCTGCTATTGGCACCATCTGCGTTAACAATTTTGGTTTTAATGGTATAGGTTTTTCTTTCACCAACAGCTAAAGTTCCAACTTTCCAGGTAATTTGACGACCGTTAAC
>CAZEXG010000023.1:2449-5279 GCA_964516665.1 uncultured Gammaproteobacteria bacterium
CCCTTAGTTATTTTTACCTCCAAAATTTGGGAGCTAATCGTTTTCACTCTTTTTGGCCTTCGGGTCACCGATATTGATTGTGGTTTTAAATTTATCAGTAAGAAAGTTGTCGATACCATTCCTAAACTGGAAGCGGAAAGGGGAGCCTTTATCAGCAGTGAATTTTTAATCAAATCAAAAAAAGCCGGTTTTAAAATTGTTGAAATTCCCGTCCATCACTATCCCAGAACTGAAGGCCAAGCTACCGGCCGCAACCTAAAAGTTATTCTCAAATCCTTTTCCGACCTGTTTCGTTTGTGGTTTAAGATTAATTTCGCCCGTGCTTAAGAAATTTTTAGCCAAAAACTGGATCCTCCTTTTGATTTTGTTGATTGCATCTTTTTGCCGTCTTTACCGTATTTCCGAATATATGGAATTTTTGGGAGACCAGGGTCGTGATGTCCTTATCCTCCGTGATTTTCTCAAACATGGCAACCTCTTTTTCATCGGTCCTCAAACCAGTATTGGCAATATGTACCTTGGTCCTTGGTTTTATTACTTAATTGCCCCCTCCTTGCTTTTATCCAACTACAATCCCGTCGGTCCGGCTATTTTTATTGCTCTTTTAAATATCTTAACCGTCTGGCTTGTTTTCTATGTCAGCAGAAAATGGTTCAACCCCAAAACAGCCTATATTGCCTCTTTTCTTTATGCTATTTCCCCTGAGGTCATTAAATTTTCCAATTTTATTTGGAATCCCAACATCATGCCTCTTTTTTCTCTCCTTTTTATTTATTGGCTGACGGAAAAACGCTATTTATTAGCCTCATTAGCCTTTATCATGTGTCTTAACTCTCACTACCTTGCCCTGCTTCTTTTGCCCCTAGCCTTTCTCATTTGGCTCAGAAATTCGCCTAAAAAATATGTCAAAGAAACTCTATTAGCCATCTTTATTTTTATTCTTTCTCTCACCCCCCAAATTCTCTTTGATCTGAAGCATCAGGGTCAAAATATCAATGCTCTGATCACTTTTTTTACTCAGCGTGAAAACACAATCAATCTAAAAGCTTATAAATCTTTACCTCTTATTCCTTCTCTTTTTAATCAAATTAATACCGATCTTTTAGCTGGAAAAGATGTCACTTTTGGCATAGTAATTTCTATTATCCTGTTTTTAGGTATAATTTATTTATTACTTCGTCATCGCAGTGAAAAATTATATCTTTGTCTCCTCTGGTATTTAATCGGCCTCGTTGGTCTTGGGCTCTACAAGCAACATATTTATTCCCATTATTTTGCTTTTCTTTTTCCGGTTCTTTTTATTTTGATGGCCTATTTGATTAGTAAGTTACCCAAATTTATTGGTCTAATTCTCTTTCTCTCTTTGACCTTCTTTTCCCTTTTGCAGAATCCCTTTCGTTGGGCACCCAACCGCCAGATGCAAAACGCTCAAAAAGTTAGTGAATATATTATTACCCAATCCCAAGGCCAGCCTTTCAATTACGCCTTAATTTCCAAAATGGGTTACGCCTATCCCCACTATCTCATCGAAAATAAAAATTATTTTGACATCAAAGACAAGGTTACCGAACAACTTTTTGTTGTTTGTGTTCCCTTTCAAATCGAGTGTCAGCCCATCAATAATCCTGAATATGGTGTAGCTGCCTTTGGTTGGGCTAAAATTGATCAGGAAACAGAAATTGACAGTGTCAAAATATATAAATTAGTCCATAATCCCAGTGGTCAGAAATGAATATTTTAAATAGAAATATAAAATATTTACTTCCTACAATTCTGGTAATTATTGCTCTGCTTTTCCGGGTTATTGAACTACGGGACAGATATATTTTTGATTGGGATCAGGAAGATGATGCTCTAAAAGTTACTGAAATGATAAAAACCTTGAAACCCCGCTTGATTGGGCCACGGGTAGCCAACGAGTCCGGATTTTTTGTCGGACCTTTCCATTATTATTTTTTAACTCCTTTTTATATTGCCACCAAAGGTAATCCTTATGCTGGAGCCTATGCCTCAATCTTTATTTCTCTTTTAACTGTTTTAGTTATCTACTTTCTTATTTCCAAAATATTTAACACTACAACTGCTTTTTTATCTGCGCTATTTATGGCGGCTTCTCCTTCAGTAGTTTCTTGGAATGTAATGTATACCCCTCTTCTTTCAATCATTATCTTCTATATGTGTTATCTCCTAATCAAAGGCAAAAAAGAGATATTTCCTTATCTTGTTTTTTTGTATTCATTCAGCTTTTCTACCCATTTAGTTCCCGCAGTTTTGATTTTACCCATTATGATCGCAGTATTTATATCAAAATTTAAACCCACTTCAAAACAGATTATTCTATCAATAGTTCTGTTTATCATTCCGCTCCTTCCTCTAATTGCTTTTGATTTAAAGCATTCTTTTATCAACAGCCTCAGTATAAAAAATTTTGTTTTTTCCCCAAAACAAGTCTCGGCAACCACCCCCTTTTTATTTTTAAGAACATTTTGGCGTTCCATTAACCCTATCTATTTATCAAATTCACTTCTGATTATCATTACCCGGATTGTTGTTTTACTCATAATATTATTCGAACTTATCAGGACGCCAAACCAGAAAATGCGCATATTTATGACCTTTTGGACTATTTCTCCACTATTAGTTTTAGCTTTTTACCACGGAAATATTCCCGAATATTATTATGGAACTTCACTGGTCCTTTTTCCTGTTTTAATAGCTTCATTTATAAATCGATTTCATACAAAAAAGTTAAATATAATTTTTGTTTTGATCTTTCTTTTTGCCCAATCGCAATATTTTTTTACCAAAGCTACTGGTATTACCTTAAAAA
>CAZEXG010000024.1:0-4620 GCA_964516665.1 uncultured Gammaproteobacteria bacterium
GTTCTATCCTGAAAAACAAAGGACGTACTGTCCTTACTTCTTTGGGCATAATTATTGGCGTAACTTCAGTCATTCTTTTAACCTCTATCGGCAACGGTCTAAAAATTTATATCAACCAACAATTCGAGGCTTTGGGTAGTAATACCATCTTCGTTAGCCCGGGGAAAATTTTTAATGAAAGCGGCGGCTTTAATCAAGGCCCTTCTGGTTATCTTCCGGTTAAATTCACCGATAAAAACGTAAGAGATTTACAGAAATCTTTGCGTAACACTCTAATTATGCCCCTTACTTCAATTCCCACCAAAGCTAAATCAACTGCTACTACTAAGGACACTACTCTTATTGGTTCCACCTATTTATATGGACCAAACAACAATGCCGCTCCTTCTTCAAATAACGGTCGCTGGTTTACTAAAGAAGAAGAAGAAAAAAATAGTCCTGTTGCCATTCTTGGTGCCGATATTGCCAAAAAACTTTTTCCTTCGGGCAATGCCCTTGGTAAAAAATTTACCCTTCAAAGCAAAACTTTTCGTGTTATTGGAGTAAACGATAAAAAGGGCGCCTCTTTTGGCGGTCCCAGCTTTGATGACTACATTTATATTCCTCTTGGTCTCGCCTTCAATTTAGCCGGCAATCAGGATATCCAGGAAATAATTATCAAAAGCCAAGACAAAAGCCAGATTGAATCCACCAAAAATGAAGTAAAACAAATCCTACTTAAAAAATTTGAGGAAGATTCTTTTTCGGTTTACGACTCCAGTCAACTTCTAAATTCCATAAATTCCATTATTAGTGTTCTTACCGTTGCCTTAACCGGTATTGCCGCCATTTCTCTAGTGGTTGGCGGTATTGGCATTATGAATATTATGTTGGTTACTGTTTCCGAAAGAACCAGAGAAATCGGTTTACGCAAGGCTATCGGTGCTTATCCCCGGGCAATTTTGCTTCAATTCCTTTTTGAAGCCATCTTTTTATCAGGAATTGGTGGAATAATCGGCATTATTTTAGGTTCACTCGGTACTTTAGCCATCAACAGCTTCTTCCCAGCTCAGGTCACTCCTACTTCAATTTTACTTGCCTTTGGTGTTTCTTTTATCGTTGGTATTATTTTCGGCGTCGCCCCCGCCCGCAAAGCTAGCCAGCTTTCTCCCATCGAAGCGTTAAGATACGAGTAAATTTTTCTGCTAATATTATTTAGTGAAACAAGAGCTAAGGAACCATTTATTGCCTTTATTTATCATCTATCTTGCTGCCACCATTGTCTGGCTTTCCCAAGGCATAGTCTGGTATCAATATGTCTATTTATTCTTTGGTTTCCTTTGGGGTTCTTTCCTTTTGGATATCGATCATTTAATTTACTGGCTCTATACCGAGCCTAATTTAGAAGAAAGCCGTTTGGCCCAAAGTGCCTGGAAAAAAAGAGATATTCTTTCCTTACTTAAACTCCTTGAAAGTACCCACATGGGCCACATCAATCTTATTTTTCACCATTACTTCTTCCAAAGCGTTTTAGCCCTTATTTCTCTTTTTGTTTTTACCTCAAGTAACAGCATTTTTGCCAAATCTCTTCTTTTGGCACTTAATCTTCATTTATTAGTTGACGAAATAAAGGACTATTTTCAGGATCCGGAACATCTTCAAAGTTGGTTATTTGCCCGGGAAAATAAGCAATTATCTATCAAATCACTTAAATATTTTCTTATTATCTTTGCTTTTTTCAATTTCTTTTTTACCCTTTCTCTGATTAAATCTTTCTAATGTCTAAACTTACTCCCGAGCTCTTTAAGAGTGCCAAAAAATATCTTAGTCCCACTCAAGACTTTCTTCTTGACGATGTTCAAACCGTTCTCCGGAATTTGGAACACGACCATATTAGCGACTATTCCTTTTTAGTTTCCCCAATTTCTAAAGCTTATGAGGGTTACCTCAAAGATTATTTCCTTAAAACCGGCATTATCGATAAATTTACCTATGAAAGTGACCGTTTTCGTGTCGGCAAAACTCTTAATCCTTCCCTGCGTTACAAACGTTTTTCCATCTACCAAAAACTTAGTAATCTTCACCAGGAAGGGGAGTCAATCGCTGAAAAACTTTGGACCGCCTGGAAATATGGTAGAAATGAAATTTTTCACTACTTTCCGAATAATTTAAAAAAACTTAGCCGGGAAGAAGCCGAAGATCGTATTTACATGCTTCTCACTGCCATCATTGATTCCAGCCTTTTTTATAACCAATATCTAAGCGACACTCTGCTATAATCTTTTCATGCCAAAATCCAAAGTCATTATCGATCAAGACAAATGTATCGGTTGTAACACCTGTCCTCTCATAGATCCTGAAACTTTCGAAATGGATCAACAAATCTACAAAGCCAAGGTTAAAAAACAACCTGAAACTATCACCGAAAACGTTAAAACCGCCGTCGTTTCCTGTCCGGTCGGCGCTATATCTATTGTTGAAGAGGAAGAATAATATGACCACCAAAAAGTATCTTAAAGTCCCTACTGCCGCCGTTATTCTCGCTACCCTGGTTATGCTAATCCTTTCTTTCTATTCCGGCTTTGCCTGGAATAAACTCAGAAGTACCGGTCCTGCTGCTGTTTCCGCTACCTCTAATTTTGAAGTTAAGAAATCTGATAAGCCTGAACTAAAATTTTTCGTCATGAGTTTCTGTCCCTACGGTAATCAAATGGAGGACATTCTTCGTCCCATTTACGATTTAGTTGGCAATAAGTTTGACCTTACTCCTCACTATATTTTCAATAAAATCGACAATCTTAATTCTTATTGTAAAAGTTCCTCCGGTGATCCCAATAGTTGTAATCTTTACGTTCAAAATGGTTACTTCAAAACTGAAGCTGAATGTAAAAAAACTATCAGCCAAAATTTAACCCAATGTAAGGATGAAAGCAGCTACATTAAATCCAGTAATGGCACCATGTATGCCTCTCTTCATGGCCGTCAGGAAGCCAATCAAGATATTCGCGAAATCTGTGCTTGGAATATGCTCGATGACAAAAAATCCTGGTGGATTTTTGTCGACAATGTCAACAAAAATTGTACCGCTGAAAATGCCGATTCCTGCTGGGAAAATCAAGCTAAATCCGCAGGACTCGATACCGCAAAAATTACTGAGTGTTTCAATAAAGAGGGGATTAACTTAATGGAAAAAGAATATGCCCTAACTCAGCAATTTAATGTTAGTGGTTCTCCTACTGTCTTGATTAACGATAGTATTTTTCCTCCTGAATCTGCCTACACCCAAGATGGTAAAGGTAGCCTAAAAATCGGCGATAAAACTGCCACTCAGGATAAATATCGTACTCCAAACGTTATCAAAACCGCTCTCTGTGCCGCCGCTAAAAAAGCTCCAGCTGAATGTAAAACCGTTCTCGATGAACTTTCCGGTGCCGCCCCCGCCGCCGGTGGTTGCAATTAATTGTAATTTTTAAATCCCCCTCCAAATTGGAGGGGGATTTTTGTTGTAAAATACACCCATGAAAACAATCCTGATTACTGGCGCTGCCACTGGAATAGGGGAATCACTTGCCAAACTTCTATCAAACAATAATAAATTAATCCTTACTTATCATCAAAGGATTCCCGATAAAATTCCAGGTGCTGATTATTACCAACTAGATATTACAAATAATGAAAGTATTGCCAAGTTTTTCAGTAAAATCAAAAACAAATATTCCACCATCGATGTCTTAGTTAATAACGCTGCTATCTGCCTTGATAAATTATTTATAGAATCTTCTTTTGCCGAAATTGATCAACAAATCAACACGAATCTTAGTGGACTTATAAAAACAACATATCAATTCTTGCCAATAGTTAGAGAAAAAATAATAAATATCGGTAGTGAATGTTCAAAAATAACTTACCCGGAATATTCCACTTACTGTGCTACAAAATTTGGCGTTCGTGGTTTTACCCAGGCTTTAGCCACAGAAGCTACTGAACTAAAAATATATTGTGCTAATCCAGGACCTACTTCAACAAAAATGAACGGATTCTATGGTACTAAACCAGAAGAAGTTGCCAAAATCATTATCGATAATTTAATTGAATCCTCAAAATTAAAATCTGGTTCAGATCTCGATATTTATAAAATGTTTGATATCAAATGAAACTCAATTCTCACCAACTTCGAAAATCCAGAGTAGGGGATTCGGCTAAAAAACAAAAGGAGCTTAAACGAAACCCTATTGTCCTGGTCTTAGACAATGTTCTTGATACATACAACATTGGCTCTTTTTTCCGCCTGGCCGATGCCCTCGGAGTCGAAAAATTATATTTATGCGGACCGGTCGTTACCCCACCAAATTTAAAAATTCACCGAGCTTCAATTGGCACCTGGAAATGGGTCCCTTGGGAACATTTTGCCAAAGTAGGGGATTGTCTTAAAAAATTAAAATCCGAAGGTTATGAAATAGTTGCCTGTGAACAGGCAAAAAATAGTGTTAACTACCAAGAGGCCAAATATAAATTTCCTTTAGCTATCGTCGCAGGTAGTGAAATGTACGGTATTAGCCAAAAAAGTTTAAAACTGTGTGATCAAATTATTGAAATTCCTATGTACGGAGTCAATGTTTCCCTGAATGTTTTAGTTGCTAC
>CAZEXG010000025.1:0-4566 GCA_964516665.1 uncultured Gammaproteobacteria bacterium
CCAAAACTCAAATCCTTAGCCAGAAAAAAACCGAGGCTATCAATGCTTGGTTTGCTGAACTAAAAAAATCAGCTCAAATCATTTATCGCTAATTAACTCCAATTTTTCCTTTCTTGTCATCTTCTTAATTCTGATTTCTTCTTTTAGGGCACTACTTTTATCCGGGAATTTTGCCGTATAAATCACCTTAACCGGTCTTCTGGCTCTGGTATATTTCGCCCCTAATTTCGAAGAGTTATGTTCCGCCACCCGTCTCTCCAAATCTGTGCTTATTCCGGTGTACAAGCTCCCATCCGCACATTCCAAAATATAAAGAAAATACATTACTTATTTTCTCACTTTCTCCCCAACACACACCAGACAAAATCTCTTTGACTAAAAGTTCCCCGCCGCCAACCTAGGAAACAATCAAGAAGAGGGGAATGGGTAGGTATTGGTAAAGGTGTCTTATCTTTGGGAATACACTGGAAAATAATATCCATCTCAAATTTTGTTGTTTTATTTTGGTAAAAATTTCCCGCCTCTTTATCCATCGACAATTTCCAGTTATAAGCCGCTGAACTTCCTTTACCTAAAGTATCGATAAATATTGGGTTACCCGTGGCGCTACCAAACACTGTTCCCTGATAGATTTTGCTTCCATCCTCCTTACTCAATTCCAATGACAATTTTCTAGACAACCCGAAAAAATCCATTATTTTATCCGTTTTAAAATACAGCGAACATTCATTATTCGGGCTTTTATTGCTCAAAGAAATTTTTTCATAAAAATTATATCCAGGCTTAATGTCATCAATACTAAACAAAGGTCGCTTGTTTGAATTACATTGGCATTTGACCAAATTATTATTTGCCGCTTTACAGGTATATTTTAATTCTTCGTTGGCCCAAACAGGAAATACGCTCCCGAAAAATAATAAGCCAATAATTATTTTTTTCATTAAGGAATTTCGTTTTCAGGAATAACTGTCGGTGTTGCTGTTGCTTCCGGTATCGGTGTTGGTGTCGGCTCCAGCTCCGGTGTAGGTGTTGCTTCCGCTGCTACCACCATCAATAAAGGTGGGCTTGTTTTTGTGGAAAAGCTAAATGACGCCTCTTCGTCATCGTTAAAACTTTCTGAAGGACTGGCTAAATCTTTATCCCATCCTCTAAAGACATATTTAAAATCGCACTTTGCGTTTAAATATTCCTCCTTCAAATCAACTGGCAGTGAATATTGAAATTTTAAATTGTAAACCAAATTATCCGGAATTATCAGCTCTGCGGCACTAAACTTGTCGAGAGAGTTAAGCGGGGAGTCGTAAATCGTTGTTGCCCCCACGTTGATTTTCAAATTAATTAAAGAACACAAAGTTGTCTCTCCCCTTCCCACAAAACTTATCATGTATTTCAAAGCACTGCTTTTTTCACTTTTACTTAAATCGAAATTATATTCAAAATTATCCCCATTTTTTAATTCGTTTATATTAATTGATGTCCCGATTTGTGAATTAATTTTCAGATCAACAATGCCAGTGCTAACACTATTATTGGTACTTTTTTCTTGGTCACCAAAAAACGCTTTTATCGGCGTTGCTGTCATCAAAAACAGACCAAAAATTAAAACAAATTTTATTATTCCTTTATATTTATCATAAAAATTTTCAGGAATTTTTATGGATATTTTATTCTTTTTTGTCTTCCTCTTTTCCCAAATTTTTTGGGTCTCGCTTCTAAGATTTAAAAACTCCTGATAGGCCAATATCGTCCCCGGAATTATTATCAGAAAAATTAATCCATTCCGACTACGGATAAAATCGGTAAATTTACCCAAATATGGGATAAAAAACACAAGCTTGCCAATTACGGCATTGGCCGGGTTTATCACCGGATCGGGAATATTGTTGGCGTCGCCCTTAGTTTGATATCCCAAATTCGTGCCTTCCTGTACCGCATAAACCCGATGAGTCGTGGGCAAGGGCTGTCTTATTCCATTGCTATCAGCCGTGTAAAAAGTAATAATGTCATCTTTTTGGTAATTTGTCTGTGCTTTAACAATTATCAAGCTTGATATCGGTAAACTTGGTGTCATTGACCCGCTGCTAACCACAAAAGCCCGATAGCCCCACAAGCCCTCTTTTTTAAACAAGACCCCAATCAACACCGTCACCACCAATACCGTTACCGTTATTACTTTTATCAAAATATCACCAATTTTTTTCATTATTTTTCCACCACCTCATAGTGGTTTAGATTTTATTTTTGTCTAAACCACTATGTGTGATTTTGATGTCTCTCTTTGTTAAAGATTGGCATCGTAGTAGTCCCCCAAACCAGTTTCAAATAATGTTTGGGTGGCGTTCCAAGGCAAGGCACTGCCATAGGCCTGACCTATAGTTCCAAAATTACCCGGCACCAGCCAGAATTTAGCATTGATTAAATTTCGGTTAATATCCACCGATCCACTGTCTGTACTGCCTCCACTGACGTGGGCCAGTATAATTGCGTCCGCTGAATCACTCCAATTCCAGCTATAGCCCTTGGCAGAGTTATCCCAGGCGATCAAGGTATAGTCTCCGGCCACACCGGTGCTACTAACTGTATAATCAAAAGCCACATCTCTCACGGTATAACTCAGGCTGCCGCTGATCCCATCATAAAGATGATGAGAAATAGCTCCATCCGCTTCGTATTTATTTTCCAAAGGAATGGTGTTTTTCAACTGTTCGGCATCGAAAGTCATACTAAAGCTTAGCTTTTCGCCTTGATATTTATTATCCACGGCGGCTTCTATATCCCCGTTAACCATGTGATAACTTTGGATCACTTTCATGTACCATCCGGCCGGAAGCATTCCCAGATAGGTCTTACCCACTTGACCCAGTTTCTTATTATCTGAATCAAGATAAATTGTTTCCCACCATACTGGCTTATCTTCAGCTGTCGGTGCTACCTTAGTGTTGTAAACTTCTACCCGCAAATCATAGTTAATATGATCAGCTAAATCCGTGGGTAATGTTCCTCCACTACAAGTGCTTCCATCCCAACTACCTCCGATGGCTTGGCACTTTGGTTCGCTTTGCAATAATTCAGCCTCCACAAAATCACTGCTGCTCTTGTAAATATTGGCTGGATTGCTCCCTACATTGCCAATAATTTCAGTAATATAGCCATGCTGGCTCGGTTTAAGGTCGGCCAAGGAATAGCCGATTTGTCGGCTAACCGGATTCTCTCCGTCAAGTGAAATATCAATTGTTCCCGTAGATACCGTATTTCCTAATACTTGCTCTTGATCAGTGAACCAGGCTCCTGTTTTGGTCACTGTAAAACCTACTGCTCCTAAAAATCCCAACAGCAGCAAACTTCTTAGTATTTTGCTCATCTGTTTTTAAATTTTCACCTCCTTTTACGACAAATGTCTAAATTGGGCGGCAAAAAAAATAGCCCGGCCAGGGCTATGCAGGAGAATACTTCGAATTAGATGATTTTGTCATCATAACTACTACTGCAATAGTACACTTTTTTACACTTAACGTCAATGTGTCAAAAACAGAAATCTAAAAAGTATATATAATTTTCTCGAAAGCTACCACCTTTTTATTCTTATCAATTTTTATCTTTTCTTTTTTGTAAAGTTTCATCCTAATTTTGTCGTAATCCGGATGACTCCAAATTTTGCCATTACTATAGATGATTCGATGAAAAGGAATTTTATCTACCTCTTTTGATTTAGCCAAAATACTAGTAATCATCTGGGCTAATATCGGATGCCCTCCTGCCGCCACCGCCAAAAGGCCGTAAGTCGTCACTCTTCCTGGTGGAATTTGCAGTGCCAATTCCACTACTCTTCTGGAAAATTCCCCCGGTGCTTGTTTCATTTTTTTATTATTAATTAAATTTCCTCCACTTTCCTTCAGAAACCACCTCGACTTTTTCGTCTTCAACCGCCACCGCGCTCTGGTCATCAATTACATAAACTGGCTCACTAATTTTCTTCGAGGCCTCTTCCAGATTTTCCTCTCTGATTTTTTCAAAATAAGGAGAATTTAAATGGGGGATGATTTGAAAGTTAACCAGACCCAATCCATCTCTAATTTCAATTTCATAGCTCTCGCCAAATAAATTCTGAACAGAATTCAAAATCGTTGGTCCGGCAATACAGCTTCCGGCACTAATGCCCGCATATACCTTTGTCTTTAATAACTCTGGCAATTCATCTTGCAGTCCAGATTTTTTGACCCAATACATCAAATGAAACGTATTCCCTCCACCAAGAATCAGAACCTCTGCGGTCTGTAATCGTGGCAGCCAAATATCTTTTGAAACAGCCGAAATATCAACAATATCTACTTCAAAGCCGGCTTTTATAAAATTATTTAAATCATCAATCATCCAGCTCTTATCACCTGCTTCAACATTGGCCGCAGTGGGGATAAAGGCTAGTTTTATTCCCTTAGCACTTTTTCCTAAAAGTTTTTCCAAGGCGCTGACAACTGTTTGGTTTGATAAACCGGCGGAGCTAAGTAATAGTTTCATACTGTTAATTATATTATTTTTTCTTCTCTCTAAAATATTTTTTACCTTTTA
>CAZEXG010000026.1:0-4284 GCA_964516665.1 uncultured Gammaproteobacteria bacterium
GGGCAGCAGAATGCTCGTTGCTCATTAAGTATTGTTCGCCACCGTGTTTTTTATCTTTGGCTTTATTCCAGAAGGAATTCCTCTTTTTCTTTTTAGCGTTAAAAGATTCCAGCCAAACACCGGCTTCGTTAATATTTTTTCGGAAATTTACAATGAAATTTTTGATTCTGGTCAAGAAGTTGATTTGGTATTCGGAAATTTCGGGAATATTTTCTAAAGGGATATTTTGGATATCTTTCTCCAAATTATCGGTAGATTTGGTTAATTTTTTGATTTCTTCCAAAAGTTCGGCAACGTTTTTCTCTAAATCTTTTTGTTTTTGGTCAAAAATGAGCTTTTCTTGTTGTTGAATAAGGTTGATATTACCTAAAAATTCTTTACCCCAATTTTCACTTTTTTGGGTGTTTTTGCTGATTTCAACGGTTTGATTAAGGCCAAGAATGCCACTGAGGGAAAATTTTGGCGGAGCTGAATTTACTTGGGAGTCTGTTAAGACTTCGCTGCTGTTAGCTTTTTCAAAGGGGCTAACTTTTTTTTGGTTAAATTTTCCATTAAATCCCCCACCTGCCATAGTGAGGGAATTATATCAGAATTATGAGATACTTTGAAGATAGTCGAGAACCTTTTGCTGAGTGAGGAGATAATAGACAAGTTGAGGATCATTTTTCAGTTCCGGACTTTTTTCATAGACAGCTTGAATATCGCTATCTTCGATCTTAATTTTTTGGTCGATAGAAATTTGGTTAATAGCTAGGTTTAGGGTCCAATCATTTTGAATTTGTTTTTCCAACTCCTGACGATATTCAGGTAGAGTGGTTTTTTTGTTTTTGAAATATTGTTCCACTGTCAGATTAGCAGACTGGAGTTGTTCTACCAACTCGGAGAGACGACGGTTGACATCGTTATTGAGAAGGATGGCGGGCATGTTGATGGTAGAATGTTTCAAAATTAAGGTAATGATTTGGTCCATTTTGGCTTTTTGCTCGGTTTTGTCGTCTTTATTTAGGTTTTTGATTTCAGTAAATAGCTTAGGGTCGATTTTAATTTCGGGAAGTTCGGCACTTTCAAGTTCTAAAAGCCAATCACTGTCTAAGGACAGTTTTTCGCTTTTAATTTTAATGTTGGGCTCGGTGATGGGTTTAAGTTGATGTTCTTCAATGACGCTTTTGTAGCTTTGGGGGAGAAGGTGATTTAGGACTTCTTCAATGACAGCTTGAGGAGAAATATTTCGTTCAACCACATCGAGCGGGGCCTTACCTTTACGAAAACCTTTACTTTCAAAATTTTCCTGAATTTCCGCTAAAACATGCTGATACTCTTTTTGGATATCGGCGGAGTTTAGGGTCAGTTCGATAATGAAAGATTTGTCCTTAAGTTGCTTTAATTGGTGATTTGTTTTCATAGGTGTGCTTATGATAGCATATTCAAGTTTAATAAATGGAAAAAACAATTAATCAAGTATCGCGGATCTTTTTTGGGGCAATTTTGGGCCTTTTTTTGGTGGCTTTAGGAGTGGGAGAATGTATTTTTTTGGTTAATTCCCGAAAGAGTGAGAGTGTGATCAGCAGTGGTTTAAGTGATGGGCAAAAGTTGACAGTAGCGGCCCAAGCTGAAGAAAATATAGCGACAGCCGGTATAGAAACAAAAGTGATGAAAGCAGATGCGCGGCCGCTGATTATCCAAAGATATCTGGAAAAGTATAACTCCCCTCTTTTACCCTATGCTCAGGAAATATTTGATTTGTCTGAGGCTTATGGTTTTGAATATTACTGGATTGTGGCTATTGCCCAGCAAGAATCGAATTTATGCAAAAAAATCCCAGAAGATTCACATAACTGCTGGGGTTATGGGATTCACAAGAATGGTACCTTAAAGTTTGAAAACTATGATTTAGCGTTGAAGTCTTATGCGGCTTATCTGAAGAAAGAATATTTTGATAAAGGTTTGAATACTCCGGAACTGATAATGAAGAAGTATTGTCCAAGCTCAAATGGCTCCTGGGCCTACGGGGTAAATCACTTTATCGAAGAGATGGAAAACGGTGTTTAATGATACACATCGGATCTATACTATTGACATAGTTATAATATTTTGATATATTTGACCTCAGATCCTGGGGTGGCTCCTCTAAAAAGCATGCTCTGGGATTTTTTTTGGTCTATAGAGGTGGTAGAATAGCGACTATGGGAATGATATCAACCGCACAATTTAAAAAAGGTATTTATGTTTTATTTCATGATGAGCCACATATGGTGGTGGACATCACTTTCGTGTCTCCGGGAAAGGGTTCAGCCTTTTATCGGACTAAATTAAAGAATCTTTATACTGGAAGAGTATTGGAATATACCTATAAATCGGGAGAAAAAGTTGAAGAAGTGTTGGTGGAAACTCACGAAGCGGAATATTCTTATTTTGACGGATCGAATTATGTTTTTATCGAACCAAGATCTTTTGAACAATATAGTGTGCCGGCGGAAATTATTGGCAGTGATAAGGTTTATTTAAAAGAAGCTTTACTTTATAGAATCAAATTTTATGATGAGAAACCAGTAGGAATAACTTTACCAAAAAGTATTACCTGTAAAGTAGTTGAGGCGGAAAATTCCGTTAAAGGCGATACTGCCACCTCAGCAATGAAAAACGCAGTTTTGGATACCGGAGCGAAGGTATTGGTGCCGCTTTTTGTAAAGACCGGTGATGAAATTATGATCAGCACTGAAACCGGGGCATATTTGTCGAGAAAATAAAGAAGGATTTATAGGCCAATTTCGGTGTCAATTTGAGGTGGAGCTAGATCAATATCCTGGTTAAACTGATCTTCGATGGATTTAAATTTTTCCTGATAAATAGTGGGAATAAGAGTATTTGCGGGGGTAGGAGTAAAAGCCGTGGTGGGAAGTGGTGTGGGAGTAGTGGTAGCGGCGGGTGAAGGTGATTGTCGGAGTGAAGTGACAATTAAGGCAGTAAAGGACAAGAGAATAATAATTATAAAAAGAACAATAAGGACAATAATTTTTGGATTTTTAGGTAATTTGATTTGTTTGGTGGTATTTTGATCCGGAGTGCTTTCGGGGGTGGTTTTTAAAGGATTTTCTTGGGAGATGTCGATATTTTGATAGAGATTTTCCTGCATAGTTTTAATTAAATTTAATAGTGATGGCTTTAAGATCGTTTAAGAGATTTTTAAGATAAGTATCGGCTCGATTTATTTCCAATTTAGCGTCGGAATAACAGTCAGTAAAGCGACCAATATCCTGAATTGGCTGGCAGATTTCCTTGGCAGAGCTAAAAGATTTGTTGATTAAATCAGATTTTACGGGAAAATTAGCATACCAATCGTCAGTAAAATGCTGATTTAAGGGATTGTTGCGAATAGAAATGGCTAAACTTTGGATTTGGTTAAGAATATTCTGGCGAAGATTGAAATTGCTTTGAAGCAAGGCTTGATTGGTGGCATTTTGAATAGAGATATAGTTTTCATTAAAGTTTTGGGCCCAGTCGCGGATATCGGTGGAATTGCTGAGATTGGGGACTATTAGATTTTGTTCATCAAGCCAATCTTCCCATTTTTTTAATTCGATTTGAGTTTTTTGAGTATCGGTGGGGTTGGCAGATAGATATTGGTCGAGGGCTACTCTGAGAGTCATGAGGTAGGATTTAAGGACTAAATTACGGGAATAAAGAGCTGTTTTGGTAGCATTTTCCTGATCTTTTTCAGAACCAAGGCTGCGGTATTGGGTGTAAATATCTTTTTTGTTGAGATAATCCAAATATTTTTTTTGGTATTGATCCAATTGGTAAAGATAATCGGTACGGTATTTGTTGTAAATATTTTCCGTATTTTGGGCGTAAATTGGTTTGACTAGAAGAAAAAGAAAGAAGAACCACATAGATAAGTGTAACAGAAAATGTGCCGCTGAGAGGACTCGGACCTCCACACCTTGCGGTATACGCTCCTAAAGCGTACGTGTATACCAATTTCACCACAGCGGCAGTAAGTGATTATACCTGATTTTTGGGTCTTAGATTTTTAATGACTTCGTCTATTGTTGTCGGTTTTTTCTGTTTACTCCTTTCTACTTCTATTTGTCTGATGGCTTCAGGGAGAGATTTCCCTGAAAATTCACCACCTAACATTCTGTTTATGGCTTCGCTTGTTGGTGATATAGTTTCTTTTGTTTTTTTACACATAGGCGATGCTATTATACTAAAAAATTGGTAAAATACACTGCTTGTCCCCATAGCTCAGTTGGATAGAGCGACTCCCCTCTAAGGAGTAGGTCA
>CAZEXG010000027.1:0-4045 GCA_964516665.1 uncultured Gammaproteobacteria bacterium
ATGGAAAAAATTGAAGACTACACTCATGAAGTCGGTCATTGTTACCGTTGTGGTCGTCCTATCGAACCCATTACTGCCCCTCAGTGGTATATCAAAATTGATGCTTTAGCTAAGCCTGCTATTGCCGCTGCCAAAGAAGGAAAAGTAAAATTTTTTCCCACTCGTTTCAAGAAAACTTATCTTGATTGGATGGCCAATATTCGCGATTGGAATATCAGCCGCCAAATTGTTTGGGGTCCTCAAATTCCTGCCTGGTATTGTTTAGACTGCAATCCTAATATTAAAATTAACTTTTTGGATAAAAATAAAAATCCCGTTACAGGTTTTTATAAAGATTTAAAAAATAATTATTCTTTCGAGGAAATAAAATCTGGCCTCCAATCCTTAGTTGCCCCAGTTGATGCCAAATTTAACGTGGATAACCATGACGTGTGTCCCGATTGTCATTCTCATTCTTTGCTCCAGGAAACCGATACTTTTGACACTTGGTTTTTAAGTGGTCAATGGCCTCTCAGCACTCTTGGTTTTAATACTGCTGATCCTTCCAAGTCATCTGAAGATTTTGCCTATTTTTACCCCACTACTGTTATGGACACCATGTGGGATATTCTCTTTTTCTGGGTGGCTCGCATGATTATGTTCGGTCTTTATTTAACCGATAATGTTCCTTTCAAAACCGTCCATCTTCATGCTCGTTGTGTCGATGCCAAGGGTCAAAAAATGTCTAAGTCTAAGGGCAATGTAGTTGATCCTTTAACTATGACTGAAAAATATGGCACCGACGCTCTTCGTATGGCCTTGGTTTACGGTATTGCCCCTGCCTCTGATTTTGTTATTTCCGAAGATAAAATTCGGGCTCAACGAAATTTCGTCAACAAAATTTGGAATGCCTCCCGTTTTGTTTTAATGCTTATCGACCGTTTTCAAGAGAAAAATCCTGGTCTTAAAATTTCCACTGATATCGATTTTTCAAAAATAAGTGAAGCTGATCAAAACATTTTATCTTCTCTTAATAAAATTATTTCCTCCACTACCGCCGACATCAATCGATATCATTTTGGTCAGGCTAGTGAAAATCTCTATCAATTTTTCTGGCATGATTTTTGTGACGTCTATATCGAAAATGCCAAAGATAGGGGAGAAGAAGTTGTTCCTCTTTTGTTGACCGTCCTAATTAATTCCTTAAAACTACTTCATCCTTTTATTCCTTTCGTCACCGAATCTGTCTATCAAATTCTCCGGGAAAAAATCAACCTTAATGAAGCTCAACTGATTAGCGCCTCTTGGCCAAAACCGGTATCACTTCCTCAAAGATAGTTTGGTTGTTTTTAATTTGAAAAATCAGTCCTTTATATTTTTGGACTATTTTTCGATATTTTTCCATTTTGGCTATTTCTTCCTTACTAAGTTCAATTCTTTTCTTTATCTTTTCTTCACTTTCTCCTCTTTTTCTCATTCTTGTCTCCAACATTTCTAAATTATTTTCTGACACTTCTAAAACCACCGGTAAAAATTCCGGGTTATTAATCATAAAATTTTCCAAACTTTCCAAGGTCATATCCATTACCACTGGCCCTTTTTTTAAATCCTCTTTTTTCCAACCATAATTAAAACTGTTATAACTTAAAGTGAAAAAGAAATTTACTCTATTTGCCTCAAATTCACCAGAGCTTAGGTATTTTAATTTTAATGGATTATCACCACTTCTGGCCTCTCTGTCGCTATATTTTGGAATCTGAAAATATAATTTTCTTTTTTCTAGTTCCTCTTCCAAAAAACTTTTCCCCACTCCGGAAGTTCCGGCAATGACTAAATTTTTCATCTATTAATTTGAGTCGTTTCCAACAGTTTTTTCATTCTCTCCAAATTTTTTGCCATTTCCGGACTTTCAAAATGTTTTCTGGCCGGCTCTAATTTTTTGATAATCCATTCTGCCAGAGAATTTTTCAAGTCTAGTGGGAATAGTTCTCCCAAAGCATAATCGTTGACCACATCAGTATATTTGGTATAAGTTTTATTACCTCCAAATTTTTCCGGCCTCTCAACGGTAAATTCTCCCTCTTCTTCGCCCCAAAAAACCAATGTTTTTACCCAATTCAACAAGGGGTTAAATTCGACTTCTTTGGGCGGTCCGTAAGCTTTTTTAATTTTATTGCGGATTTCATCCGGAGTATCGTGAACAAAAATAGCTGAGTTTGGTTTCGATTTACTCATCTTTAACGATTCTTCAGCTGTAATTTCTCCATCTTTATCAGTAGTTGTCGATGTGTCCGGTCCAGTTAATCCGGCAATCAAATTTTGGTGAATTGCTACCGGTGTTTGGTGGTTACCTGGAATTTTTTTAATTGCCTCTCTGGCGATTACGTGAGCTTTTCTTTGATCCATCCCGGCATGTGCCAGGTTAACCTCCATGGTAACAATGTCTGCTACCTGTAGTGGGGGATAAAACAGAGTCGCCATATTGACGTCATTGCCCTGTTTTTTGCCCATAATCGAAATACTTCGCAAATTTCTTGACAGTGTTACTTGCTTGCCAATTTCCATAAAATTTTGCCAGTGGATCGGATTTTTCTCATATAAATCTTTACCACTGATAAATTCCACCTGGCTTTCATCAACTCCAAAACATTTTAAAGAAGCAATTAAAGCTTGTTTAAAATAATTTTCCGAAGCCCAGCGGATATCTTCCCATTTCCCCCCTAATTTATTGTTTAAAAAACTATGAAAATCAGCCAAAAATATCTTACATTTAACCCCGACTTTGATAAAGTCAGCTATTTTTCCCATCGACATTAATCCTGTTCCCAAATGTACCAACCCGGAAATCTCAAAACCGATGTAGTGATTAATCGGCTTCCCGCTTTCGATTAACTTTTTTAAATCTCCCATTGTCAGTATTTCCTGACAATTTCTGCTAATTAATTTTATTTTTTCTTCTGTATTCATACCCATATTTTCTCACATTCTTTCTCTTTTTTTTAACTCGTAACTGAAAACTCGTAACTGGCAACTAATAATTGTAAAATTCTCTTATGTCCACTATTTATCTTTTCCGCCATGGTCAGTCAGAATTTAACCTTAATAAAACTTTTACCGGTTGGCTTGACTCCAAACTTACTCCTCTTGGTATCGAACAAGCCAAGACTATTGCCCTTTTATTAAAAGATAAAAAAATTGATCTCGCCTATACTTCCAGTCTTTCTCGTGCCATAGATACTCTTAAAGAAGTTTTGATTTATCACCCTGAATGTCAGGAAACTATTACCGACGATCGGATTATTGAACGCTCCTATGGCGATCTTAGTGGTCATACTCATGAAGAAACTATTGCTAAATATGGCCAAGAACAATTCGACAAATGGCATCGTGGTTGGACCGAGAAAGCTAACAATGGCGAATCCTTCCTCGACGTTGAAGCTAGAGTGGGGGAATTTATTGCTGATTTAAAGGCTAAATATAGTGGTCAAGATCTGGGTATTGCTATCAGTGCCCATGGCAATTCTATCCGCCTATTCCGCAAAATTATGGAAAATGCCAGCATTGAAGACACCGTTTCTTGGACTATTCCATACGATCAGTATTTCGAATACACAATATAGTTAACAGTTTTCAGTTACGAGTTACGAGTAAAAATGCAAAACAGCATTATTAAAGATAAATCGTATAAATTTGCCCTAAGAATAGTTAATCTTTATAGATATTTAACTGAAACTAAAAAAGAATTTGTTTTATCAAAGCAGGTTCTCAGAAGTGGTACTTCAATTGGAGCAAATATCGAAGAATCACTTGGGGGTCAATCCCGGAAAGATTTTTTCTCGAAACTAACCATTGCCTATAAAGAAGCAAGAGAAACAAAATATTGGATTAATTTACTCACAGATAGTAAATATTTAGATACTAAAGAGTCTTCTTCCCTACTTATTGATTGTGAAGAGTTGCTCAAAATAATTGGCAGTATTCAATCAACTCTTAAGAAAAAATCCCTAACTGATAACTCGTAACTGTTAATTCGTAACTGATTTAATTTTTTCTTCAATTCTCATCA
>CAZEXG010000028.1:0-3720 GCA_964516665.1 uncultured Gammaproteobacteria bacterium
TGCCACTCTTATCGTCAGAAATCATATCCAACATCTGAGCTTTTCTTTTACCTAACTCAGCTGTAATTGCTCCCACAAATTCATCTGGGGTCAAAATAGTTAATTCGGAAAAAGGTTCCATCCACTTTCCTCCTACTTGCTTCAAGATTACTTCTGGTTTACCTACTTCCATGGCATAACCTTCCCGTCTCAATTTTTCTACCAAAACTGCCAAATGCATTTCACCTCGTCCCGAAACAATCATTCTAATGCTATCGGTAGGGTCATCTTCCACTTTCAAACCCAAATTAGTTTCCGCTTCTTCTAATAGTCTTTCTTTTAATTCCCGACTGGTTAAAAATTTTGATTCTTCTTTGGCATACATAGAAGTATTTGGTCCAAAACTAGCCTTTAATGTCGGCGTCGCCACCTCAATTGTCGGTAAAGCAACTTGAAAATTCGGATCACTAATTGTTTGCCCAATTTCTATTTCTGGTACTCCGGCCAAATACACAACCTCTCCACTGACAGCTTCTTCAGCTTCAACCTTATTAATTCCTTCGTTAACATACATTCTTTCCACTTTAAAATTTCCCAAAGCTTTTTGCTCCGGAGAAATTAGGGACACATATTTTCCTTTTTTAATTTTTCCTTGTTGAATTCTTCCCACGGCTAATCTACCTAAATAACCATTTTTTTCAAATGAAGATACTAACATTTGAAATGGTTTTTCATCATCCCTTCTGGCCGAAGGAATGTATTTCAAAATAGTTTCAAATAGGGGAGTTGTATCACCCGGAATGCTTGTATCTTCTGGCATTTCCAAAAAAGTTTTACCTTCACGACCGACAGCGTATATTACCGGAAAATCAAGTAATTCCGGATCAGAAGCCAAGGATAGAAATAAATTTTCTGTATCCGAGATAACTTCTTTTACTCTTTGATCTTTCCGATCAATTTTATTGATGACCAAAATTATTTTTAAGCCGTAATCCAAAGCTTTTTTCAACACAAATTTAGTTTGGGACAAAGGACCTTCGGCAGCATCTACAATCAGCAAAGCCCCGTCAGCCATGTTCATCACTCTTTCTACCTCACCGCCAAAATCAGCATGTCCAGGAGTATCAATAATGTTTATTTTAACGTCTTTATAAAAAACCGAAGTATTTTTAGATAAAATAGTAATGCCTTTTTCTCTTTCCAGATCGTTACTGTCCATGATTCTATCCATATTCATTTCATCCTGGTTTTCCCGGAAACTATGGGTCTGCTTTAATAAGGCATCCACCAAAGTAGTCTTGCCATGATCAACATGGGCGATTACCGCTATATTCTTAATATCAGTACAATTTTGCATCCGACGATTTTACCATTAAAATACTATCTATGCTCGACTTTCTTCGTTCTTTTTTGCTCTTACTCACTTCTATCCTGTTTCCGAATAAAAATGAGCCTATAATCCCGCAAAATTTTTATTTAACCCCCACGGTAATCGAATCCAACTCCCTGCCTGACCGTCACTTGATTCAAACCACCTTTATTCCCCAGGCTCCCGAAAAGAATTGGGAGCAGCCCTGGCAGGATGCCTGTGAAGAGGCTGCTTTACTAACTCTCCACTTTTACTACCAGCCCGAGGCTTATCAGGCCAACACTTTAGTTGCTGATTATCAAAAAATATTTGATTTTGAATCCACTCAATCCTGGACTCACGACGTTAATCTCGATCAAATGGCTCAAATATCCAAAAAAATGTGGCAATATCAGGTAAAAATAATAGACAACCCCACCCTTGATGAACTTAAACAATCTCTTTCTCAAAATATTCCCATCATTGTTCCGGCTAACGGCAAAACTTTATTCAAAGAAAACAAACATTTTAAAAATGGCGGTCCCTACTACCATAATTTGGTTATTTTAGGCTACGATGACACCAAGAAACAATTTATCGTCCATGATGTCGGTACCCAGTTTGGCGCCTACTTTTCTTATTCCTATGACACCCTTTTAGCTTCAATTCACGATTTTCCTGCTTCCGGTCAAAAAAAAGACATTAATCAAGGTCGCCCTCGGGTTCTGCTTTTGCTAAAATAAGACATGAAAAAAATCGTGCTTCTTTTTTCATTCTTGTTTTTGTCCGCTTGTTCGCTTAAACCTTCAACCAATCTTTCTTCCACACCTACCACTATGCCTCCTTCAGACCTAAATACTCCCATTTCTTCTACCCCTTCTTCCAATCAAAAAGACACTCTTGTTGGTCTTAAAACCAAAAATGGTCAAATTGTTATCCGTCTTTATGCCGAGGAAACACCCAATACTGTTGCCAATTTCCTTAAAAAAGTAAATTCTGGATTTTATAATGGTCTAACTTTCCATCGGGTTATCGCCGATTTTATGGCTCAAGGTGGCGATCCCACCGGCACCGGTTCTGGTGGTGGCACCATTAAATCCGAACTTAATCAAATTCCTTTTCGCCGTGGCAGTCTCGGTTTAGCTAGAACTCCGGCCACTAAAGAGATCAGTAACGACAGTCAATTTTTTATCTGTTTTAGTACCGAGGGTTGCCAACATTTAACCGGTGATTACGTTAATTTTGGTGAAGTAATTTCTGGTTTGGATGTCCTTGATCAAATCAAACAAGGCGATAAAATTTTAGAAATTACCACTACTACCAAATAAAATGAAAAAAATCCTCCCCATTCTTATTATTCTAGGCTTAGTTGCTACCTATTTTTTCTTCAACTCCAAAAAAACTCAGCCCACTTTTACCGATGATCAGGCAGATTTAGTTTTCTTTTGGGGTGTTGGCTGCCCGCATTGTGAAAAAGTAAAAGAATATATTAATACCAACAATCTCGAGCCCAAACTAAAAATTGCTTACAAAGAAGTTTATAACGATAGAGCCAATCAACGTCTTCTCGAAGATACTGTCAAAAAATGTCCTGAAATTGATACCACTCGTGGTATCGGCGTTCCTTTAGCCTATTCCAATGCGGAAAATAAATGTTTTTATGGTGATACCCCCATTATTGATTGGCTTAAAAGCAAACAATAAAACTTAATTGTGTCCCACCATCTTAAAAATAAATCTTTTCATCTCTCCTTTTCTGTTCTCTTTCGTTGCCTTATCTTTATCCTAATTGTCTATTTTTCCATCAATTATTTGTCCAAAAATAAGAACAATTCAACCATTAATCTCCAGCTTGGTACCAAAAATCTAAATGTTTTAGGGGTCAATGCCAGTCCTGCTATAATCAATTTTCAACAAAATTTTGATACTTACCGTCAACAGGCTCAAGATTATCTCAATCAACAGCTAATCAATCTAAAAAAAGAACTTGTCACTCAAATTTATCAGGATGTCTTAAAAAGTATCGAAAACGCCAACAAATGAATCTAGAAGAACTTAACGTCAAAATTGATTCCATCAGTCAAAAATTACATCTTTCTGATTTAGAAAGCCGCCTTGCCGAGCTCAAAAGCAAAAGTCTGGACTCACATCTTTGGGATAATCCCCAGGAAGCCTCTTCACTCCTGCAGGAAATTTCTGAATTAGAAAAGACCATCGGCCAGGTAGCTGAAGTTAAAAAAGAAATCGCTGATTTACAGGAGTTTTCTGATTTGCTTTTAGCCGAGCCCGACGAAAATCTTTCTCAGGAGCTTGATGAACGCGGTGAGCAACTAGAAAAGACCTTGTCCGAATTAGAACTTAAAACCTATCTTTCGGGTAAATATGATAAAAAT
>CAZEXG010000029.1:0-3705 GCA_964516665.1 uncultured Gammaproteobacteria bacterium
GAAGACCGATTTGCTACTGCTAGTCTTAAAATCTCTTCAATTTTTGAATGCATTTTTTTCAAAATTTTTAATCTTCCACTAATATTGTGCTACTCTTAGCACTTCATCCATAGTAGTTATTCCTTCTAAAACTTTAGCATATCCATCCTGTTTCATGGTCATCATTCCCTCATTCATCGCCTCTTTTTGCAAATCTGCTGCGGCCACCTTTTCAATCACTAATTTGCCTAATTTTTCTGTCATCGGCATCACTTCATAAATAGCAATTCTTCCTAAATATCCAGTATTATTGCATTTACTGCAGCCAACAAGCTGAGGGATTTTCATTGTTTTTCCTTCTCTTTTCCATTTATCCTCAATTACGTTGTAAATCGGCCCCAAGGTATCTTTTAATTCTTTTTCCTTATCTGCCGGAATTTCAACCTCCTGGACACAATCCGGGCACACTTTTCTCAACACCCGCTGAGCCACCACACAGGTTAGGGAAGAGGTTAACAAAAAAGGTTCCACTCCCATATCCAACAATCTTGGCGGCGCCCCAGCAGCATCATTAGTGTGCAAAGTCGAAAAGACTAAATGACCGGTTAAAGAAGCATTGATCGCCAGCTCCGCCGTCTCCGTATCCCGGATTTCACCCACCATAATAATGTTAGGGTCCTGACGTAAAAATGATCTCAAAGCCGAAGCAAAAGTTAATCCTGCCTGCACATTTACCTGCACCTGATTTACCCCCTTCATTTGATATTCCACCGGGTCTTCGATAGTCACCACGTTAACCCGCGGTGTTGCCACCTTATCCAAAACTGAATACAAAGTTGTCGTTTTACCTGAACCGGTAGGTCCCACCACCAAAATAATTCCATGTGGCCTTTCAATAGCTTCAATCAAATTTTTCAAAGCCAGACCTCTCAAGCCCAAATCCGGCAAAGTCGGCACTTTTGATGCCTTTCTTAACAAACGCATTACCACCTTTTCTCCGTAAGATACCGGCAAAGTAGAAATACGCAAATCCACCTCATTTTTATCCACCGTAATATTAAAACGTCCATCCTGGGGTACTCTTTTCTCGTCAATTTTTAAATTTGCCAAAATTTTCACCCGGCTTACCACTGCATCCAACACATTTCTTGGTAATATATATTTCTCCTGTAAAATACCATCAATTCTGTATCTAACCCTCACGTTTTCTTCCAATGGTTCGATGTGTACATCTGAAGCCCTCGACCTAACCGCGTATTCCAAAATAGTAGTTACAATTTTGGCAATTGGTGCTTCCGCCGTAATCTTGCTGTTTTGTTTTTCCTGAATATTCTTAATCTCGTCCTTTTGCTCATCCAAAGCTTTACTTACCTCAGAGGTGATTGCTTTCTCCCTTTCATACTTTTCCTGGATAAAAAGATCGATTTGCGTTTGTTCCGCCATCGCCGTTTTTATCTTTAATTTAGTTTTTTTCTCCAAAAATTCCACCGTTTCCAAATCAAGTGGATTGGCCATAGCCACATACAAAGCTTTTTCCTTCGGTTCCAAACGGTAGGGGACCACGTGATACTTTTCTGCCACATTCTGCGACACCAGCGACAAAGCCTCCGGCGAAAAACCGATACTGTTTAAATCTACAAATGGCACTCTCAAAAAAAGCGCCTTATATTTGGCAAAATCAAAGTCAGTTAAAATTCGAAGTGACTTGATAATATCTTCCTCACTTTCCCCACTTTTTACTTGTCTTAAATTAATTTCGTCAGCTTTTTCCTGATTGATGACCCCTTTATCCACCAAAACATCGGCGAGTTTTTTATATATCTTACTTTCATTGGTCATACACTATAATAAATACTAAACCATGTCCTTCTTCCCTTCAACCCTAATTATTTCCAGCTCTCCGGAAAATACCGAAAATAAGATCAAAGAAATGCTTTCGGAACTTCATCATCAGTTAACCAATAATCCGGATCTTTTCGTTTTTGAAGAATACAATATTGCTACTGTTCGCCAAGCCAAAAAATTTCTCTCCCAAAAACCCTTCAATCATGACTCTAAAATTATTTTGATTCCTCAAGCCGACAATCTTAACTCCGAATCCCAAAACGCCCTCTTAAAAAGTTTGGAAGAACCAGGCGACAACAATTATCTTATTCTGGCCGTCAGTAACCCCACCCGTCTTTTGGCCACCATCATTTCCCGCTGTCAAAAAGTTCGTCTTCTTGCTTCAACCAATTCAGAAAAAATCGATTTATGGCCTATTACCGGCAATTTTAAAAAAGACCTCGATCTTTCCACCACTCTAGCCAGCGACAAAGATCAGATCAAAACTTTGCTTCAAAAACAGCTCGATCGATATCACCAAACTTTTGCCAAAAATCCTCAAAAAACTACCGCCAAAATTATTCAAAAACTAATTAAATCCATCAACCTCATTGATTCTAATGTCGATCCCAAATCAGCTCTGGATTATTTCTTTTTAAAATAATTTTTAATCCCCGCATTTTCACCTCATTGATTTTTAAAAATCTGTTATAATGAAGCCAGTATGTTTTCGCCGATATTTACCATCAATAACCATATTCTCAAGAATATCGGTACTATCGAGGCCGCTAAAGCCGTTATCGATGAAGCACCTTTAATCCCGGCTTACGAAAAACAATTTCAACAGGAAGCCATCGTTCGTACCGTTCATTATGGCACCCGTATCGAGGGTAATGATCTTACTTATCAGGAAGTTGCCCGTTTAGTTGAAGGACGCCAGGTTACCGCCACCGAAAGGGATATTCAGGAAGTTATCAACTACCGCAACGTTATTGCTTATCTCGAAGAGATTTGGGCCCTTTTCGACGCTGGTATGCCTCTACCTGAAGAAAAATTTAGTGGTACGATTGATCCTAAAAACAGGCATTTTTTCTATAGCGAAAGCATTGTCAAAAAAATTCACTCCCTCACCACCGATAAAATTATTCCCGAAACTGAAATTGGTAAATATCGCCGTCAACAGGTTGTTTTAAAAAACACCCGCACTGGCGAAATTGCCCACCGCCCCCCTCCGGCTATTGAAGTTCCTTACCTCATGACCGACCTCGTTGCCTGGTTAAACGATCCTCTCTCCTGGGAACTCCATCCTGCTATTCGGGCCGCCATCACCCAATATATTTTGGTTGCCATCCATCCTTTCATTGAAGGTAATGGCCGTGTCTCCCGTGCTTTTGCCATGTTACCTCTTTATGCCGAGGGTTACGATATTCGTCGCCTTTTCTCTATCGAGGAATACTTCGACCGCAATGCCGAAACTTATTACAACACCCTCCAAAGCACTCACGAATTAAATAATGATATTTTCAAACGCGACCTGACCAATTGGACCGCCTACTACACCGAAGCCTTAGCTATTGAACTGGCCCGGGTTAAAGACAAAGTTCAATCCCTTTCTCGAGATTTGAAATTCAAACAGAAATTAGGTGGCAAACAAGTTCATCTTACCGAACGTCAAATAAAATTAGTCGAATACATGCAACAATTTGGTGGTCTACGTATGCCCGACGCTAAATCTCTTCTGCCTATGGTTTCTGACGATACTATCTGGCGCGATTTAAAAAAGCTAATCGACGACAAAGTTTGTGAAAAGCGCGGCTCCACCAAAGGTGCCTACTATTGCCTCGGCAACGTGTAAAATAAGCTATGATCACTCTTGATCAAATTGATCTGGAAAATATTTCT
>CAZEXG010000030.1:0-2308 GCA_964516665.1 uncultured Gammaproteobacteria bacterium
TCAGCAAAACGGTCCTGGGATTGAGCGACAACAGAAATTAAATAGTGACCATTGAGATTGATCAGACCAATGAAAGAACCACTTGCCTCAGGAGTCCAACCGGTTTTGAGACCTTCGATCTCGGGGACGAGACCAAGAAGTTCATTGGTGCTGGTAACATGGTGAACAAATTGATGGTTAACATCGGTCAAATCGGTAGATTTGGTTTTGACAATTTCCCGAACTATAGGATTTTGAGAAGCAAGACGACCAAGCTGGGCCAAATCGTAAGGAGTGGAATAGTGATCAGGATCATGAAGACCATCGTAATTGACGAAATGAGTGTCTTTTAAACCGTATTTAGTCACCAAAGTGTTCATTTGGGAAACAAAAGCCTGGGTTGAACCGGGAGCGTGAATGGCTAAGTTAAAGGCAGCGTCGTTGGCTGAATAGATCAAGAGCGCTGATATAAGAGTTTTGACGGTGACAGTCTCCCCGTCCCTGAGCTCCATGATTTTACCGTCAGAATAGGCTTTAGCCGTAACCAATTCATCTAGAGGGTACATATTTAAGGCGGTTAAAACCGTAGCTAATTTGGTGGTAGAAGCCGGGTAAACCCGATCATAAGGGCGGCTTGAAAGCAAAATTTGATTGGTGGCGGTATCTAAAAGGATATATGAATTTGTCGATAAAACAGGAGGATTATTTTCTTTTATTTGTGGTTGAGGCGGATGATTAAAAGAAAAAATTGAGTTTTGACGCAGATCAAATTTTAATACCGGTAAAAAAGAAAGAAAAAGAGCGGTACCAAAAAGGAGACCGAAATAAAAATAGCGGGAATGAAAAAAATTAAAATGCATTATTTTTTTGTTTTTTCGATTTTTGGCAAACGACTATCGACTCTTTCCATATCACGGGGAAAAAGTGAAGCCTGACGAATATTTTCGAGACCAAGGATATTTTGGGTAATGCGTTCTAAACCGATAGCAAAACCACCTTCCGGAGGCATACCATATTTGAACGATTGACCATAAGGGATCTCGTAATCAGCTGGGTTTTGACCACGTGATTTAATTTTTTCCTGAAGTTCGGTGTAATCGTTGATTCTCTGGCCACCACTGATCCACTCGACTCCCCGACCGATTAAATCAAGAGTAAGAGTTTCTTCCGGACTTTGAGGGTCAGCGAAAGAATACCAGGCACGTTTTTTGGTGTAGAAATGGGTAATAAAAACGAGTTCAGAATTATATTTTTCCAAAGACCAGCGGCAAATTTCCCGCTCCCCTTCAGGGTCCATATCTAATTCATTTCTAACATCACGACCGGTGCGTTCATAAATTATTTGCAAGGCTTCTTTTAACTTAAGACAGGGGGTATTTTCACAGGTTTGAGGAATAGTTACGCCATATTCATCTAAAATATCCTGATGTTTTTCTGAAACGGCCTTGAAAATTGCTTTGACAGTAGAATCGGCCATCTTAATAATGTCAGTCCAATCATTGATAAAACCAAACTCACAATCAAGACCAACATATTCAGTTAGATGTCGAGTAGTGACAGAGGGTTCGGCCCGATAGGCATGGGCGATAGTAAAGACTCTCTCAAAAATCGAGACCATTACCTGTTTATAGAGCTGAGGACTTTGGGCTAAAAAAGCTTTATAACCAAAATAATCGACCGGAAAAACTTCAGAACCACCTTCGGTGGCACCAGCAACCAAAGTGGGAACAGCAATTTCGGTAAAATCCTGAGAATTTAAGAAATCCCGAAAAGCTTTCGTAATAGTAGCCTGGACTTTAAAGATATCGGCAATTTTTTTATTTCGCAGAGAAAGGGAACGGTTGTCAAGCAAGACCGGTAAAGAAACATTTAAGTCAGGCTGATGGACATCAAAGGGTAATTCTTCCGCTTTTTCCAAAATTTTTACTTCAGTGGCTTCCATTTCGATTTGACCGGTAATCAATTTTGGATTGAAATATTTTTCCTGGCGGGAACGGATAGTGCCACTAATTTCGACAACAGATTCAACTTTAGCCTGACCTAACTCAGGACCACCAACAACCTGGAGAAGGCCGGAGCGGTCGCGGATATCAGCAAAAGCTAGTTTTCCGTAGCTTCTGACAGAATTTACCCAGCCTTGAATTGTAACTGCTTTACCAATTTCAGAAATGGTGTCTTCGATTAAAGTTCTCATAGTGTTAATTTTATAATAAAAATCCTATTTGTGGGGGATTTTACTGTTTAATTATTTCTTTTACAATCAGTTGGGGAAAAGTGTGGCCATTCCATTCATTAAGATCGAGATGGGCGACCAGGTTGACAGTATCAC
>CAZEXG010000031.1:0-1847 GCA_964516665.1 uncultured Gammaproteobacteria bacterium
AAATGCATTCAAAAATTGAAGAGATTTTAAGACTAGCAGTAGCAAATCGGTCTTCTGACGTCCATTTAGTTTTGGGAATGCTACCAAAATTCAGAACAAACGGAATTTTAACGGAAATCGGTAGTTTGGAAGTGCTGGAAGATCCGGAAATAATTTTGTCGGTGTTGAGTGGTGAACAAAGAGAGAGATTTTTTAAAGAGAAAGAATTGGATTTTTCAGTAACGGTAGACGAGGCCCGTTTTCGGGCAAATATTTATGTTCAGAGGAGTATGGTGACTTGTGTGATGCGGGTAATTCCAGAAGATATTCCCGATTTTTCAACATTAAATTTACCTGAGTCATTAAAAAGTTTTACTAAACTTAAGCAAGGTTTTATTTTGGTGACCGGTCCGACCGGACATGGAAAATCAACAACGGTGGCCACCATGATTAACGAAATCAACAAGGAAAAGGCGGCTCACATTGTGACGATTGAAGATCCGATAGAATATGTAATTAAGCCGATAAAATCGATTATTTCCCAAAGGGAGCTTGGCGGTGATACATTAAGTTTTGACCGAGCGTTAAGATCGGTTTTGAGACAGGATCCAAATATTGTTTTTGTGGGAGAAATGAGAGATTTGGAAACAATTCAATCGGCTTTAACTGTGGCGGAAACCGGTCATTTGGTCTTTTCGACTTTACATACCAATTCGGCAGCGCAAACAATTGACAGAATTGTGGACGTTTTTCCTGAGGGAACTAAACCCCAGATAAGAATCCAATTGGCTTCGGTGTTGTCGGCGGTTATTTCTCAAAGATTGGTGCCAGCAATTGATGGTAGTCGGGTGCCGGCAATGGAAATTATGACGGCAAGTTCGGCAGTAGCAAATACAATTAGGGAAGGAAAAACTTTTATGATCGACAATATTATTCAGACGGGAGCGGATTTGGGAATGCTTAGTCTGGAGACTTCTTTGGCCAAATTGGTGAAGCAAGGGATAGTAGCAGAGGAAGTGGCGATGAGCTATGCACTAAGACCAGGAGAATTACAAAGTAATTTAAGAAGCTTGAAAAAATAATGGCAAAATTTAGTTATCGGGCAAAGGATTGGGGCGGAAAATTAGTTAAGGGAGAACTTGATTTGACTGATGAAAAGGAAGTAATTGAGTCTATCAAAGGTAATGGTTTAATACCTTTGTCGGTTGATCCGGTAGGCGGAGGTTTTTTAGCAGAATTGAATAAAAAAATAAAAGGTCGGGTAAGTCAGAAACAAATATCCTCTTTTACCAGACAATTATCGACAATGATGACGGCTGGTTTGGCCTTGACTGACGCTTTAGCTTTGCTAAAAAATCAAATGGAGGTAGGTAGTGGAATGTACAATATTCTGGACGATACTTTGGACAAAGTCAGAGGCGGGATATCTTTGGGGAAAGCATTAGAGGTTTATAAAAATATTTTTGGAGAGGCTTATATTGCTTCAATTTCGGCTGGAGAAGAGGCGGGAGTATTGGAAGATATTTTGGCTAAATTGGCTCAAAATTTGGAAAACGAAGATGCATTTCGGGGTAAGGTAAAAGGGGCAATGATTTATCCAATTATTGTTATTATCGGAATGGTGTTGGTGGTCTTTGTGATGATGATTTTTGTGGTACCAAAAATGTTGGGTTTATACGCTGATTTCGGAACGGCAGAATTGCCAATGGCGACAAAAATATTAATGGGCTTTTCCGGATTTATGGTTAAAACATGGTATGTTTTGCCGATTCTGATAGTGGGAGGAATCAGTTTTTATCGAGTTGGAGTAAAAATGCCTGAATTTAGGTTAAAAAAAGATAGAATGATATTGAAAATTCCGATAATCG